>CAYOVH010000002.1:168575-253795 GCA_964407405.1 uncultured Candidatus Saccharibacteria bacterium | reverse complement strand
CAAGTGCGGGATCAAGTGTCGGGCCAAGTGTGGGACCAAGTGTCGGGCCAAGTGTGGGGCCAAGTGTCGGGCCAAGTGTCGGGCCAAGTGTCGGGCCAAGTGTGGGGCCAAGTGTCGGGCCAAGTGCGGGATCAAGTGTCGGGCCAAGTGTGGGACCAAGTGTCGGGCCAAGTGTCGGGCCAAGTGTCGGGCCAAGTGTGGGACCAAGTGTGGGACCAAGTGTCGGGCCAAGTGTCGGGCCAAGTGTGGGACCAAAAACTAGAAGAATTTTCATGGTCATATGAGACACTAGCATGGCGCTCTGAGTTTTCATTTTATGACTTTTTCTATCGAATAGGAATTACAGAACATGAGGGACTGAAGAAATACCTAGACTATCTAAAAAGTGGTGTCTTCTTCGCTGTTTTCTTAAATGATTTTGCTATTGTATGCCGCCGTCCAAAGTCTGTCCGTCGTGATATTAGTAAAAACCTCGACTCCGACCAACTCCCAGCTATTGAGTGGCGGGACGGCTACAAACTATGGTTTTTACACGGAGTAGCTTTTGAAGAGCCAACCTGGAAACGTATTGTTGAACAGAAGATGACCCTTCCAGAACTAGCAAAATTAAACCTTGGCGCAGATCAACGAGCTGTAGCAATACAGATGCTTAGACCAGACCGTTTATTAAAAGAAATGAAAGCTAAGAAAATAGCAACTGGTGAAAAGTATTCTAAACTACTTGAGAAGTTTGGCGAAGATTACTGCGCGGCAACTTTCCCATGGAGTTTAAACAAACCTACCGAGTTATACCAAGTAGATAACTTTATGGACACAGGACGTACTGAATACTGCATGCTGATGGAACATCCATCTATTAAAGGTAAGTCATATATCGAATGGGTTGAACCTGAAGTAGGCAAGAAAGCAGATGCAGACCTAGCACAAGCTCATGCATTCGGTATTAGTGTTAAAGAGTATTTTGAAGCTGTAGAGGCATGAATGACGTGTTGGTACTACTCTCCCTACTTATTGCGCTATTCATCTTTAGCATGATCGTTGCCTACGTCGCGCATTGTATCTATGAAGAAATTGAGTACCAGAAATGGAGAAGAAATAGATGAGAATTCTCAACCTTTATGCCGGAATAGGCGGTAATCGCAAGCTCTGGGGTGATGAACACGACATTACAGCGGTAGAGCTTGATCCAGAGATCGCAGCAGTCTACCAACAACTCTATCCAAACGATACCGTGATTGTGGCCGATGCACACCAGTATTTGCTCGATCACTACAAAGAGTTTGACTTCATCTGGAGTAGTCCACCATGCCCGACACATAGCCGAGCAAGGTATGGATTAGGTTTTCACGGAGGCAAAGTTGCTGGTGTATATCCAGACATGCGCCTCTACCAAGAAATACTATTCTTAAAGCATCACTTCAAGGGCAAGTATGCCATCGAGAATGTCCAGGCCTACTACAAGCCACTGATTGAGCCGCAGCCGATCGGCATACACTGGTACTGGGCCAACTTCGACATTGAAAAGATTGCAGTCAAGCCATCTGGTATTACAACCAGTAAAACAAGTGCCGGTAAGTGGGTGATTAGAAAAAATGTCACAGAACTTGAAGCAAGCCTGGGGGTTGATCTTACGCCATTCAAGATAACAAGAAAAAGGTTGCTGCTTAGGAATGCAGTAGAGCCAGAAGTTGGCTTGCATATATTAAAGGAGGCAGTGAAATGAATACTGTTATGTACGCCGTTTATAGTTCTCGATCAAGAGGCTGCCCGATGGTCATATTCAAAATCAAATGGCATGCACAGTCATGGATAGCCTCACAACATCCCAACGATAAATACGCAAGTAAATACTGGATTCAGCGCGTACAAATCCGTGATGACAAGAAAGAGTTGAGTTATGTAATCAATGAACACGTTGGCTATAAAACGATATTCACGAGAAAGGTAGCTCTAATGACACAGAGAGAAGAACTAGAGAAACTATATAACGAATCAGTAATGATGGGTCGTCTTCGTACTGGTAGTCCTATCAATCACATGGTAGATGGCGCTTTAGCCCTCCTCCAACAAGCAGAATTCAAGAACTCTGCGATTGAGATCGAGCAGCTCCTCTCCGACACAGTAAATAAATTTGCCGATGAAATTCTACACAAATACAAAGAGATATGGGGAGACGAAGACGAGTATGGTCTTATGGCAGCTATAGAGCAAGTAAGAAAGGATTGGTCATGAGTGCATGGGAAGATGCGGTAAACAGAGAGTTTGTGCCCAAGTTGATCTCTATTAGTACCAAAGGAAACTTATCAGACCAGCAGGTTAAAGTGCCAGTAAAATGGCTTGAAAGACTCATAGAACTAGGGGATGCGGCCAGTGTATCAGTCCATGTTAATCCTATAGGATCGCCTGTTATGGACAAAACAAAGTTAGTACTCCTTAAGGGTTATATAGAGTCAGCTAAGTATTTTATACATGGAGATAAGGAATGAGTAACGAACAACTACGTATCCTTCTACAAAGGATTAAGAATGACCTTGAAATAGCAAGAGACCTCGCCCACGTACAGCTAGCGGATAAGATTGGTGAGCAGAAAAAAGATATGCTCGGTCGTGAATATACGTATATCTCTGAGATTGAACCAATAGAAAGTGTCATAGAAGGAATGTCTCGGGATATTGAGGTACTTTCCGGAGGTAAGGAATAATGAATAAACCAAATGATGAAAGCAACTTTCTTATCGAGCTTTCACCGCAGCTATACATTCGCATAAAGCATGAACTCGGTGACGCATTTATCGATAACTGCGAGCTCCATTATAGCCCCTACTGGAAAGCCATGAAGGAAGAGGAAGAAGATGAGTGAACTATCAGGACTTGGTACTATTTCTCATTTTCATTCGCTCAATACGGCGTTTCTTGAATCGTTCTTTCTCTTCATCGGTAAGACCTGGATGTCTCCGGGCGCGTATAAGTCCAACTTCAATAAGTACTTGCGTCATCTGAGTCGTATTTATACCGGCATCTTTACATGCCGGTTATTATACCAAAAGTGCATGCACTTTTCAATACAACCAACAACTAAATAAGTAAATAAGGAGCAAGTGTTACAATAAACTCAAGCGGGCTGTGGTGGACTCGCCGGGAGATGTTCCACTAAATGTGGCACTTTTCTTATTGTATTTTGAAAAGGGTTATGCTATTATAAATATAGTTGATTTTAGAACTTATAAGAGTCGATAACTTAATTTAATGGGGCTTTCATAGGGTGTTCTGTATGGGCCAAACTTACAGATCGCCTACAAACTGTTTCTAACAGTTTCATTCTACGGGACAAGCAATAGACGCAGCACTTTCAGAGTGTTGCTATTTCCATATTGCGTCCCTATGAGAGCCTTATGTGTGAGTAGCCTGGGCGATGTCCTTCTAGAGGAGCGTTACATTCACCGAGCTAAGAGTATCTATAGAGACTTCTTCTTAAGCGGGGATGCGATATAGAGCGTAGGTGGACTTACATCGCCCCGACTGCTCACACATCATTAATTAAGTAAAACTAACAATTCCATCACTATGCGAGAGTATCTACGGATGCTCTAGTTCTTTGCGTCTTGAGCCGTACATAGAGTATGTTTTTTTATCTCCTTTCACCCCCTACGGCTCTCGCATAGCGATGGAATAAAATCGCTCGTCGGTGGGGAAAGAAAGTAGCCACACATGCAAAGAAGCCTAGTGAGTGAAAGACCTAGTATAGAAGGCTTCACTTATGTTGACTACGATATATACAAACCGAGGAAGAATCTAACTTTTATTCTGACTGATGACAAGACAATAGTCTGTACAGGGCTCCAGACATTCTTAATACGATATGATCACCGCAACTATATAAAGCGACTCGAGAGGCTACGAGAACTAATTAGGAGAAATGAGATGAGATCATTACCAGAATTGCTATCATACTGCGACTTTAAAGCAGGGGGATATAGAAACCAAACGTGCGGATTAGAGCTCGTACTAACAAAACTGGAGCGGCATATATGATTGAAATTATTATTGGAATACTAGGAACATACGGATTAGCAGCCTTGCTAGCTGAGTACCCCGGGCCCTTCGGCATACTCTCAAAACTGCGAAAAGTCGGTATGCCTGACTGTTCGGTGTGCTTGGCGGTATGGATAGCGATACCTATAGCCTATTTTGCTGGCATAGGGACTTTAGGGTATTTGGCTGTAATTGGTAGCGTGATATTACTGGAGCGAGCGCTATGAGGGATATACGCCCGTATGCATTTTATGTAGCTAAAGCGAGCAAGGTGGGTACTGTTGACATATTTAAATTGTGGCTGTTAAGGCTTGTGTTGCCTAGTCATTTTTATATAGGTGTCGTTGACAGCAATTCTCAGAAGAAATTTATAAAAAAGTACACTAAAAGTAGGGGAGGCGACAAATGATAGTCTATACCCGCACTTGTCTACCCTGTACTCATGCGAAGCAATGGCGTAACCTCAAAGCCTATGCTCAAAAACGTGGCATTGAAATCGAACAGCGCCGAGTTACTCGAAACCCTGAGTGGAAAGCTGAGGCTGAGCAATATGAAATACCGCTACCGTTTATCGTAAACGGTAAGCAAGCATTAAGTTTAAATGAGCCACTAGAGCGGTTGGAGGAAGTATGAGTAAAGAATTTCACAAAGGATATCTCGTTGGCGTTGTCGCAACAGTGATGGCTGCAATTATTATCAAGGTTATTATGGAGTTATTATGAGCGTAATAGACCTAACAAACCGCAACACAGTGAGCAAAAAGACACCGGAGATAGATAGCCTCTATGTCTATCAGACACGCCATAAAGCTAAGTTTACCCACCGTCATCAGCTAGGGACTGGCTATAAGTACACGAACCACAAAGCTATCATAACCGCGGGTGAGGATGAGATACATATATACCATCGTACCGCAACAATCCGAGGAGTTACTCAAGGACTCACAATGGTCACGAAAAACAGCAAATACCGCCAAGTCCAAAAGTGGTTCAATGAGCAGATTAAAGCTATCGAAGAAGATGATAAGCTATTTGAGAAGTTTAGTCATGCCAGGGCTACACCTATTGAGTTGGGAATTTATTATGTCTACTAAACAGTGCTCTACTAACGAGCGGGCAGAAAAGCTCGTAGGCAGGCGTGACGAATATCTGTCGGAAGGAACTATCATTTTTGATGCTCCACTTGAGCTGGGGTATATATGTCCTGCCTGTAAGTTTGAACAAGATGAATATTTGGAGTGGAGCGAATATCAAGGCTTTATTTGGTGCGGTCGTTGCGATAAAGACTATCCATCCGCCCTATGTCAACTAGACATAGATAGATCCATAAAGACGTATTTAGATACCGTAGAGGAAGCAATACAACGTTCAATCACTCCACAGATCAAAAAGAATGAAGTTGATTTGAGACTATTTTTTGTTGAAATGAAGAACGGCAGTATTGCGTACGACATCGTGTCAGAAAACATGAAAAAGAGAGGCTGGACGCCACCAGAGGTCAACTGATGGACATCGTAATACCTTACCGCCGCAGCAACTCAGACGAACTCATATACGCATTGAGAAGTCTTAAGCATGCCCGCCACGGTAAGGTATTCGTTATAGGCGATGTGCCTAATCTACAGAACATCACACACATACCCTATCGCCAAGGCTCAGACATAGCCAAAAACACCCATAATATATTAAACATCGCTTGCAATACTCCAGAAATATCAGAAAACTTCATCTGGATGCACGACGATATGTACTTTATGAAACCAGTTTACCGCATACCCATTTTTCATAGAGGTAGCTACGAAGAAATACTAGAAAAGTATGGACACCGATACAACTATTACATCAATCGTATGCAAAAAACAAACTCCAAGTTAAAGGAAATGGGTATCGAAAAACCACTGTGCTACGAGGTTCATGTGCCATTTGTGGTTAATAAAAAGAAGTGGCTCGAACTCGATATACCAGACGGGTACAACAAACTCTCAATGTACGGTAATTTATGCAGATTGGGCGGCGCTAAAACCAAAGATGTGAAAGTCCGGCAAAAGGACTGGATACCAAAAGGGGCATTTGCATCGAGTTACGAGGCGACCTTCAAAACTAATAGCTTAGGAAATCTAATACGGGACATGTTCCTAGAGAGGTCGATTTATGAAAAATAATGAGCAGGTTCTCATGTTAGCACTACTTAAGCGAGCGCTTGATTATAATGCTGGGATTATACGTTATGCAGCGATGATAAGTGGCAACCCCATGACAAAGATGGGCATTGAACGTGTCCGTAAAGATTTTCTAAAAATGGATAAAGAATATTCAGAAGATTTGAAAAAGATAGTCGAGGGTCTTACTCATGAAAAGTAGCACTGGCGCAGAAATAAAGGAAGTAAAGTTAGACGAATTTCAGTCTAGATACTTGGCTCATCAGACACACCCAGGCGGCAAACGTGATGAACTCATTACTCTGGTTAAAGAGCGCCATAGCAACCGGCGTTTTGATGATAAGCAAGTTGAACAGGAAACGCTCGACATGATTCTAGATAGTCTAAGGCACTGTCCTAGCTCATGCGACCGCTTCGGTGTGCGAGTAAAGATTATCCAGGACAGAGACGACAAAGCCCTCTTAAACGGCCTCTTAGTGGGAGGCACGGGTTGGATTTACCGCGCCCCGACAGTTCTAATGCTATTTGCCAACCCAGAAGCTTACAAAGGCGGTGATAACGGCGATGAGGTTAACTACAATTCATACCTGGATGCCGGTGTTATGGCTCAAACCGCAATGTTAGTAGCAACATCTTTAGGACTACATACGGCATTTGTAAACCCTCAAGTGAGAGTGCAGGATAGAGAATACTTCTATAAGCGATTTAGCCCATGGGATAAGTCATTATTTTGTGGGGCTATCGCATTAGGCTACCCTCATCCAGACCCCATCACAAAAGAACGTCGTTTAATTGACACAGTGGTGGTCGAATGAAAATAGTTGCAATGTTCGTTTATTGTGAGCGTGACAAACATCATTTAAAGGCTGTTTTAGATAACTTAAAATGGGTAGATGATATTGTAGCCTGTGACAACTCTAATAAGTCCTACAATGAGCTTAAAATGCGTCAAGCGATGAAAGAGATTGCGATTAGTAAAGGCGCAGATTGGATTTTAGAATTAGACCCAGATGAACGTTTTGAAAAAAATGCTGAAAAGATATTTAGACAAATCACCAAATTAAAAAGTAAAACTATTTATCGAGTCAATTTCAGAGAGTTATATACCTCCGATTCTTATAGGGTGGACGGTATATGGGGTCAGAAACATAGGTATAGTTTATATCCAGTCTACCCCGACCAACGGATGAAAGAAATGGATTTTAACATCAAAACATGGCCGATTAACCCTGAATATAAAAAAGTATCATTAGATATTAATCTCTATCACTTGAAAATGATTGACCCCGAGAATCGTAAAAAACGCGTTGAATGGTTGAAATCAATAGACCCCGAATCCAAAACACAGATAAGAGGCTACGATTACTTACTAGATGAAAAAGGAATAAAATTAGAAACAATACCAAAAGGTCGTGAATATGGATATTAGTCTAGTGAGCATTGCTTTTGATGGATATGGTCGATTCATAGGTCAATTCCTAGCCTTTGTCTCGAATATGACGCCTAAACCAAAAGAAATAATTATTATGCTGGGTAAAAACCATGATTGCCAAGACCTCAAAGCATTTAAAGAATGGTATCCTAATGTGAGCTTTTATGAATACAAGAAAAAAGCAACCTTCGGCAATCTCAGGAATATCGCAATTGGTAAGGCTTCAAATGAATGGATATGGTTTGTAAGTATTGATGATAAAGTACAATCAGATGCCATTAGAACATTCAAACGAGCCACAAAGGATGGTGATGATTATATTTGTTCTCAGTGGTATACAATCGGCCTAGGACAATCTTTAGAACCTCATTACTCACCAACACCAGAGGAAATGGTTCAATCATTACAGAGAGGTGAAAGAGGTGGATTTATTATTCCACATTCACCTTTTAAAAGAGAATTATGGGTGAAACATCCATATAAGAACTCGGACCTACCTAATTATGATTTCTTACTACACTGCGTATTAAATGGCGCTAGATTCGTAAAGGGCGATAAACCAACCACGACATACCTAAGACGACCCGACAGCCATGCACGAGCTGTATTACCGAGTATTCGCAAGCAAGCTAATAGGGAGAAGAAAAAGATGCAGGATGGGGTAGTTGAGTATTATAATAGAGGAAAGGATTAGAGGCGCTTTATGACAAAGACAGCAAAAGATTTAGCAGAAATGCAGGAAATCACGAAAGACATCATTAAGACAGCCGTAAAAGCTGATGAATACGCTATTGCTGAGTACGTTAGGCGTGTGTGCGAACAAATGAGCGCAGTTGGCGAGGACTTGAAGCAGTACAATCTAGCCCGCACTATCGATAACCGCGATGTAATGAATATGCAGGTCATCTATTCTATTGAGAAGAAGGAGCAAAGCAATGACTAACAGACCTATAGAGTTTAGATTCTGGGACGGCAAAAAAATGCGTACCGACTTCTTTATTGATTCTAAAGGAGAGTTATACCAGTGGGACAGCCACGAGCTTGACTTCGTAGGCAATATCAAGGGCGTACAAACACTAAGATTCACCGGCCTCCTCGACAAAAACGGTACGAAGATATTTGAGGGTGACATATTAAGGCAGCCTTGGGAAGATGAATCGGGTGACCATATAGCGATACTTCAAATCAACGATATACGAGACGTGAACGGGGATATTGAGGTAGGCAATATCAAAGGTTCAACTGCAGAAGTCATCGGCAACATCTATCAAAACCCTGAACTACTCAAAAAGTAACATAACCAAAACCTCCGCAGACCGTCCTCATGGGCGGTTTTTATTTTCAGCCTCTACATAATGATAAATATGAAAGAGGATAAAAACCCTACAAAGCAACGGAAGCCCTCAGTAGGCAAGGGCGGAGTACCTACACCAGCCGGATTTGAGGCGTACCCAGAGCGGAGGCACAACGGTGCATGGAAGAAAGAAGACACTCCAAGATTCAAGTTAGAGCAGATGATGAAGCTATCAGAATCAGAGCTTGACGAGGCTATCGCTGACACTGAACAACCATTATTCGAACGCCGGCTAGCGACTGCTATAAAAAACAGCGACTGGAAAGTGATCGATAGTATGATTAACCAAGTCTACGGCACGCCAAAACAAACCATCGAACAAACTAACCTCACACCGCCAGAGCCACTCGAAGATCTTCGCAAGGAGAAATAGATGGCATACGGCAAGACTACTGCCTATCATCGCATCAAGGCGCTTAAAAAGCCTTTGCGAATCGTTCAGGGCGGAACTTCCGCGGGGAAGACTATTGCGATACTTCTGGTCTTACTTGAATACGCTACCAAAAACCCAAATAAGATTATTACGATTGCTAGTGTCAATATGCCCCACCTTAAACGTGGCGCGCTGCGTGATTTTAAGAATATCCTCACGGCTAATAGTTATTGGCAGTATTATCGAATCAGCGAAAACAAAGCTGAACATACCTTTACGTTTTTTAACGGCACTGTGATTGAATTCGTTGCGCTAGATGAGGGTAAGGCACGTGGATCACGTCGTGATGTTCTATTTATCAATGAAGCGAACTTGATCACATATGATATATTTGATCAGCTAGAGGTACGTACGAGGGATTTCTCAATCATCGACTACAACCCAACTGCTGAGTTTTGGGCGCACACAGAGCTTGTGGCGAAACGTGACGATGTTGATTTTATTATTACTACCTACAAAGACAACGAAGCCTTGGAAGAGAGTATCGTTAAAAAGATTGAACTTAGAAAGCCTAATAAGAACTGGTGGAGGGTTTACGGCGAGGGGCAGATTGGCGAGCTTGAGGGGCTTGTATATTCAGGCTGGCAGGCTGTCGATGATATACCTGAAGGTGCTGAGTTACTAGGCTATGGGTTGGACTTTGGATTTACGAACGACCCAACAACTATTGTTAAGGTGTTTAAATACGGCGAGGGCTACTTACTCGATGAAGTCTGTTATCGAACAGGCATGTTTAACTCTGATATTGACGCTGTGTTGAAAGAGAATAATCTATCTGGTGTACTCGGAGTTGCGGATAGTTCCGCCCCTAAAGACATTGCTGAGCTTGTGGGTATGGGTAATGCATTAAAGGGTGCTAATAAACAAAGCCAAGACAGTAAGCAATCATACCGTCAGTGGGCGACCTCGAAGATACAAGAGATGACTATCTACTACACTCGATCTAGCACCAAACTCCAAAGCGAATACCTTGGCTACCTCTGGGCGACGGATAGAACCGGCAAGAGCTTGAATGTTCCACAAGATGGCAACGACCACTTGCTGGACGCTGCGAAGTATAAGCTAATCGACCTGATTACGCCAAAGGTTGAGTACGGCGGCATTCGCTAATTTCAGCCTCTACATAATAAAAGGTAGATATGAAACTACTGAAAAAGCTCACAAAGAACATAGCAGTAGCCACGTCAAGATTGCTGAGTGGTGTTAAAACTAACCTTGCAGAACTATATACGATGTTTGTGCTGTTCGTAGCTGTTCCTGGGGCTGTATCGTGGATTACGTCACCGGAGTGGGGGTTATTGCTCTCATTTACGTTACAGGCTGTTGTGGGCGTTTTGTACATCGCAAAAAGGAGTAGCAAGTGAATATATTAGGCACTGCTCTTAGTGGAGTTAAGGCTCAGGTTAATTTAGTCGGCGCACCTAGTTTTGCTCAAGTTAATCCTTATGGACTTTACAATCACTTTAAATCTGACGAATACGCAAGCCACTATCCTAACGTCCGACCTATCACAAATGAGCTGATGGGGATTGTACCGCATGCGATTGATGGTAACGGTAAGCCAGTACCTCACGCTGCACTAAATGCCTTATTCCATCCTAATAAGCGTGATAGTCTGCCTCTTTTTATGGAAAAGCTGGGCGTATCTGTCCTTGCTCAAGACTATACATATCTACTTGTTTGGCGTAATGAGGGAGGAGAAGCGAAGCCGGGCGGAGAATTTGGCTTTAAGGGCAATAATATCGCTGGCTATACATTCCTAGAGTGTCCGGGCGTTGAGTATCGAGATGGCAAAATATACTACAAGATTGGCGCTCAAGAGTTCTCAGAAGATGA
This sequence comes from uncultured Candidatus Saccharibacteria bacterium, assembly GCA_964407405.1. GTDB lineage: Bacteria > Patescibacteriota > Saccharimonadia > Saccharimonadales > Saccharimonadaceae > JASLCR01. Next base: position 242,551 of record CAYOVH010000002.1, on the reverse strand, counting down.
AGTTATTGCTATTCCTGGCGGCGCTAAGCCGGGTAATCTATACGGTGGATACTCACCATATCTCGCAGCTGCGAAGTGGGCGACGCTTGATGGGTATATTGCAGATTACCAAAATGGATTCTTTGAAAATAACGCCATCCCTGCCGGTGTATTTAAGATTGTTGCTAAAACAGTGCCAGAATACAACGACATGGTTGACAAGCTCCAAGAGCGACACAGAGGAGCTGGCAATAATAATAACGTCTCATATGCTCACGTACCCCTAGACGCAGCAGGAAACGCTCAGCAGTCGCAAATAGAGTGGGTGCCATTTGCTCAGACTAATAAAGAGATTGACTTTGAACCCCTACTTAAACACGTAGACGATCGGCTGTCTGAAAACTACGGTGTATCAGCAGTTATTAAAGGTGTAGACTCACAAGCGACCTACAACAACGCCGAAGTATCAGAAAATGGATTTGCCAAACGTGCCGTTAAACCTCTGGGACTACGTATTTACTCACAAATTACCCACGAGCTAAACCGTATAACTGGTGGTCTTGGAGCTTCAATCACCTTTAAGTATGAAATACCTACCGTGTCTGACGCTGAGAAGGTTAAAGCCGAAACTAAGAAAATTGAGTCAGAAATTATCATCACCTACACGTCAGAACCTTACAGCTGGTCGCTTGATAGTGTTGTAGACGCATTTCAGTTGTCTCAGAGCTATAAGCTATTGAAAAAGGGCAACGACACTACGGTTATTGATAACGATAAACCCGAAGTGGATGAGGGTAATGAGGTAGAGAAAGCGCCAGACCCCAGCAAAATTGATGGTGTTACACCGTTAAATAGCATACATGGACAAGAGCTTCACTGCTCTGAGTGTGATAGGTTTCTAGGTTCAGATGGGAAACTTAAATGCTCAAATTCAAGCTGTAAGGCACTTGAGGTGCCAGTAATTAAGGAGAAGGCAAATGCCAAGCAACAATGATTTTATAAGTGATATAGCCAAAGTACCTAGAGCGTCTCAAAAGACTAATAACCAGCTACTCGAAACAATTTCTACAAATACCACTAATGGAAGTGTGGTTAGGCAGGGAGCGATAAGCGACCTAGACGAATTCGCAACTGAAGCAGATATTGTACAAAAAGTAAACGAAATAACTACAGCTCTAAGAGCGTCAGGAGTTATTGAGAACTAATTATGGCAAATTGGAATACTATACCAGGTAATACACAGGCGAATCCTGGCCAAACTGTGCGCCGCAAACTTGACGATACTGGATGGGAAGGTGTGCTTGTTCCTTACGATAAATCTCAATTAGGACTTGGTAATGTCGATAATACATCCGATTCCGATAAACCTATATCAAATGCTACTCAATCCGCACTCAATGATAAGGTAGATCAATCGTCATTGGCTGATGTTGCCTTTACAGGTGACTATGAAGATCTTATAGATAAGCCTACCATTCCTACTGTTCCTGTTGACTCAGTGAATAGTAAAACTGGCGTGGTCGTTCTTGATTACTCAGACGTAGGAGCTGATGAGGCTGGTAGTTCTAACCAAGCGTTAGAAGATGCTAAAGACTATACAGATGGCCAGCTCGCTGAATTATCTGACGTTGCATATTCCGGTAATTACAATGATTTGTCTAATAAACCGAGCATACCCGCCGCCCAAGTGCAGTCCGACTGGAACCAATCAAATACCTCATCAGTCGATTTTATTAAAAACAAACCGGCTATTCCTAAAAGCATTTATTTAAACGGAGCAGTTAGTGGAGGTTCTGTAACATTTGATATATCAAGTGCTGGGTTTAGCTCTATAACTCAAGCCGGATGCCAATTCAGAGTCAATGACGATAACGAACAGTATTCTTTCAGGGTAACTAATATATCTACTACCTCAGTTACTGTATCTGTTAAAAAACGTCAATTCACAGGAGTTGTGGTTCTCACCATCACAGTTATTGGCTCTACGAGCATGGCCGCAGCCGATAATGGTACGACTGTTTATGCCTCATTTGTGGGTGCGTAATCTCAGCCTCTACATAATTAAAGGTAGAACCGAACAAGCAAAGTTCACTAAGAACGCAAGGGAGTGTTCTAAAACTTTAATAAGTAAAGGTAAAGCATGGATAAATTCTGGAAATGGGTAAAAGATGAGGCTGGAAATGAGTCTGAACTTTTGCTTGAGGGAGTTATCGCTAGCTCATCCTGGTGGGGTGATGAAGTCACACCAAAAGCCTTTAAAAAGGAACTAAAACAGCATACAGGTGATATTACCGTTAGGATTAACAGCCCTGGTGGTGATGTTTTCGCTGGAGTATCTATCTATAACGCCCTTGTCGAACATGATGGCAAGGTGACCGTTAAAGTAGAAGCCCTCGCAGCCTCTGCCGCTTCGTTCGTTGCTATGGCCGGTGAAGACATCATTATGCTACCCGGCTCTATGATGATGATTCACAATCCGTGGACATTCGCTATGGGTAATAAGGATGAACTATCAAAAGTAGTCGAAATGCTTGAGAAGACTGGTGACAGTATTGCATCTATTTATGTCGCAAGGACTGGCAAGAGTGAAGAGGAGATCTCCGAACTACTAGCCGCCGAGACATGGATGACAGCACAAGAAGCAGTTGATCTAGGATTCGCTACGGAAGCTCAAGAACCCAAGAAGCCAACCGTGTCTGACTCTATCAAAAATGCACTTAGCTTCGCATCAACAGTCCGAAATGCTGTTATGCAACCCGCTATGAGTATCAAAGAGAAAACAGACGCGTTAAAAGTCGAGGAAATAAATGTTTCCAATACAACCAAAGAACCTGTTAAGGCTGCTGCTGAGGAACCAAAAACCACAGATGAGCCGAAAGCAGAAACTCCGACAGAAGTCGAGAAAACCGAAACTACAGAGGTGACTGACGAAGTAGTAGAGGAAGATAAATCAGTCAAAGATAAGGAAACTATAATGACAGAACAAGAAAAAGTTGCAGTAGCACAGGTTATTGAGCCTAAGAATCAGGCTGAACCTACAAACGCAGCACCAAAAGCAAACTTTGAAAACTATATTAAATCTACGCAAGCTGTAGAAGACTTCGCAAACGTTCTAGCTGCTCACCCAGGTGATGCAAACGAAGAATCAGTTGCCCGTGTTCGTGCTGCTTGGAAAGATATCGCAATCAAAAACGGACTAGCACCAGACTCTGCTGACTACTTTGTATTGCCAGCACCACTGGTAACTAAGATTGAAGATGCTGTTAAGGCTAGCGGTATTTATAACGCTCTTAACCACACAGGTCTTGATGTTGCACGTGTTGACTGGGATGACACTGACGCTGAAGCTGATACTAGCCGTGCGGGTGGTCACAAAAAAGGTGTCGATAAAGAGGAGCAAATCCTTGACTTTGATAACCGTGTTATCCGCGCTCAGTACATTTACAAGTACCTTACTCTTAACAAAGAAGATGTCCGTCAACAGCGCTCAACTGGTGCTTTAATAACCTTCGTGATGAACGAGCTACCAACTCGTGTTGTCCGTGAAATTGAACGTGCAGTTGTTATTGGTGATGGCCGTTCTCCTAGCTCAAACCGTAAGATCCGTGAAGACGCTTCACAGGGTGGTTTTACTCCTATCCTTACCGATGCACTTTCTCCAAGCAATACATTCGCAGTTATATATACACCTGCTCCAGGCGAAACAAAGAGCGTATCGCTTGTTAAGGCTACAGATGAAATCGAAGTTGAGGGTGATGTATACCTTATCGCTAAAAAAGGCTATCTAACAGATATTCGTCTTGAATTCATCGCCAACGGCACTAGTCCAATTCCACCAAGCCGTGCGACTACTTCAGAGGCTCTTGGTCTAGAGGGTGTGTTTGAACCTAAGTGGTTCAACGATACAACCTCACCTGACGTAGACGCTGTTCTCGTGGTGCTCAGCTCATACAAGACAGTTGGTGACGCAAGTATTGAGAGTTTCACAAACTTCGTTCTTAAAGAAAACAAGCATGAGTACCTAAGTGAAATCTACAAAGGTGGAGCACTTGCTGGCGCTGGTGTATCCGCTGTAGCTATCGCAACCGAAGCAACATCTTAATTAGGAAAGGGGTCAAACTATGACGCAACAAGAACTTGAAGCATTACTAGGGCGACCCCTCACGCCTACTGAGGTTAGTAACTTAGATTTGTACCTTGAAATAGCAAAAGAAAGCCTAGAGGAATTACTTTGTGTTAGCCTTGATGTCGATGACACCAGCGGTGACCCAGAGACAACCACCAGAACTTTTGACATACGAGACGGTTATAGCACGGTATTTACTGACATATTCACATCTTTGACCGAGGTAAAGGTCGATGGAGCCGTTACGACTGGCTACCATCAAGCATTTTGGGATAAGCGCAGTAATCCGTTCTATAACTCGATTGTATTAAACGAATGTGGAGGCTCTACAGTTGCTATAACAGGCTACTGGGGTTTTGATACTATACCTGTCGATTTGCAACGTCTATTGGCTCAATCATTTGCTGTAGTGTCTGCTAAGCGTGCAGTTAAAGCTGTAAAACGTAAACGCGTAAGAAACTTTGACATAACGTTTGGTGACCTTAGCGATGACGCGCAATTTAACGAAGATAACGCAAGTGTTATACGCAAGTACAGCATGTGCAATATCGGCTACGTTAAGCATGGTAAAACCTGTGTAACTCACGGAAAGTACGATTGTGGATACTGTATTTGATGTGTTCCCCGAGGTAACTTACACCTATTTAGAAATATCTAGGGGCGGTGTTTATGGTAATCGGATTGTCGGCACTCACAACGCCACTGGAGTTGCTGATATAGATTGTGGAATGGTTACGTCAAATAACCAAGAAACCCACCAGTCTGACTCACTGCTCTATATCCACCCTTTTGAAACATTTTTACCAACCAATCCCAAAGATTTCGTGGGTCAAGGCGTCAGAATCGATGGCAATGACTACGAGATTATCGGGTTTGGCATTGGTAGAAACCAAGACGAGGGTGTGATCGAGCATTACGAACTAACTTTACAATCTGCTGATTACGCAGATTATGAGGTGTCATAATGGGCGGATTTAAGTCTAACTCAAGACAATGGCTCCAACAGGAAGAGGGGCGATTAGACAGAACCGCTAAGAATATGGCGCAAACCATGGTCAATAGAGGTAAAGTCATAGCTCCTGTACTGTCTGGAGACCTCGTAGATAGTGGTAGAGTGGTGAAAAATAGTACGGCCAACTATTCTGCCACTTTTGGCGGTAGTGATGTAGGCGTACCATATGCCCTCCGTCGTAACTTTGAAAATAAAAAGAACCCGCAGACACTGCACTATTCTGAACGATCAGGTGATAGTGTCGCGAAAGAAAACATTAAAAAATACTATGAGATGTCGAAATGATAACTCTGAGCCTGCTGAAACTATTAGAAAATAAGGGCTTTGGCACTATTGACGAAGATTTGTTCTTCCAAAAGCTTACGCTAAACGAAGATGGCATATATATCGCTGACATTGGCGATTCGAATCAGAGAGGTAGTAGAAACTCGCAAAGTTTTGAGCTTTTCTCAAGAGATGCAAACGATGTCAACGGCTATAAAAAGCTAGTAGAGATACGAGACTTTTTGATAGACAACGATATATGCGATCTACCAGCAGTTCCGCCGATAACGAGTAAGGCGTATACAAATATCACGTTAATGAGGCCGTCTACCATTACTAACGTAGGGATGGACAGCCTAAAAAGAGTCATTTATACGATGACAGGCACAATTTTATTTAACAGATAAGGAGAAAAGAAATGCCATTCCCAACAGTTTCACAGCCAATGTCAGGTGACATGGAGATCACCATCATCTATTCAGGTGGCACGTCAGTAACAATTAATGACAACTTTGTCGGATCATGGACGCCAAGCCACTCGCCGGTCATTAGGACTAGCGATAGGATTTCTGGTACTACTAGCTCGCCCTCGAAGCAGCTAGACAATCCAAGCACAGTGGCCGTGATCTATCTGAATAAGTGGAGCGACGTCCAGTACTTGCTACCAGATAGCATGGATGGCGATACCTTTGTTCTGGGCGGTGCAGTATGTACACCTAACGAAACAGCTACAGTTAACTTCCACTACACCTGTGACGAAGATGATAGCCGTGACATGACCTATCCAGTAGCAGAGCTTGCCTTTGAGGATACAAACGAGCGCAACGCTACGGATGAGCTTGCAGTAAACCTGTACTTCTACCCGAAGAAGAACCCTCTAGGACAGGTACAGTATGGTTCACCGCTTACTAGCTAGTGTAAATACTGTAGCAAAAAGGTATTGACACACTTTTAAAACCACTCCTGTTACAGAGTGGTTTTATTATACCCAACTGCTAGACTCAGCCTCTACATAATTAAAGATAGAATGAGTTACACAATCTATCTTACTGACTCAACAGGAACACATGAGCTACCACCACTGGAGGTACCTCTTACGAGAGTTGACAACGAAATAATGACTACTGTCGAGCCGTTGTCAGGGAATATATATCGCGATTATATGGCGACAAAGCGTATATGGAGCCACAGCTGGGCTTTTCTGAGCAAAGATGAATATGACCTATTGCATGATATCTACGAGCGTCAGAAAGCGGAATGGATGTATCCTAGGCTCACTATTGATGGCGAGAATGTTAGTAATCTCGTCGTGGACTATATGTTGGGTCCTAAGAATCTTATCGACGACTGCGGGACAGTATCAGACGTGACAATTACGCTACGTGAGACTCGTCAGCTGGGGAGTTAACCATGCAAATTGTTAGTCCTCAATTCAATGCCATAGCAAACGGTGATATCCGGCCAATCAATGCATATGTCGTACAGATTTCGTTCGACAAAATCTCAGACCCCGACATAGACTGGTTTACACTCGATCAATCCATCTTAAACGGTGGTGATATTTTAGGTATCGCTGGTGATGAAAAGTTCTTGCCATGGAACTATTTTGAGTACGGAGACTTCAGTGAGCGCCTAATGTATATGTCCATCGAGCGCAGCCTTGAATTCCCATATTCAGTAGTATCCGCTATAGCCGACTTTCAGCTTAACAACTACGATAAATACTTCACACCAAACTCATCGTCGCCGATATCTAGCTACATCCTACCTAAAAGACCCGTCCGACTGCTCCAGGGCTTCGCTAACACGGTTTTACCACAATTTGTAGGCCTTACTGAAGGTATGCCAGAAATATCTCGTACAGAAAGCACAGCAACATTTACGGCTATGGACTTCTTGACATGGATATATGACATGCCTATTCGTAATACCATTGCTATGCAAAATGTACGCACTGACGAAGTACTCGCAAATATTTTTGAGCAGTTTGGATTAGCGCCAAGTCAGTATGATCTTGCAAGAGGTAGGAATGTTATACCATTTCTTTTCTTTGAGAGAGAACAGCAGACTGCTGGTGATATTATACGGCCGCTTATGCAAGCAGAAATGGGTATGCTCTGGCTCGATGAGCAGGGAATTATTAAGTTCAGACCACGACTCGAACAGCCAAGTGAACCAACCTATATATTTGACTATGATAGTATCATCAGCCTTGAAACAAGTGGCGATGATCAAATCATCAATCACATGATTATCAATACTGATGTACGAGAAGTACAGGAATATCAAGCAGTATATTCAAAAACTACATCAGATACCACACTTCATGTCGTACCAGCTGGGGGTACTTATGAGTTCCCAGCAAATTTATCAGACCCATGCCTAACGATTGAAAATCCAACTGCTGGAGAAAACTCAAGCGTATCATGGTTTACTGCTGCACTACCTGATGGGACTCCCGTAAATTCCGGTGTATCAGTTGTTTCCACTGAGCTGAAAACAAATACCTTCAATATTATCTTTAGTAATACAAACGGATTTGCCGTAAATATCAATCAACTCTTCTTGTGGGGTCAGCCTGGTAAAAAGATTAGCCTTGAGCCAACAGTTTATAACGCATATGATGACGAATCTGTAGATAAGTACGAAGAGAAAATCTTAACTATAGATAACAATTTTATTCAATCTGTCTCACAAGCTGATTCATTAGCTCGCACGATCCTAGACGAATATTCTGATCATAATGACATCATCATCATAGAAGTAAAAGGGAATCCGGCTATCCAACTATCTGACATTATCGAAGTTGACTATGATGAGTTCTCCGGTAACTATCGAGTAATATCAATAACCAACAAGATACAAGATGCAAAATTTACACAAGTACTCAAATGCAGGAAGTATACGCCGCGCCACTGGTTTACGTTGAATCAATCTGTATTGAATGGCTCTGATGTCCTGGCACCTTAATTAGAATCCTCAGCCTCGTCACAATTAATAGTAGGAAACCTTAACATTGTGCGAAAGCATTGATAATCCAGGAGGATTATATGGACACTAATATTAGTATTGCCTTGAATGATATTCAAGATACAAGAACAGTAAACATCGAAGGTGTCGGTGTATTAAATATACGGAAGCTTGGGTCTGGAGAAGACTTAGACCTGTCTTTTAAGCAACGTCGCTTCAATAAGCTTTTAGATGAACTTGCATCCATTGATTTTGTTGGTCTTGACGCGACTAAACCATCTGATATGAAAAAAATAAAGAGACAGTCCGATCGTGCCGAAAAGATAGGTGAGGAGATTTCTAATATAAAGCAATCGCAGTTTGAAATCTACAAACGACTACTTTCTGATGATAAAAATGGCAAAGTTGTTGATCTTATCATGAACACACTTAATGACGTAGAGCGTGCAAAGATATTTGAGATTGCTTTTGGAAAGAGAAATGTACTTGAGTTAGACGAATCGGTTAATCCAGATGAGGAAGCAGAGTAATCATGCCTAATTTGCTTGATTTAATGCCCGACGACGAACGAAAAAAATCCCTTGAACGTGCAAAAAAGCGAATGGAGCGCAATAAGGCACGAAAAGGCCAAGATGTATCTCCGGAGATATTTCTAGTCGCAAAAGCTGGAACATATTGGGGATGGAAAGCAATTAGAGATATACGCCGTGGTTTTACGGTTGAGCCAATTTGCGATAACAGAGGAAAACTAGTGCTAGATAAAAACGGTAATGTTGCTTATAAAGCAGTGACACTGTCCCTAGATGAGGTTATGTTACTCCTCGAAGGCGCTGATAAAGTACGCTATTCACAGCAAATTGAGAAAATACATGCTGGAGTAGTTTCTAATAGCTTCAAATCCGGATCTAATTCATTTGATAGTGCCCTAAGACCTTTTGCCGAGAGAGCAGAGGTGAAAGAGTAAAAAATGCAATCTGGTGCTACAGCAGTCGGAGCCGTTAAGTATGATGCTAGTATTGATCTAGCACAGCTTAAGAAATCCATTGCTGAAGCAGATAAACTAGTTCAAAAATCGTACGACAATCAATCCAAGGCTGCTAAGAAAGCTGCTCAGACAACAGCTAGCAAGTCTGGATCATCTAGTGGAACGACCGCATATGATGCACAAACTCGAGTAAATGCCATAAAGAGAGAAGCCCAAGAGACGGCTAAAACTCTCTCTACCTATACTCCACAAATTCAAAAACAATTCCTCACCGTTGAACGAGCAAATAATCAAGTTGCCAGTGCAACTGCACGAAGTACGGCCGCTATTCAAAGATATGGTGCTGGATCTACACAAGCAAGTAGTGCCACAAATGCTCTCAATGTAGCAGTACAAAACCAATCTCAACAGCAATCAAAGCTTTCTTCGATGCTTGATGGTACGTATAAGAGCCAAAATAGCTTTACTAGCTCAATGGCAGATTCTATTGTTGCTATTGGCGGCGTAGTAGCTGGACTAACTGTCCTCAACACGGCTATGAATGTTGTTAAGAATAGTGTCACTGCTGCAAATGAATATGAGGCGGCACTAGCAGGACTATCAAGGCTCTCAGAGAGATTTGGATATAGTGCGAAAGAAGCCACTAGTGCAGCCCAGAGCCTAGCAAGCGATGGACTCATTACAGTTTCCACTGCGGCCGATGGACTACAAAAGCTACTTACAGCTGGTGTCGGTCTACCAGAAGCAATAAAGCTAATGCAAGGCTATAAAGACCAAGCAGCATTTGGTAAATCGTCAACTATAGACTTTGATACAGCGGTCGGAAACCTAGCAGAATCATTCTATACCGAAAACAGCGCAATCGGTAATCTATCTGGACAAACCGAAAATTGGAATAAGATACTCGAGTATGGTGCTGGGGTATTGGGTAAGAGTGTCTCTCAACTAAGCGAGAAAGAGCGTGTACAAGCTAAATTAATTGGTCAGCAGCGTCTTAACAATCTTGTAGAGGGTGATTCTGCTGTACTGGCCGAAACTAATGCAGGCAAGCAGGCTCAACTAAATCAAACACTGAAAGAGATGCAGACAACCATTGGGCGTGTTACTAATATTGTTACTGGTGGTTTTATTGGTGCTCTTGGAGGTATGAATGAAGAAGGCCAGAAGGCTGCAATCGCATTTGGCGCAGGAGCAACTGCATTTGTTGGGTTCCTAACTGTTGTACCACTAGCAATTACAGCTTTTCGTACAATTCGTTCAGCAATAACAGCAATGGGTGTTGCTAGTGCTTTTGCTAGTGGTGGACTGACAGCTCTATTGGGCGGATTAGCGGCAATTGGTACCGGTATTGCTGTATCATCATTAATTGACAATTTAGATAGCGCAGAGGATTTATCAGATAAATTTGGTCAAAATGTTAATGAGGCCGCTGGTGGACTTGGTACAGCAGCAACTAATGCAAAAGATACTGCAAAGCAAATAGCCAAGATCAACCAGCAGATGCAGGATGTGAGGGATAATTATCGTTATTCACTTGCGCAACTTGTTAAAGAGAAAAATGAGAATATAGCCTCTCTTACAAAAACTCTCACTGAAGAGGAAAGGGCTTATAAAAATGCCTATAATGAGCGCCTGACGTCATTCAATAAAACTCAGAATGAGGAGCTCTTAACTCACCAGCAGAAAACTCGTGCATTACAAAATCAGATAGACTTTCTATCAAAGTACAACACTGTTGCAAATCAGAAACAACTCTCAGAGCTGCAATTTGCTCTTGCGCGAGAAAATGCAGAATATCAGAAATCTACTGGTCTCAGAGAACAAGAATTTAATGCTCAAACCCAATCTGCAAAGACTGAATATGAAGCAAGAAGAGCTGAAAACCAGAAAAAACTCAATGAAGAACTCGCGCTTCTCAATAAACATCGTAATGACGTGCTATCAGTACGTGGTGTAATGCTACTTGACGAGATACAAGCGCTCAAGAAACAGCGTGATGAGCAGCTTAAGAGTCTAAGACAACAAATAGCCGATGCAAGTTCAGCCGGTGCTGCCGCAGGACAAGCCTACGGGTCTCAATATGGAAAAAATCAGGTTAAATCTTATACAAAAGAAGTTGCAGGAACACCTATTGTTTTTGAGAGTAAAGATAAAAAAGATATTGATCGCGGATTCTCAGTCAATGAGTATAAAGGGAAGAGATATGTTGTTCCTGCTTTCGCAAGTGGTGGTTTTACTGGCACTGGCGCAAAGAATGACGTTGCTGGTATCGTTCATGCAGGGGAGTACGTTCTTCCGAAGGAACAGGTAAACCAAGCTACTGGACTACCAAAGGACGGTGTAGCTGGGGGAAGTACTAATGTTACAGTTAACTTATCTATGTCCGGGGTAATGACCTCATCAAAGGCAGATGAACGGGCCATTGCCACTCGAATAGCGAAACTCATAAATGAAACAGTAAAAGCAAAGACAGGATCTATATCAATTCAAGGAATCTAGGATTCTCAGCATCTCCATAATTAAACATAGAGATGGCTATAATAACCAAGATTACACAACCAGGAAATAACCTTATATCAACTCTCGGTGGCCAGATTCAGATTGATGAAGGCCGAGGAACGATGCGAATATATGACTCGGCAACGGCAAACGATCTTGTCATTATTGACCGTACAGGATTCTTATTCAACGATGGAACAAATCGGCGCATCAAGATCGGATCATATCTTTTGAGGGTTGGTATATGGCAAAGTGCTCCAGGCCAAGATGTGATAAATATACTCGGAGGCTAAGATGCCTCCAATATCAGAGTCAAAGAAGCTTACCCTCACAACAGATTATCCATACGATAAGGTGGTATTTAAACGCTCTGGGACAATTTCAGTGCCAAAAGCAAGCAGTATAGCCGACGCAGTGACGGTAACTATACCACATGGGCTACCATTCACGCCACTTTGCGTGGGCTCCTACTCAAATGATTCATGGGCAACAAGCTTTGATTTTGGGTCAGGATCAATACAATTTGTAGCTGCATTCAATCAATTTATGAATAGTCCTTTTGGAGTAGTAGAGAGCGATGCTACAAATATATATGCTACTTTCATAAATTTTGCTGCGACAACTACATTTGCATACAGAGTAACCGCTCTCCAGCCTATATCAATACCAAGCAATACTTCAATCGCTGAATCACCAGTAACTTACGGGCTATACATGGACTCAACAGAAAATTACTTGAAGATATATGACCAAGGGACGATATCAGTCAATGATAGCGGCAGCGCTGGATTCGACGTGAGGAGTGTGACGCATAATCTAGGATATATACCAGTTGTGTTGATATTTTCAACATGGGATGGACGAACAAGGCTATACGGATCGGAGCAAGCCATCGGAGTCTCTGGTGTAGAAGCATATAGCACGCTAACTACTACTACATTAAACATGTATTTCGATACTTATTTCGCTGGGCTATTCACAATGCACTATAGGATATACCTAGATGACTAGAATAGATAACTTAATTATAACGACTGATTTTGATACCCTACGTAATGACGATAGTGGTCAGACAGCAATATCTATTCCAGGGTCTCAAACAATTGGAGGATATGGTACATTAATACAAACAGCCGATATCACCTTAGGGAAGGCAGAGTCACTTCTTAATGTAAGAGTAAATAGCTCAAAAGAAGGGTCACACTACTATCCGGTTGCTATTTCTACTAGATTTAGTAGAACTGGGTCTAGGGGTGTGTATGGCATATTTGTAGCGTGCTCACATGCTGGAGGAAATACCATACGTGCAACAGTTATCATCCCGAATCCTTATGGGCTATCAATGGTAACAGCATCAGGGACGGAAAACTTCACCTTTCTGATAAAAACATACAACCAGCCGAAGTTTTCTTAATGGTAGCTTTTGGCAGTATCACCGTCAAAGAAGTCATCATTAATCAACCATAATCCTTTTGATCGTATAGCGGGAGCACCTGGATAAACACGATATACTTCAGTAGCACATACCGATGACCAGGCGCGTAGTGCTTTTACATTATTCTCACGGACATCTTCTGTAAATCTATGCGGGAATGCCTCTACAATAGTATCAAAGCATTTTTGGAGATCAGGATGACTTAGATTAAGGTATTTCTCTCCATACTCTTGTGTCGATAAGACTTTTGGCTTTTCTTTTGGCTGATCATTTTGTTTTGGTTTATTAGTTGTACCTTTGGAAATATTAGTGCTTTCTTTTGAAATCTTATCTATTTTTCTTGGTTCATTTTGAGTAGCTTCCTCATCTGGCTGCTCAACACTACTTATAGCTGCTCTTTGCTCCGGTTTTTTAGAAGCATAAATCATCATCAAGCTAATAGATATTGCTAGACCAAGAGCAATCAATACCATGGCTATGATCTTATAGTTTCTTCTGCGTAGTGGTATCCTCATACATCAACCTTTGCCGGTTGTTTATATTCCTTTTGAAGCTTTCGTCGTTCTTTTTCTTCAATAGCTATCCTCAGCTCGATAGTTTCTCCAATAATAGCGTAGATCGCAATACCCAATGGACCAAGAAAAAAGCCAGTTACAAAAGCAAGCGACTTACTTCGCTCATTCTCATGAGCTATAAAGGTAGCAATAATTCCACAAATAATAGCTTGAACAAGTATAAATATTGCAGTAATAGCAACGATATTCTCATCTATTGCAAACCCAGCTGATTGATTTTGCTGAGCTTTTTGCGCCTCAGCTGCGATATCTACTAGATTACTATATTCTTCATCCATACGTACCTCCTTGGGAATAAAAATGGACAGCCATCACTGGCTGTCTATACCTTTCAAAGCAGACTCAAATCTAGCTTTTGTAATGGCTGCCCACCTCTAAGCTAGATATAAAGTATGTTCCGCAGCTGAAAAATATAGACACGATTATTATATCATACTTTTAGTGATTTCAGACTATTTACAATTAAGAGTAGAGATATGAGTTTGCCAAATCCTTCAATGAGCTTTAGTCCATTCGCTATCCTCACGGCAGAGGAGATGAATGATTTAGTTGAGAATATTGAGTCTATATATGGCGGTAATTTAGCTGCTAACTCAATAACGTCGGACAAGCTAGATTTTACGACGTTCGGCTGGCAGACTTGGACACCAACATTCACTAACTTTGGAGGAACCGTCATCAAGGCATTTTATATGGCCTATGGTAAAAAGGTAAGTTTCTATATCCAGGTATCTTTGACGGGTCCAGCAACAGGAAAATTAATATTCACAGCACCACTACCAATTAGCTCAGATGAATATATTGGCGGTGGAACAGTTAATGTCATATCAGTTGGTACAGCATCAAGTAGCGGCGTTAATAGTTTTGTAGCATACCTATCTACTGAAACAAGCAACAGATTTGCAATATTATCAAGTAGCTACGTAAATAGTTCTGCTACTGTCCCTTTTACGTGGAAAAATTCTGACGTATTCTCGTTTAAGGGATGGTATATGACTGAATAGTTTGAACTGCTAGATTTTCGTATAATAAACTGTCACGTAGCCAGAAAAGGATGATTGATTCGCCCCAGCTAATATCTGAATATTTGCACCGTTCAATGTGAGTCCGATGCTAGAAGAAGGGCCTACGCCATTTGCAAAGTTCAAAGCAATAAATACTCCACTGCTGTTGCTAGCTCTACCCTCAAGCCATACGACATATTCTAGACCAGTAATACCGTGCGCAACGCTCTTTGTTGTACTGTTTGGCATAGCTCCCACATTGACCGTCTTTGCGAAGATTGTCTTGTCGTTAATCCACGTAAATTTGGTGTCCACTTCGGAGAGTGAGTAGTTACCAAAGCCGAACGTCGTAAAATCTAGCTTATCCGACGAATGGTCGTCGCAAAAGACAATTTCAGACTCTCCATAATAATACATAGAGATAACCATAGCATCTCACCGAATAACCACTCATAGTTAATTTGCCAAAGCAAAGAATAAGCGGTATAATATACATTACTTACACGCAACGCGGGCGGTTACCACGGAAAATGAGAGTAGAACGAGGGTCTAACTAGTGGAAATAAACCGTACTAACAAGACAATTACTATCAGCCAAAATACCGGCGTGACATTTTCCGTTGCATTTCTCATCATGGTGGCCGGAGCACTTGTTACCGGTACAACCTGGGTAGCAGGCATGGACAACCGCACCAGAAGCATCGAAGAACATACAACGACAAATACCCAAGACATTGGACGGCTGAAAAGCGAGAGCACCACCAACCAAGTAAAATTTACTGAGATCCAAACTCAGCTCAAATCAATCGACGCCACACTAGTCGAAATAAAAGAACGTCTAAATTAGGAGCCATTATGTATAAACAAGTAACAACACCAAACTTCGATCCATACATCAAACAGGGAGACAAAGTCTTGAGCGACTGGCTTGGCTGGTGCATGGCATATGTAGAGCAATCTGTCGATGTGTTCTACCAGTACAACACTGCTGCAGATGGCTGGAATCGAGTAAAAGGAAGGCATACAGATGCAGTCCCAAATGGCGTATGGGTCCTTCTATGGTATTCAGGATATAAAGGCATGGGACACGTACTATGGGCAAAACTAAACAGTGACGGCAGCGGCACAGCGTATACAAGCCCAAACACCCATAAACCATATGCGGATAAGCTGACATTCTCTAGCCTCTCAGACCTCACCAAAAAGCTTCAGAAGGGCTGGTCATATGATCTAAAGTTGCTCGGATGGAGTGAATATGTCGGAAGCAAGCAGATCGTTAAGAAAGTTGCTGCTCCAAAACCAGCCCCAAAACCGACTACTGGCGACTATAAAGTAGTCAAATCAATCAAGGGGTATGTAAACTCCGCCGATGCAAAAGCTGGCAAGCACAGCAACAGCACCGTTCCAGCAGGCACCTATTACACGTTTAGCCAAGCAAATGGTATGCGAAACATTACTCGCAATAAAGGTGTGCCTGGTTGGTGGATCAATCCTGGCGATAATAAAACCGCTACAGCTGCTAAGAAAGTCTACGTCACGGTAAAGGCAGGCTGGGGGCTATCTAATATTGCTCAGGCTGCTGGATTTAAAGATGCCGGAAGTCCCGATCGGTGGGTCGCAATAGCAAAATTAAATGGTTCAAAAGACTGGAAGGACTTCAACAAGAAGTTGAAGCCTGGCCAAAAAGTAATGGTGAAATAGGAGGATATTATGAAACTAAACATCCCGTCAAAACTACGCGCAGCGCTCTATATATTTACAGCGCTTGGCACGCCAGTCATCATCTACCTAAGAGCAAAGGGCTATATTGGCGAGCTTGAAGTAGCACTATGGGGCGGAGAAGTGACTGTCATAAATACAATGGCGGCACTCAATACACCGATTGATAACAAAGAGCCTCTTGACTCTGATGCTTAGATTTGCTATAATTTAAATATCAAAATCTGAATTGACGCTCCCTGTATAGGGAGACCAGAAATAACTCCCTTGTCCCATTACGGGTAAGGGATTTTCTGTTTCGTCTCACTTTTTCACAAATAACTACAGTTTGCGCTACCTATGTGTCAATAGGTCTCTTCTCATGCGTAGATAGTTCTGAGGGCAACTATTCAAAAGCCCTCCGACCTGATGTACGCAGGAGGGTAGAAAGAGAAGATAGTGATACTTAGCTGTGGGGTAAAAGATCGCTAGTATTTCTGGTGTTGTACGATCACCTATCAACAAAGACGTAATAAGAAATGCAAGGTCGGCTAAGAAAGACGTGACTAACAAGCTGTGGTTTATCTATTGACTCTGGTACTATTCAGGGAGATAGTTGTGTCTAAAAATAAACATATACAAAATGTGGATTTGGAATATAATAAGAGTACACATGAATTATATTTTGCATTTGGACTCCCAAGTAATCGTGCTGTAGGCGGCGATTAGCAAGACTCCTAGGCAAAGCCTACGGGCACTCCAAATTCCTACACTGAATTATTAACGTTTTTTAGTGAGGGTAGAGAGGAGTGTTTTTTATATGACTAATGAGATATATCTATCTCAAGCAATAGAGGTATTTCTGAACTATTTGGCTGTGAGAAAAAATAGAGCAAAATTAACTATTGATACATACAGATCAACTTTATACATATTCTTGGACTATACTGGAGATATTCCTATAGAATGTCTCACGCCACAATTGGTTGATGAGTATGCACTACATCTGCAACAGTTCAACTACGCTACTAAAACTTTTTATAATAAGCTATCCCCGATTAGAAGCATGATAGCCACTCTGTATGCAAAAAATATGACAGATATACGTCCTGAAAGCATTGATCTACCTTTTATTGAAGATAGTGAGGCAAATTTTCTTACCATAGAGGAGCAAAAAACTATGATTGCTGCATGTAAGGATAAGAGAGAACTTGCAGTATTTCTAACTCTTACGAGAAGTGGGGTCAGAATTTCAGAACTTGCAAACATTAAGACAGAGGATATATTTGACCGTTCAATAATAGTTAGGAAAGGAAAAGGGAGAAAATCGAGGATTACCTTCATTGCCTCAGATGCAGATTATGCTCTCCAAGACTACCATTCAACTCTTTCGTTTGATCCAGAGTATTTGGTCTGTGGTAAGACTGGGAAGAAGCTCTCGCGCCAATATCTATGGAGGGTAATAAAAGAGATAGCTACCAGATCAAATATACCAAAGGCTATTAGCCCGCATACGCTGAGGCATACTTGTGGAACAAATCTACTCATGAATGGCGCAAGTATACAAGATGTTCAGAAAATTCTTGGTCATTCAAATATTAATACAACCTTAATATATGCCCACTTCACGAATGATTATTTAAAGGCCCAATACGATAAATCTACACCAAATCTAGTGCCTACCTATTGACATAACCATAATAGTTTGCTATCATTAGTGTAAGTCAATACAACTCTTGTAACGACTCGAACTAGAATAATTAGGACTTATCGTAAAACACATTGTTTTATGCTTGCCAACAGAGGCAGTATACAGTAAACTAATAAACTGTACGCCGCTTTAGCTCAGTTGGTTAGAGCAGCTGTTTTGTAAACAGCAGGTCCTGGGTTCGAGTCCCTGAAGCGGCTCCATTATATAGCTACGCCGGAATCGTGTAGCGGCAATCACAGGAGACTGTAAATCTCCCGGCGTAAGCCTTCGTAGGTTCGAGTCCTACTTCCGGCACCAAGAAAGTATTTTATAAAATGTCGTCTGTTAGGGCGGCATTTTAGTATTGATGGACAGCGGCAATTTATAAACTTGCATATTATTAATAAAGATGATATAATGAAAACATAAAGGAGTTTTACCAAATGTACACCGCATTTATCGATGCCCTCAAACAATGGAACAAGACAAATGACCGCCATGCCAAGCTACAGCATGTTTATCTCACACTGGCAGTAGCTGTATTGATCCTAGCGGGCCTCACAAATCTCGTCAATTACCGTCTCGGCCAGAGCTTTTTGCTACTGTCGGCCACTGCCGCATTGGTATTTATCGGCAATGCTGTCGTGTGGGCGCTGACCGATGCTTTCATCATCTCACGCCTACAAAAGCGCCAATCTCCACGCAAGTAGGATCGTTGTCCGCCCAAGTCGCTTTGTGATACAATCTATCGAGGTAGTCAATGCCGCGATAGCTCAGTTGGTTAGAGTGCATCCATGGTAAGGATGAGGTCCTGGGTTCGAATCCCAGTCGTGGCTCCATGGAAAAGTCACCGCTGCTTTCAGGGGTGATTTTTCTATGAGAAAGCTATGCGATAAGCCGACCATCTATAAACTCATAGTCAATTTTGTCTACAAGGTCCGCATATTTTGTTGAAGCAATGATCTTTAGACCGTCATCTTCAAACGGCTTGAAGCTTTGCGGCAATATATTTAGCAATCTTTCAGCAACAATGTCTTTACCGAAACTGCTATGCTCGAGCGCACCAAGTCGGAGCAAATACCAAGCAGCAATGAACAGCGAACAAGGGTACTTTTTCTTTGACTTTACGTAAGCGACGATACTGTCTTTAAGCTTCTTATTCTCAAGTAGTGCCAGTACATCGTCACACACCGGAATTAGCTGCGACTCTCGGTACAGAAAATCGGGTGCTAGGTCCTTCGTCTTTAGCCACTCGACGAATAAATTATAATCAAAAGTTGGGTCGGGAAAGGAATAGTCGTCAACCAAAATAACTAAGTTATATGTTTGCGCGCGGTTCTCCAGTCTATGTTTCACAACTGACAAATGACTTAGCGAAGCTTCATGCTCTTTGCCAATCTCGTTGTTGGTATAGATATGGGCGTATTCTATGGAAACGGCCGTCATATTTTCAGCTCACTAACAATAATCGGCATAGCAGATATATATTTGTCTGGGTTTTCTTGTATATCTTGCTTTATTTGTTCAGTATCAACCCACGCCAATTCGTCCACTTCCTCAACTTGTCGTGAAAAATCTGCAATTTCTCGAGTCGCAACGCCGAAGAACCATTGGGCAAAATAATGATGTCCGTCATTGACCAAAATCTTCTTACCTTTCGCAAACTCTACATCGGTTAGACCGATTTCTTCTTCCGCCTCTTTATAAATATTACTCTCGTAGGTTTCGCCCTCTTCAATAGTTCCTGCAACGGCAGGACCCCATACACCAGGATCATGTCTTTTGGTCATGGCTCGTTTGGCAAGCAAGGCTTGCCCTAATGAATTAGTAAGCCAGAGAGCAGATACACGGTAGATATCGGTTGTATGATCAATTTCTGAGCGTTCCTTTACGCCGATAATCTCGTCCTGCTCGTTTACAATCTGTATTTTCACTTAACCGCAACCACGCTGATCTCAATAGTCGCCCCGAGCGGTAACGCTTGTACGCCAACCGCCTCACGAACGGGAAACGGCTTTATGAAATATGTTGGGTAAACTTCGTTTAGTTCTGGCATTTGCGCCATATCAGTAACATAGATGACTACTTTTACAATATCGTCTAGACTTATGTTCGCTTCGTGCAAAATAGCAGAGATATTTTGCATTATTTGCTCTACTTTTTCTTTGACTGAACCCTCAACTATTTGACCGTTAGGCTTTTGGTGTATCTGTCCAGCAACATAAACCGTATTGTCCACAACGATACCTTGCGATAGTATATGCTCTGCCTTTGGTGCGTTGTCTGTTGAGAGTTGCTTTTTCATAATCATATTATATCAGGCCTTATCTGTTTTTAGCGAAGCTTGGTTCATCGGTTACTATCTGTTAAACTGATTCTAATAAACTTGTAAAATTGTTCCGTTATTTATGATAAAACTGATTATTCCTTCTCCCAAACACAAAGATCGTGTTGAAGATTTCAAACGCAAATTTCTGGCAAGCTACGGCTATGTCTCGACGAGGCACATAAGCTTGATATCAAAAGGGTGCTTGTCACTTGCGATAACGACAACATTGCCTCCGCTAGCGTGATCGAAAAGCTCGGCGGCAAGCTTGAAGACACTAGGCAAACTGATGAGGAATACAAGCGGCGCTACTGGATTGCGAATTGACCCTAGCCATCGACGTATTTTTTTGCTATAATTAGCAGAAGTTTGCAATAATAATTTTAAGAGAGAACTATGGCAAAGAAGAACACGAAGCGAAAGTTGGTTGGTTTGGTGAGTCAGCTCACCGGACATCGTACGTATTACACAAAGAAAAATACGCAAAATACCACTGACAAACTTTCCCTCAAAAAATACGATCCGATTGCGCGCAAGCATGCACTTTATGTTGAGACCAAGAAAAATCTCGGTCGCAATGAAGTAAAAGCCCGCAAAGGCTAAATATATTTATCCTCTATTAAGACCTCCGTATATAGGGGGTTTAATTTTGCTTTGCTTCATAAAGATGCGGTGCCACCGTATCGATGTGTTGGCATAGCCACAGGCCATTTTTGAGCATGCTTTCCAGCAAGCTATGCGATACTTTGAGGTGCTCACTGTAAATGTAGAGCGAATTGTGATTGACCTCAATCGCCAGGCGGCCAAAATGCTTGGTAATGGTGGCTGCTATGTCTGGCGGAAATAGCCTCTCGATAGCGATACTTTGTGCTGCCAATCCATATACCCGATGGTTGGCCAAAAAGCGCGGATCATACGGCCCGAGGCTACCAAGATGCAATGCTCTCAGCTCGGGAAATTTGGTAAATAGCTCCAGATAAAATGATTCGTTGTGCTCGTGCGGCCCGACAAAGACGTGGGGCAATTCTGCCGTCGTCTTTAGATCAAATTCCATGATGTGCCAATGGTGTTTTTGCTTTATCGTTTTGTCGGAATGCAACAAATCATCGCTTCGCTCGACAAAAGCCACATCATACGTCTGGTACGTACCTACGCAGTAATGTAGATCCCTGTGGCTAGTAGATGTCGTCAAGCCGCGTACGATATGGTATTCATCGTTGCTCGAAACATGACCAAAATACACCAATCCGTGCTCGGCACCAAAAGATTCAATAAGCTTACGTGCATTTTGATGGCTGGCAATGTGCTTTGGCGACAGACGTTTCCCGATATGTCGCAGCTTGTGTTTCACTAGTCAATCTCCGGGATAAGATCAAGTAACGTCGCGAGATACTCGGCCTCACTCCAGGCTAGCGGTGATACTGACAACACTTCTCCAGTTACCGGACTTATCTGTTCGGTCAGCATACCAGTAGATGTCCGTTTGGATCGCACCCATTCAAGAATCGCTTCGGCATCCGATCTTTTTCCAACTTCAAGATAATACTGCGCCACCCACAGACTACAGATAAACCACCAGTTGCTTGGACGTCCATCTTCTCGTTGGTAACTATCGTTCTCGTACCTTGGCAGCCCGGGCTGCGCATCATCGCCTAATACACGATGAATCGCCTCGAGAGTAGAAGTAATCTCTTCGCTACCAGCATCAAAAAGACCGTACATAAACGCACCAAAGAAGCTTGAGCAATCAAGCGTATCGTCATATGTCACCGTGCCCTTTACGGAGATGAGGCCTTTTCTAAAGTGGCCAAGGTCTTTATTGTAGAGGTGCTTCGTAGCGGCACTACGGATATCCTCGGCAACACTTCGCCAGCGAACAGCATTGTTTTTGTCATTAACGACATCAGCAAGATCGGCTGCGGCGAGCAGCGCGGCATAGACGAGAGACGTCGTGTAAGTGGTCGTCAAGAACACTTCCTCCCACAGATCATAACTGGCACGCGGCAATCCTGTGCTACTTTGGAGATTGGTTGCCATGAAGTTCGCCATTTTTTTGATAAACGGCTCATAGAATTCTTCGAGCAGCGCCTTATCTCCTTGGATTTGATAGAACTGAGCAAACATAAATAGCACGATAGCCGTTTCATCTTCTTGAATCGGAGGGGCCGTGACTTCGCCGTTTTCGTACTCGTGTACGTAGGGATGCCAGCTGCTCCCAAGTGCACCATCGGCCTGATATTTGTGCATCAAATAGCCGCGCGGATGCAGTACATCGGCACAAAATTCAAAGAACTTTTTTGGTTCGTCCCGATAGCCCATCCGAATAAACGGCCACAGGCAGTAGGCACCGTCGCGTGGCCAGCAATAGCCGTAGGCATCGCGCGAATAGTTCAACATTGCCGTATCTGTACTGGCGATTACCGCGCCGCGATTATCAATGTGCGATTTTATGATCATCGCTCCCTTGATCAATCCGTCACGATGCTCGCGAGGTATCTTTTCGGCTGTCTCAAGAACTGGTGCGAGCCATTTATGCCACCATTCAATTGTTGATTGCAAAAAGTCATCCAGACCTTTTTCCTGAACAGTCCTATTGAGAATCAAGGCCTCACGTGTTGACGTACCTGCCGCCACCCAATAGTGGGCCCGGCTTGAGTTCTGCCCATCAATCTCAAATCGAAATCTGACAGTCGAATCAACTCTACCATGTTCAATATTGCCATTGGAAAGTTCTCCATCCTCAGCATCGCGCCACGTTCCTTCGTGGCCCTCAATACCAAACAGACCAATCGCATGCTGGTCAAAGGGCTGACCATCTTGTTTGCGTCCACCGATGACAAATGCACGCCGACCGTGATAGTGGAGCAGGGCATCAGAACTCGGCAAATACTGCGCCGTATCCGTATTGCTACGCGAATCACCGATGACAAATGCCTGATGCATAAACAATCGAATGTCGCGTCGCCCTGGCGCTAGATTGATGACATGAATATTCCTGAAAAAAAGATTATCACTAGCACCAACAAAATCATCAAATTCAACGACAACTTGCAAATCTTTATGTTTTGCTCTGACGTGCCCGATCAAGGCTTCATCGGCACTTTGAAAACGAATATCCCACGACCCGTCGTCCAACCAGGACAACTGGTCATCAACCCATACACCGACCTTGTGCCGCATATTTTGACCCGCCG
The DNA here is from genome assembly GCA_964407405.1 of uncultured Candidatus Saccharibacteria bacterium. Classification (GTDB taxonomy): domain Bacteria; phylum Patescibacteriota; class Saccharimonadia; order Saccharimonadales; family Saccharimonadaceae; genus JASLCR01. The sequence goes on along the minus strand of CAYOVH010000002.1, from coordinate 218,794 downwards.
AATGATTCTCTAATCCCACATAAGGAAAATAAAAATCGTGTACAAGCCCGAAATTGTTCAAACCGATATGAAGTTCGCCATTTGAAAGAACTATCGGCCTAGCCACGCGGTCCTCCTATGCGTAGATCACTTACAAGACGGAACCTAAGGTCGCGAATCGCATTCATATAATACATAAAGGCATCGTACGGGGAATTGTACGGGCTAAAATATGCATGCACATCACCATCATTAAACCATTTCGTGCACATATAGTAGGCGTGATCCGATGTCTGCAATTTGCGCCAATCATCAATGAGATCATTGTCGCCAGAATGCAAGACGTCGTGCTCGAGTGCATACAGGTGCCGCATCGCTTCGTGCTGCATGGCATTACCGAGCCACGCAGTGAGATCTCGCTCGGTATCGGCCCATGTCACTGTACGTGGCGCGCTTACTTCATCAACCGCTTCAAACGTGTCAGCGGCTTCTGTCACAGTATAGAATGTGCGATCTGGACGCTCGGCCCAATTGCCAATCAACCCCTTGAAGAAATCAAATATCCCCGTATCTTCCCACTGATGTTCACCAAAGGTTTCATAGTCCATGAGAAGATTTACAATCGAGCCGTCATGCGTTGCATCGCGAAGCCACTCACTATACCTATCGACTGTCAGCGGATACCCGCTCCAACTTTTATCGCCAAAGCGGAAGGCTAGATCATCACTAAGCTGATAATTCTTTAAAAGTAGCTTGATATTCTTTGTTTCAGGTGGTCGATAGACATAGTTGGGACTTCGCCAACCCAGCATCGGACCCCAACCCTCGGCGAGGATAGCCTTGTAGCCGGCGTCGTCCGCCCAACGTGCCAGATCATCATTGTAAGCCAACTCTGTATTACGAAACGCAGTTGGCGTGACACCAAAAAGCTCTTCAACCCGCTCTTTATGCTTTTTGACCTGTGCTTCAAACTCATCTCGGCTAAAGAAAAAGGCTAAGCTATGCTCATATGTTTCAGCCACAATCTCAACACGTCCGGTTGCAACCAATTTCTTAAAGTCATCGACAACATCTGGTGCCCATGCCTCTGCCTGATCCAAAAATGTACCAGTAATGCTGAGTGACAACTTGAATTCCGGGTACCCTTGGAGCAGTTCGAGAAGTGCCCGATTCATTGGACGATAGGCTTTTTCAGAAACTTTTTCTATGATCGCCCGATTGTTCATATCACCTTCGGTACTATTGAAGTACTGATGATCACCCGCAATATCAAATACTGAATATGGTTTGACTCGCCATGGCTGGTGAACATGAAGGTACAACACTAAACCATGTGTGCTCATGTATGCGCTCCTGAAATGGGTACGTGCGGACGCAACTGATGATAGAGTTCCAAGCAACGATCAGCTACTTTGTGCCACGATAGCCGCGTGTATTCAGCTCTGACATTTTCCTTCAATGTTTCTCGCAGGGCAGGGGAGGTCGCCACAGCAACAAGCTGATCGGCTAACCTGTCGACATCCCAAAAATCATAGCGCAAAACATTATGAAGCGCTTCGCCGACGCCTGACTGTTTTGTCAAAATCACTGCATCTTCGTAGTAAGCTGCCTCGAGTGCCGTAATACCAAATGGTTCACTAACCGAACTCATCACAAAGACATCTGCCACCTTATAGGCATCACGCCATTGCTTGCCGCGAACGAATCCAGTAAAGAACACTTTGTCAGATATCCCCAATTCAGCTGACAATCTCAATAGCTCATCGCGCTGCTCACCGTCTCCCGCAAACAAAAAGACCAACTTGTCGTGCTTTTCAGACGCGCGAGCTGCAGCACGCATGAGATAGATAAGTCCTTTCTGGATAGTAAAACGTGTAACGGTTGCAACCACGGTATGCCCGTGATTCTTCAGCTCCTCAAGATAGTGATACGTACGCCAGTCATACTCAAAACCAGCCAAGCTATCGATATCGAGACCGTTGTGTATGACCTCTATCTTGTCCGCTGGAATATGATAGTGCTTGATGATGAGTTGCTTGGTCAGCTCGCTCACCGCGATGATCCGGTCGGCCATCATAAGCCCGTCGTATTCGATCTCATGAACGAGCGGATTACCATAGCTACCGCCAGAGCGATCAAATTCCGTCGCATGCACGTGGGCGACGAGTGGCTTGCCAGTCAATTCTTTCACTCGCATGCCAGCCTCCATAGTCAACCAATCATGGACATGGATTGCGTCATAGTCCGAATCGGCCACGAACTCTTCGACAAAGGTAACATAGCGTGCCTGTATATCACGCAAGCTCAGTTCTCCCATATGGTCCCGATACTCGATCGACTCGTCATACGTATCGTACACCCCAAATCCATAGTGGTGTAGTGGCGAGAGTTCAGTCGCTGCATGAACACGCATAAAAGACACATTCGGATGTTCAGCCCGATACGGCACAACAAAATCAATCGCAGCGCCCTTTTGGGCCAACGCTTTTGACATGTGATAGCATGCTACCCCTAAACCACCGCTGTTATGTGGCGGGAGCTCCCACCCGAGCATGAGTATGTTCATTCCACCTCTCGCTTTTTATTCTAACTACAGTATAGAGTCGCTTATGGTTGTACGTCAACCTTGTTTTACGAGGTAAATGTGGTAACCTAATGTGCTACAATGGGTACCGATAGGAGTGTAGCTCAGGTGGCTAGAGCACCGGTCTCCAAAACCGGGTGTCGGGGGTTCAAGTCCCTCCACTCCTGCCAGGATTATTTGAAATACTTACTCATACTCCATGGTTCCTACAGTTGCGAACTACCTGCTCGGCTCTTGGAGGTAATTTCAGGAACCACTCAGATGGAGTATGCTACAATAGAAGTAGCATAACGGAGGTGTGTGCGATGCAGGAAGAACGAGCAGACAATGCCCCGCGAACGGTAACGGACGACGCTGCGCGCGCAAACCCATATGAACTCTTGATGCGCCAGAGCAGAAAACTCGGACGCACCGCTACGAAGACACTGGACGTCACATGGAAATTCATCAAAAATGACACAAGTCGGCCCAAACCAAAAGCACGCAAGCCCGCCATCAGTCCAGATAGATTACTTTTTGGCAAGAAAATAGCCGTCAAGAAAGCTGACGAGCCTGATATTGACGAAGTCGTGCGACGCTCTCACGAGGTCTTAGCTACAGCCAGCACTGTTATTCTCCCCGTAAATATTTTCCCTGACACAGTTACTGTCGATCGTACAAATATCACTATCATAAAGCGTACCTTTTTCTGGTCGGCAGACGTGATCAGTATTCGTATCGATGATATTCTCAACGTCGCCTGTAGTATCGGGCCTCTCTTTGGCTCACTGACGATTTCATCACGCGTCATGAATTCGACCGATCATTTTGTCATCAACTATTTTTGGCGCAAAGACGCCCTCTATCTAAAACGGATTATCCAAGGATACTTCACGGCCCAGCATGACCATATCGACACAGAACATCTGGGGCATGACGAGCTCATCAATACACTTCTCGAGCTTGGCAGCGACAGTAGTTCATAATTTTGGTATACTATTTTCATGACATCCCTCAGTCTTCTGCAGCAGCATGCTATTGTCATGGTCGGGATTCCAGGCAGTGGCAAAACTCACTTTTCGAAGAAATTTTCAGAGATATTCAATACGCCTGTTGTTGATATCAATTTTATTGCTACACGCGGCTCCGATGACACCGCTGGACTGGAGCTAGTCTACCTCTTTATCGACGAGCTACTCAAGACCAAGCAATCACTCATTATCGATGCTGGCAGCTCAAACTACAAAGAGCGTCTGGAATTCAATAAATATCTCCGCAAAAAAGGCTACGAACCCGTCACGGTGTGGGTGCAGACCGAACGTGACATTGCCAAGCAACGAGCTCTGCGAAGCGGACACGATGAAGGATTCTTTGAAGACGAAGCAAGTCAATTTGACGCACCACACGCCAGTGAAAAAGCCCTTGTCATCAGCGGCCGTCATACCTATGCATCTCAGGTAAAAACTGTCCTGAAGCGAATTGTTGCCTCGCGTGCCGCAACTGCCTCTCGAGTAACTCCCCGGCGACCGGGATCAACAACGGTACGGTAACTTACAATGGCTGTTTTTCACGACAGCGAATTCGGCGAGATCACGATTCGGCGTTCAAAACTAGCTAAAAATATCAAGCTTTCTGTTGCTCCAAGTGGCACACTTCGTATTAGTATGCCTATGTATGCACCGGTCTTCATGGCCAAACGCCTCGTCGCTACCTCTAGAGGAGACATTCGCTCTATGCTTGCCCCGCGACACAACTTGATAATCACCCAAGGCATGCAGATCGGTAAAAGCCACCATCTGGAGATACGACATACCGGTCGTCTTGAGGCCACGATTCGCGGCCGAGTTATTTATCTCTCACTTCCTGAGCAGCTACAGCTCAGTGATTCATCGGTGATTGATACACTGCAACCCGTCTTTATCACTGCCTTGCGCAAAGAAGCAAAGAGCTATCTACCAAAACGTCTCTCATACCTGGCCAACATGTATAGCTTCTCCTACTTGCGGGCACGTTTTTCTCATGCCTCGACCAGATGGGGGAGTTGCAGTTCAAATGGAACGATCAGCCTCAACATTGCACTCATGAAGCTGGATTTTGAGCTGATCGATTATGTGTTACTTCACGAGCTATGCCATACCCGAGAGATGAATCACAGTCAAACATTCTGGCAACTTGTCGAAAGCTGCGATCCGGAATTCAAGCAGCACCGCAAGCGCCTCAAACAAGAAACACCTACCGCTATCTAGCTCCTGTTTATGATATACTAAGCCCAGCATGAAAAAGGGCGGGGCACTCTACAGTCATCAGATTTTGAAAAAAATGAGCGGCATAGCACTCGCTGGTTCGCTATTACTCTTAGTCTACGGAGTCTTTGTTGCAGCAGGCGTAATTCAAAGCGAAAACTATCACAGCATCGCCATATTTATTTCTCTCATGAGCACGTGGGTGGCCTTTTCGATCTATCAATTCACTCATCTGGCGACAACACCTCTTAGAATGGCCATTTATACCGGGCTACACCATGTATTCGCAGCGTTGTATGTTTTGCTGATATCTGGCGTGTCAGCTCCTTTCTTGTGCGCCTGGGCCTTGCTTTACCTGGCAAGCTTCGTCTATTTTTCATACACTGGTATTTTGATCAGTATCGCGTGTTTCCTAAGCGTACTACTGATTGACGGCATTATAATACCCGAAAATGCCCACCTATTGCCCTACAACCTAACGCAAGGTATAGCAACGCTGCTGGTTGCTGTGGCAGCAATCGTCATCAGTCAAATAAAGGGCATTGACCACATCGCACTTGCTGCCAGCCAGAAAGGCGAGGCTCTGCAGCGTGATCGCATCCTGACGCTCGTCAATAATCTCGCTGATGCTGTCATCAGCACCGACGAAAAAGGTACCATCGAAGTGTATAATGCAGCCGCCCTCAATCTACTGGATACCAACACCGGGCTAGACGGCCAGCAAATCGATGATGTCCTCAAGCTCAAGTTGGATGACACACCCACTCATCTCGTTCCGCTCCTACACGAAGCACGCAGCGTCACAATCGAAGATGGATTTGTGGCAACTATTGGAGAAGAAGAAATGCGCCTAGAAATCACCTACGCACCAATTCGCGCCAGCTCCGAACATGCTAAAGTCAAAGAAGACTCCTATGGCTACGTCATCATTATTCGTGACGTCACAAAGGCGAAAAGTCTTGAAGAAGAGCGAGACGAATTTATTAGCGTCGTCAGTCACGAACTTAGGACGCCAATTGCTGTTGCAGAAGGGGCAATTGATAACGCCAGAGTAATCTTTGACCAATCTACCCTAGACACAGAGGCTGTCATCAAGACATTTACACTTGCCCATGACCAGATAATTTTCTTATCTAAGATGGTGAATGACCTCAGTACGCTTTCACGAGCCGAACGCGGTGTTGCCGATAGCGCCGAGGTCATCAATGTCACAAAAATGGCCCATGATCTTCACGATAAGTATACCGAGCAAGCACAAAAGAGGGGACTATCGTTCAATCTTTCGATTGTTGGGCATCCAGGCAACGTCAATGTTAGCCGCCTTTATCTTGAAGAGCTGCTCCAGGATTTTATCACCAATGCTATCAAGTACACCAAAAAGGGCCACGTCACCTTTCATGTCCAAGCCAAAAATGATGAAATCACTTTTGCTATCGAAGACACTGGTATTGGTATATCAAAAACCGATCAGATCAAAATCTTCCAAAAATTTTACCGTGCCGAGGACTATCGTACTCGCGAAACAAACGGTACTGGCCTAGGCCTCTATGTCGCCGTAAAGCTTGCGAAGAAACTCGGTACAACTATTGCTGTCAAAAGTCGACTTAATCATGGATCTACATTCAGCTTCGTGTTGCCAAAGTACACAGATGTTACTCATCTAGCGTCAAATACGTCTGATTCTCCGTCGCACCAGTAACAGAGCGGCCCTTCCACACAACTGTCTTAGTTGCATATCTATACATACTAGTAAGCAAGAAGCTCATCTCCTGCAAAACAATCACCGGCCATAGAAGAGCACCAAGTAGCCAGCCGCGTATCCACATTCGTCGCAGGTAAAGCCCGTACGCCACGCCTCCAAATGCCCACGTAACGATATAGAGCCATAAAGTCTGGGGCCATAGGGCATAAAATCCAATCGATATCACACTTGCGGTCCAAGCGATCAAACACCCAAATGCGATAATCCCTGCCGAGATTCGACTGACAAATAGCGGCCACAAAAGACGCGTTGATGTCTCTCGCTGCGACGCCCATCGTTTTTCGTAATAGACACCTAGACCAGAAGCATCCATTAAGCATTTATACCCGTTCGTCTTTTGAAGAATAATTGCCAATTCTCGCTCCGGCTGCGCATGAGTGGCCAAAGGTGAAAAGCCATTCATCTTTTCCAAAATGACTTCTCTTCGAATAGCCCAGAGGGCGCTTGACGACGGAACGCCGGGCAAAATAAGCTCCCAAAAATATCGCAAATGCCCAAGTAATGCGCTGAGTCGCGGAATGTCAGCCCGCTGAGGTAAAACTGCCGCCATCTGCACTCCAGAATCCATAGCCGACACAAGCGCACTAACTGTCTTCACACTAATTTTTGTGTCGACATCCATGAAGACGATGACATCGCCGCTGGCCTCGCGCGCCAATTGCTCTAATGCATGATTTTTACCCAGCCAACCATCCGGCAGAGCTTTCCCGGGTATAAAACGAACTCCGGCATGGGCAAATGACTTGATAAGGTTTGAAGTCTCATCCTTTGAGTTATCGTCAAGTACCAGAATCTCCAGCTTCTCATAGTCACTCGCCAGCACACGCTCCAGGCAATCTGCCAAGGCATGGGCCTCATTTCTCGCGGGAATACATATCGAAACACTGGGTACATCCGTGCTGGCAGCCTTCCATTTGTACTTTCCAGTAGCAGTCAGTAGGCTAATAGCAACCAATATCGAGACTGTTATCGACACCAGACAGATAATCCAAGCAATGATCATTATCTTTTATAGTAGCACGACTTGACGAAACGACAGTGGTAGACTACACTATCTATTGACAGTTTGCTCCAAAGGCAGACTTTTTAAATTCCTTTAAATAGGATGAGTAGGAGATACGGTGGCAAAAGCATCAAAATCAGAGAGTGTGACCCGGATCAAGACGTCAAAAAATGGCAAGGACCGTGCTAAAAAGCAAGCGCCGAAAATGACAAAGATAACTCCCAAAGAGACTACAAAAAAGCCTCGCTTTCTCAGTGGGTTTTTTGGCTACTTTGTAGGTGCCTGGCAAGAGCTTCGCCAAGTACATTGGCCGACCCGCTCGGCAACATGGGGGCTGACAGGAGCCGTTTTGGCCTTTTCTGCGTTCTTCGTCGTCTTTATTCTTGTTCTTGACGCGATTTTTAAGTATATATTTGAAACGATTCTAAAATAAGGAGCAGACTTGTGGCAAAAAATCGATATGACTCATCCCGACAATGGTACGCCATCCATACGTATAGCGGCTACGAAGAGAAGGTAGCCGACAGTATCCGGCAGCGTATCCAGGCTGTTGACATGGCAGACAAAATCTTTGATGTCATGGTACCAAAAGAAAAACAAATTCAGATCAAAAACGGCAAACGCAAAGTCATTGAAGCTAAAATCTTCCAAGGCTACGTACTGGTTGAAATGAAACTAACCGACGAGACATGGTACATTGTGCGCAACACGCCAGGCGTGACAGGCTTTGTCGGTAGTGGCACTGAGCCAACACCAGTCTCCGACGGTGAGATTGCTAAGATCAAAAAGCGTATGGGTGTCGAAGATCCCAAGCACCAGATCGACTTTACGGAAGGCGAAGTCGTCTCTATTACCGACGGACCGTTCAAAGGCTTTGATGGCTCAATTTCAGAGATCGATAGCACCAAAGGTAAGATCAAAGTCATGGTATCAATGTTTGGCCGCGACACCCCTGTAGAACTCGATGCCTTGCAGGTAAAGAAAGTCTAGCCCAAGAGGCATCATCCATGCATATTCTTGTCCCGTTAAAAGGTATAGAATTCGGCCATTTTTATGATGGAAAGACAGATGATACGCTAAGCGAAGATCGTCTCCGTACTATTGGCGACCAACTTCTCGGTCAGCCTCTATCTCCCAACTATGGATGGCAGTCAGACTCCGGTGCAGCATATATCGCCAAACCGGTGCCAGTCCTATCGGATAAAGATAGCTGGCAACGCTCGCGCCAACTCTATAATGGGCGTGAATGCGTCAACCTTACTTCACGAACTCAGCAGATATTAGGCGAGGGCGTTGTTGTGCGACTCGTCGATCTCCCTATCATAGCCAAGAGACAGGAATACGACACACATTTGGATCAGATCAGACAACACTGCCAGACGGGTTATGCCCCAGAGGAGCGACCGATACTACTACCAGGAGATGAGTTGGCGCTATGACCGAACAACTCCGAATAGCTCCTGACTCCCATGAGGCCGCTCCTGTGCATATTGGGGAAGCCCGCGATCAGCTTGCAGCAGCACAAACCGAGATGATCGAGCTCCAGAAAAGAATCGCCACACAGATGGCCTCCCTAGATGAGTTGAAAGAACTCCGAGATCAGCTGCTTGCTAAAGTAATCGCGCTACAGCATTGCGTAGATGAGTACAACGGCGCGTTGACCTAGACATCACCATCAATTTCTGTTACAATCTATCACTGTTACGCACTGCAAATCGCTTCAACAATTTAGCAGTAAAAAGGAACTATAATCTATATGGCAAAACAAGTTATTGGTAATCTCAAACTGAGAATTCCTGCTGGTCGCGCGACTGCAGGTCCTCCGGTCGGCTCAACGCTCGGTCAATGGGGCCTCAACATGATGGATTTCATCAATCCATTCAACGATGCTACCAAAGGCGACATGGGCAAAGACGTCATCGTCCACATCAAGGTGTACGAAGACCGTACTTTTGACTGGAAAAGCCTCGGCCAACCCGTTGACGATGCAATCCGCGAAAAAATCGGCATCAAAAAGGGAAGCGGCAAGCCGCACTCAGAAAAAGTCGGCAAGATATCTCGCAAGCAACTCGAAGAAATCGCCGAAGCAAAGATGGAGCAACTCAATGCTATCGATCTAGACGGTGCCGTCAAGACAATTGCCGGCACTGCCCGCTCAATGGGCGTCGAAGTTACCGACTAGTAATTGATCATCTCAGAAAATAAGACCCTCACAATTTATGGGTCTTATTTTTAGTTCGCCAAAGTAAAAAGGCGTGTCATCGGGTTTGACACGCCACCACATGGGATTTTAACCAGGGATCATACATTCTGCTAGGCACCGCGATGGCCACTAGGCTTATGAATTACGATTTGGATTTTATGTCTGAGAAATATTCCCCGACTCAGATTCTGTCCGCTACTCACGGCCAGGCTTACCATGATAGGTATTACTATGATAGTGTGCTCTGCTAATTCCACTAGCATTGCTCACTGTACTATAGTATCATACCTATCATTTTTTGTCAATAGTTTCTCGACAAAATGTCAATGATCTGATACAATTAGTCTATACAAATCAATGTTGGGAGGCCATCAAACAGCCGCTTGTACCACAGAAAGGGTTAGTCTTATGGCTAAAAAAGCAGACCTGCTTGAAAAAGCAGCAGAACTAAAATTAGAAGTTTCAGAAAAGAATACGATCGCTGAGATCGAAGCAGCAATTGCTGCTAGCGAAAAGCATGAAGTCAAAGAAGCTCATGTAGCCAAAGCTGGCAAGCGTAGCGCCAAAGCACTCGCCGAAGCTGAAGAGAAGGCCGAAAAAGAAGCACGCAAAGAAGTTGGTGACACTACGCCGCAAGATGAGTCAGAGCATGTCGTCAAGAAGGGCCCCAAGCCAACGACACGACCGCGCTTGGCTCGCCGCGGCAAAAACTTCCGCAAACTGGCAGAGCAGATCGAAAAAGACAAGCTATACAACCTCAGCGAAGCGCTTGAGCTCGCTACCAAAACCAGTCCGACAAAATTTGACGCGTCTGTCGAAGTGCACGTCCGCCTTGGTGTCGACCCGCGCCAAGCAGACCAAAATGTCCGCGCCACCGTATCGCTCCCGAATGGCACTGGAAAAACCATCCGCGTCGCTGTCTTTGCCCCTGATGCCGACCACGCCGCAGCCAAGAAAGCTGGTGCTGATATCATCGGAGATGAGGACTTCCTCAAGCAGCTCGACAAAGGCACTCTCGACTTTGACGTCCTGGTCGCAACGCCGCAATTCATGCCGCGTCTCGGCAAATACGCCCGACTTCTCGGACCACGCGGTCTCATGCCAAATCCAAAGGCCGGCACTGTCGCAACCGACGTCGCCAAAGCTGTATCCGAAGCAAAAGCCGGCAAAGTCGAATACCGCGTCGACAAGCAAGCTATCGTTCACCTGAGCATCGGCAAAGTATCCTTTGGCGCTGCAAAGCTAGAGGAAAATGCACGAAGCTTCTTTGATAGCCTCCAGTCACAAAAGCCAAGCTCTATCAAAGGTAGCTACGTCAAGACAACCGCCATCACCACCACCATGGGTCCTGGCATCAAGATTGAAAACGTCGTAAACTAAGGTATCCCTAAGCGTTAATTACCCCGGAGCCGCCTCATACGCAGCTCCGGGGTTCTGGCTCCAAGAAGGTAAATCCTCACACCCTCTCAAAGTACTTTGCACTATACCGCTTTTGGTTTAAAAAGTACACAATTACTTCACTTCACGTGGCATTATCGGATAGACTTCCGTATACTAAAAAGAGAATACGGAGGGGATATGCGACAATACCTGGATTTACTGCAAGATATCATGGACAATGGCGTCGACAAAGGCGACCGTACCGGCACTGGCACACGTAGTGTGTTTGGGCGGCAAGTGCGCTACGATCTCGCAAAAGGCTTCCCGGCTGTCACTACCAAAAAACTCTACTTCAACTCCGTCGTGCATGAGCTGCTGTGGTTTCTCAAAGGCACCGGAAACATCGAATACCTCGCCCAAAACAACGTCCACATCTGGGACGAGTGGCCGTTCAAAGCATACTTGGAAAAAAATAATCTTCCGATCCCAGAGGTAAATTCTGACGAGTGGAAAGCACAGATGAAAGAATTTATCAGTAAAGTCGCGACCGACCATGATTTCGCGCTCAAATGGGGCGACCTTGGTCCAGTCTATGGTGTCCAGTGGCGCCGCTGGCCAGATGGAAAGGGCGGGGAGATCGACCAGATCGCCAATGTCATCGATATGATCAAAAATTCTCCAGATTCACGCCGCATGATCGTCACCGCCTGGAATCCGGGAGAAACCGATGAGATCGTCCGCATCGGTGGTTTGCCACCGTGCCACAGCCTGTTTCAGTTTTACGTCGTAAATGGCAAGCTCAGCCTCCAGCTCTATCAGCGATCAGCCGACACCTTCCTCGGCGTGCCATTCAACATTGCCAGCTACTCGCTGCTGCTCGCCATGATCGCGCAAGTTACAGGCTTACAACAAGGTGAATTCGTCCATACACTGGCTGATACGCACATCTACAGCAACCACTTCGATCAGGTCAAAGAACAACTCTCACGCACGCCAAAAGAACTGCCAACACTCTGGCTCAATTCTGACATCAAAAATATCGACGATTTTACATTCGACGACATCAAGCTCAAAAACTACAATCCAGACCCATCCATTAAAGCACCGATTGCGGTATAGTAAACTTATGCCACCCGAACATTCCCGACCACAAACGGAACCAAGCAATTCACGGTATAGATACTTGTCGCTTGCACGGGCGGTTTTTAGGGGTCCTTACGAGCGGGCCGTACGTCACTCAGGCTCCGACCCAAAAGCCCTACGTAACCTTGTAAGCAAAGGAGGATTAAAGCTATACTATAGCCATATCCCAGAGGCAAAAGGAGAGATCCTTAATGTACAGTATGCCGATGATGCCCCTGAAAGCGACTAAGCTGCAGTTCGCTCATACTTCACAAAATCAAACGAGTATTTATTCTTTTCATCAGCCTCGTGATGATCGCGCTCGACTTCCTGCCAGTCCTCACAATTGATCTGCGGGAAGAAGACAGTCGCTTGCGGAAAATCAGCATCGACGTAGGTTACATAGAGCGCATCCATATCGTCGATCGCCTCCGCATATATCTGCCCGCCGCCAATCACCATCACATCATATTGCGCTAGGGCATAGGCGGCCTCAAGCGAATACGCTGTCAAAACACCTTTTATACCAATAGGGCCTCTGCGGCTAACCACAATATTCTGCCGATCGGGCAGGGGGCGGCCGATACTTTCAAAAGTTTTACGTCCCATGATTACCGATTTTCCAACTGTCAGTTTCTTGAAATGAGCCAGATCAGCCGGTAGATCGCGTTGCCACAATAGATCATTCGCTGTACCAATACCGTTATTCTTATCCATTGCCACCACGATCGCTTTCATACATCCAGTGTATCATGATACACTTTAGCTAATGTCAGCGAGACTTCCGGAAGTACAGGCCGCATATGATGAATTCAAGCGCTCATACGTAGGTGAGTGTAAATTTTGTGACCTCATTCGCTCAAACGATGATCCGCAAGTTATCGCACGCCATATCCATTTCGTCGTCATCAAGAATCATTACCCTTATGCTGTTTGGGATGATTTACCTGTGAGTCAACACCTGATGATCGTCCCAAATCGTCATATCTCAAAACTCAGTGAGCTTGAACCGCACGAACGCACTGAATATGTACGACTTTTGACGGAATATGAGGATGCAGGGTATTCAATATACTCACGAGCGGCACGAAACGTGGCCCGCTCCATCGCGCATCAACATACGCATTTTATCAATGTTGATACATGAGCTATGGTACACTAGAAGAAGTTTATGGGAGTATATAGCAACACCGAGATTCGGAGCGCCATTGATGATGGACGCATCGTCTGTGTACCATTCAATCCGACTCACATATCTGAGGCTAGCCTCGACTTTACACTCGGATATTATTTCTACAAGCAAGAAAGCCAAACGGAGCCGGGCGGTGTCTATAACCCATTCGATGAGAGAGAAGTCGCACGGTACTTCAAAGGGCCACTGGAAGCGATGCCCCACAAAGAGTGGTGCGAGAAGAACCAAAAACCTCTTTTTGAGAACATTCCCGAAGATCATCCGATCATCGTATTGCAGCCGGGCGAGCGCATCCTGGCTCATACCCACGAATTTGTTGGCATTCGCACCCACGGAGGTGCTTGCGAAGTAAAAAGCCGCTCTAGCTGGGGACGAAACGGCGTCGCCGTTTGTTTTGACGCCGGCTGGGTAGATCCGGGCTATATCAATCGCATCACGCTCGAAATCTACAACCTCAACATGCACGAAAGTGTCGTCCTACCAGTCGGTGAGAGGGTAGGGCAGCTAATCTTTCACCACACCGGTCCTGTCGAGGGCGGCTACGCTAAAGGCCGCGACGGCATGAGCGGTAAGTATCAACACACTGATGATCTTGATGAGCTAATCCGCACCTGGAGCCCCGAGATGATGCTCCCGCGTGCATTCAAAGACTCACGCGTCATAGCGCCAGCAATAGACGGATTACCCAAGGGAATAAAATAACTATGGGGTTATTCATCGCTATCGAAGGAGGCGACGGATCCGGCAAGGCTACGCAATCAAAGCTGCTTATCGAATATCTTAAGTCAGAAGGACACGATGTCCTTGAGGCTGATTTTCCGCGCTACGGAGAGAGTTCGGCCTACTATGTCGAGCGCTACCTCAACGGTGATTATGGCGGTCCAAATGATATACCTGCAGACCTTGGCGCTTTACCATATGCACTTGATCGATTCGCGGCCAAAGACGAGATCATAGCACATCTCAAAAAGCCAAATGCGATTGTTGTCTCAAATCGCTACGTCGCATCAAACCTTGCGCATCAGGGAGCAAAGCTAACTGATCAGAACGAGCGACATGTATTCTACGAGCGCACCAAAAAGACCGAATACGGCATCCTTGGCATTCCCAAGCCTGATCTCAATATTGTCCTGCTCGTCCCGAGCCACATCGCTCAAGAAAACATTGATAAAAAAGAAGCCCGCTCATATACGGACAAAAAACGAGACATTCATGAGGCGGATGCCGACCATCTCGAAAAAGCCAAAACCAATTATAAAGAACTTTGTCAGCTCTACCCGGATGAATACACGGCAATTGAATGCACTGATACGACAGGCAAGATGCGCTCAATTGTCGATATTGAAAGTGATATCCGACAGCTAATCAGCGTTGCGTCTGATACATTGTCTGAATGACGGGCAGGACCGCCTCGCTGTCATCATACTCTCGCACAAAATCCGTTAGCAATGCTTTGGCGCCAATTAGACGATCAGTACTGCATGCATGCTCCGCCAGTGTCTCAATCGCTCGCTTGACTCCACTATCCATCACCGCGTGATCAAGTCTAGCAACCCCGGTTACTCGTGATACTAGCAAGCTGGTACGATCATTGTGTGTACGACGATCAACAGCCTCTTTTGTCGAAATAACGGCCAGCTTTTCACCCGATGTATCGAGGATGCGGTGAACTCGGGCGCGTAAGTTTTCAAATGCGCCTACTTGGACTGATTCGGGATAGGCGTGTTGCATAGCCTCGATGCACCTTTTGCCAAACCTTCGATTTAGCATAGATAGTTTGCCCAGCCGATTGTAGGCAAACACTTCATGGCTAGGATAATCAGCATCGAGATAGTAATCTGCCACACCAGGAATCGGTGCACCATAATTCATGATCGAACTTATTATCGTCTCGGGAGGAAGATTACCTTGGGCAGCTTCTACAGTACGCCGAAATGCCTTTTGACGCTTTTGACTATTGACACGTACTATCGATGATATGACATCATACGGAGGAAGCCACATATGCATAGCTGTATCTTCATCAATACCATCTAAAAAATCTTCGTAACGCTGATAAGTAACCTCCCGCAAGTGCGCGACGTGCTGCATATCAGTTTCATCAAACCGAAAAGTAGGCAATTGCCTCGATATATCAAAACTCACAAATAGACATTATAGCACAAAAAGACCTAATTCGCAATCTTAGGAGTTGCATAGATACGATCAATCTGCTATACTCGCCCCAGACATTACCAAAGACAGTCGCGGCCATAAAACTGGCTTAATCATACGACCGAGGCAATATTCTTGTTTCCATATTGGTTGATGTTTACCTTAACAATGTGGTCATAATATATACGAGTATCAACTAACCTCAAAGCAAAGGAGTTATCATGGCAATTACCCGTGATAAAAAACAAGCTTTGGTTGCTGAAATTTCTACTGCGCTCGGTGATGCAAAAGCAGTGGCATTTGCCCGCTATGCTGGCCTGAGTGTTGCAGATATGCAAGACCTGCGCCGGGAAGCCCGTGAAAACGGTGTTTCAATCCGCGTCGTCAAAAACCGCCTCGTGCGCGTCTCGATGTCTGAAAACAAAACGTTTAAAGACACCGATACATCTGCGCTCGAAGGTCAATTGCTCTACGCATTTTCGTCAGAAGATGAAGTTGCTCCAAGCAAAGTCCTTCACGAGTTTGCCAAGACTCATCCGAACCTTGAGCTTGCCGGTGGTTTCTCTGACCTAGGTGAAGCACAATCAAGTGCTGACGTCACTGCACTGGCCGGCCTTCCATCGAAGACCCAGCTTGTCGCCGAAGTCGTCGCTCAACTGCTATCACCAGTTCACGACACAACAAACGCGCTTTCTGGCAATCTTCACGTGCTGCTTGACGGCGTCGAAGCGCAAGCCGCGTAAAGCAACCAAGTTTTTAAATTGTAACCTAAGACAAGGAGTCACCCTATGGCTGATGTAAAGAAACTAGCTGAAGAGCTGACAAAGCTCACAGTTCTCGAAGTAAACGAGCTAAAAAACGTACTAAAAGATGAATACGGCATCGAACCAGCTGCCGCTGCTGTTGCAGTTGCTGGCCCGGCTGCCGGTGGCGTCGACGCTGGCGCAGCTGCAGATGAAAAGTCTGAGTTTGACATCAAACTGACCGATGCAGGCGCACAGAAAGTCGCCGTCATCAAGGCCGTCAAAGAGATCACTGGTCTCGGTCTCGGTGAAGCAAAAGCTATCGTTGACGGCGCTCCAGCAAACGTCAAAGAAAAGGTATCAAAAGACGAAGCTGAAGCAGCAAAGAAAGCGCTTGAAGAAGCTGGCGCTACTGTTGAACTCGCGTAGCTTTCCCGCACCGGTCGGCCTATCTTCTAGCACCATCAGAAGTTCCGCCGGCCTTTCTGCGACCACATTGTTTTATCAAAACACCTCCCAAGTCCTGGGTGGTGTTTTATTTTACAACGATATTTTGATGGCCTCTGAAACATTTGTGGAAAAAATTAGACTTGACGAGCCACCCTCAAATTGGTATATACTGGGAGTAGTACTAGCAAAAACAGACAAGGAACTGCGAGAAATTATGTCTGAATTACCAGAGAAGCAAGTCAAGCGCTTGAAATCATTGATCCAAGACGCTGAGACGAATTTGGCAGCAGCCAAAGAACTACTAATGAGCATCCTCGGAGACGACGGACAAGTTGTCACGCCGACCAGCAGCAGAGAAGAAGTCAGCGGCAAAGTCGTCGAAGGCGTCTTTGACGGTCAAAAAATGGCCGGGCCCGATGGCAAGGAATATCCTGTACCGGCAAATTACGCCAGCAAGTCAAAGCTCGTCGAAGGAGATATCTTGAAGCTCACCATCGCCGATGACGGTAGCTTTATCTACAAGCAAATCGGCCCGGTTGACCGCACGCAGGTCATTGGCACACTTGTCCAGCACGACGGTGCTTACTATGTAGAAGCCAATGGCCGCGAGTACCGTATCTTGCTGGCCAGCGTTACTTATTTCCGCATCAATGTCGGTGATCAGGTGACCATCATTGTCCCGACTGACAACCAGGATGCTACCTGGGCTGCAGTCGAAGCAGCGCTATGATCTAGGAGGGGCTAAGCCCCCTCCACTTGTTTTGGAAATAAATTCCAAAACTGCGCTCCTCCCCCTAAAGCTCGGTTTGCCCCTCGTGCTTGGTTCGGCTTTACGGATTTTGGATTAGGCCGATTATCTCGATATACCTCAGAAGGGACGAAACATGTTGAGAGACGATGTTAATGATACCCTATCCATAATTAAGGGAGGTCTCAAGGGGTTCGGTGGCGCACTCATTCTGGCAGTACCCGTGATGGCAATCGCGGCCTACCTCGTGAACCGGCTACTGGGTTGATTGCACCGACACCACCGCGCCCGCCGTGCCGGATCATCGACGATCCGGCACGGCCGGAGCCACGCGGTGGCTCTTTTCTTTTGCTATACTAAGGAGCGATGGCAAAGGTTGATATATACAAGGTTTCGGGCATTTTAGTGCGAAATCGCAAGACTCTGGTCGTGCGTGCACATAAAGACCCGACGACATTCATGACCCCTGGTGGTAAGCCAGAAGAAGGGGAGGCATGGCTGCAGACATTACAGCGCGAGCTCAAAGAGGAGCTTGGCATCACGCATATCGACAGCCAGCCAGGGCTATTAGGTACCTTCCAGCAAGAAGCCTTCAATAAACCCGGCAAGATTGTTCAGATCGACGCATTCCTGATTCGAAGCTTCTCACCTGAACCTTCTGCCTCACAAGAGATAGAAGAAATCCGCTGGATCACTAGCACCGAAGCAGCAGCAATGGACCTAGCGCACATATTTAAACATGAGATTGTGCCGCTACTCGTCAAGAAAGGACTCATCGACTAATGGCAAAACTACACTTCAAATACGGTGCAATGAACAGTGGCAAGAGCGACACGCTCATCAAAACTGCCTACAATTACGAGGAGCGCGGACTCAACGTATTGGTCATCAAACCCCAGGTAGACACCAAGGGCGAGGCGTCCGTGACTGCACGAGGTGGACACACGCGAAAGGTCGATATTTTAGCCGACGGCACACTAGATATAGGGGCAAAAGCCTTAAAGACACCAGGTATAGCGTGTATACTGGTCGACGAAGCACAGTTCTTGACTGAAAAGCAAATCAGCCAGCTCTTTCAGCTCGCCAAGCAACACGATATTTCAGTTATCTGCTACGGACTGAGGGCAGACTTTCGCAATCAGATGTTTCCTGGAAGCAAGCGTCTCTTTGAAATCGCTGACAACATCGAAAAACTACCTACGATGTGCTTTTGTGGCCGTCAGGCCGAATTCAATACCCGCAAAATCAATGGCACATACACCTTTGAGGGAGACCAAGTAGCTATCGACGGTGAGGACAGCGTGGAATACAATTCACTCTGCGGCCGGTGCTATGTACGTGAAGGAGGAACTATTTAGCTCTTTTGGGCAAAGTCAAAGCGAGCACCATACCGACAGCAAAGATCAGCTGACGCACTTGCACTACCCAATGAATCGGATCAGCAGATGAAATAGTCAGCAGAAATACCAGAGACGCGATCAGTGTCGCGATCCATGGTCCCTTTGCCTCTGACGAAGGAGATTGATAGGTTTTTGCGAAGAGGGGTATATAAGAAATTAAAATCGCGACGCTAAGGATATATACATTCCACGCCGCATTCTGCGCAAATATCCAGACAATTATCCCTACGATCGCCGCACCCAAAACAAGTGCATCGGCAGACTTAAATTGATAGTTCTTTTTGCGAAGGCCAAGTACAACGATCACGGTATTTACGACTGCCGTGAGTGACATAAAGGCAGCGGGGTACCATGAGTGTTCAAGGTACAGCGCGATGGCTTGCGAGACAGATGTTAATGCAAGTACCGTGAATGTACTGACACTGACCCGAACACTACCCATGGCAATCCGTGCAATATACCAGACGAAAGCAACAATGAAGAGAAATTGCGACAAAAATCCGATAATCTCTGATGTGGTTAGCATAACTCGTATATAATAGCACGAACTACAACAAGATAATTTGTATAAATAGCGTACAATAGTAGGTAATGGGGAAGGCGCTATACCGCAAGTATCGCTCGCGGAAGTTATCTGAGATTGTCGGACAAGAGCATGTCACGACCTTGCTTCAAAATGCTCTTACGTCTGGTCGCATCGCCCACGCCTATCTCTTTACTGGCCCGCGTGGAACGGGCAAAACCTCAATTGCTCGTATCTTGGCGCACGAGATCAATGGCCTGGAGTATTCTGACGAGTCAAGCCATCTTGATATCATCGAGATTGATGCTGCCAGTAACAACGGCGTCGACGATATCCGCGACCTGCGCGAGAAGGTCAATCTAGCACCAACCAGTGCAAAAAAGAAAATATATATTATCGACGAAGTGCACATGCTGTCAAAACCAGCTTTCAACGCGCTACTCAAGACGCTTGAGGAGCCGCCGGAGCACATTGTCTTTATTCTTGCGACAACCGATGTCGACAAACTGCCAGAAACAATCATCAGCCGCACGCAGCGTCATACGTTCCGCCGGGCATCGCATGATGATATCATCAAAAATCTAAAACGGATCGTAAAAAGTGAAAAGATCAAAATCGAAGACACTGCGCTGGAGCTTATCGCTAATCACTCCGATGGCAGCTACCGCGATAGCGTCAGCCTACTTGACCAGTTGGCAAATTCTTCCGATGGAGATACGCCCCTCACCGCAAAGCTGATTGAAACCAGCCTAGGATTGGCACCGACCGAAACAATCGCATCGTTGCTAAGACATTTAAGTGCTAAATCGCTCGATCCGACCCTCAAAGAGATCAAACAGCTTGAGACAAATGGTGTCCAAGCGAGTGTCGTGGCACGACAAATGATCCGTGATATCCAAAAGATACATCCAGAGCTACTGGAGCTGGTCGATGGACTCATCAAAGTCACAAACTCGCCGATGCCATACGCATCGCTCATCGCGCATCTGGGAGTCTACTGCGACTTGCCCTCAAAACCTACAAAAACAGTTGCTGCAGCGGTCAGTGCGCCGCCGATTCCAGAGCTTGCCAAACTTGCAGAGGAAGAGCATCCAAAAGATCTCGTGCCAAAACAAAACCAGCAGCCCAATCCTATCAAGAAAGTGGCCAAAAAAACGACAGCTTCTTTGAATCTTGACTGGCAAGCGCTTCTCGACCAAGTAAAAGCTGAATCAATCGCCCTCCATAGCGTCCTTATCAAATGTGCATTTGCTATCGAGGAAAATACTCTGACACTCTACACCAAAAACGAGTTCTACAAAAAAAAGCTATCCAACACTCGCTATCAACAGCAACTCCAAAAAGCGCTGCAAGAAATAACCGAGAGCGAATGGGAGATTGCGCTCATACCTGGTGCAAAACCACCTTCGGATAGTCGCGCGGCCGCAATAGCTGCTATGATGGGAGGTGGAGAAGAAGTGAGTCTTGAGGAGTGATGTAATGGCCGAGAAGAATATTGCCGCAGGAAAAATACCACCACAGAGTATTGATGCCGAGAAAAGTCTACTCGGCGCAGTCCTGATTGACGATGAAGTCCTAGCAGATATTACTGAGCATGTTACTGAAAAAGATTTTTATGACAAGCGCCACGGCATCGTCTACGGCGCAATGCTGAGACTTTACGAAAAGCATAAGCCGGTCGACCTACTGACACTAACTGACGAACTAAAACGCAAAAAAGAGCTCGAAACGATCGGCGGCTCTGCCTATCTCACCGAGTTGACGACTTATGTACCAACGGCGGCACACGCTGAGAGTTATGCAGAAATTGTGGCCCAAAAGGCCGTCCGACGCCGCCTTATCAAGGCATCAGGCGATATTTCTGAGCTAGGTTTTGACGAAGACACGACAACCCAAGAATTACTCGAAAAAGCTGAAGCAGAGCTTTTTAGTGTGTCAGACCAATCGCTCAAACAGGATGTCACATCGCTTGAAAGTATCCTAACCGAAAGCTTTGACCGACTGGAGGAGCTACACAAAAATAAAGGCAAGCTACGCGGTATTCGCACAGGCTACCGTGATCTCGATAATATGACTGCTGGGTTGCAGCGCAGCGACCTATTCATATTGGCCGCTCGTCCCGCCATGGGAAAGACGACATTTGTCACCAATCTAGCGTACAATGTCGCCACTATCGCCAAAGAACCAGTACTGTTCTTTAGTCTTGAGATGAGCAAGGAACAGCTGGTCGACCGCATGCTGGCCGATGCATCAGGCGTTGATAGCTGGAATATCCGCACTGGAAATCTCTCTGACGAAGACTTCTCGAAACTATCTGAAGCAATGGGGGAAATGGCTGAGGCACCGATCTATATTGATGATACGCCAGGACTTACCGTCCTCGAAATGCGCACCAAAGCTAGGCGAATCGCACACGAACATCCGCTCGGACTCATTATTGTCGACTACTTGCAGCTTATGCAGTCCAGTGGTCGCAGCGATGGCAATCGTGTGCAAGAAGTTTCAGAGATATCACGAGGCCTCAAGCTGATTGCCCGCGAGCTAGACGTGCCACTCATCGCACTTTCCCAGCTATCCCGTACCGTCGAGAGCCGCAGTCCGCAAATTCCACAGCTCTCCGACCTCCGCGAGTCAGGAAGTATCGAGCAGGATGCTGATATTGTCACCTTTATCTACCGCCCCGGCTACTACGAACCAGATAATCCGGAAGTAGAAAATATCACTGATCTCATCATTGCCAAGCATCGTAATGGTCCGACTGGTAAAGTGCAGCTATACTTCCATCCGGAACGACTGCGATTTATGTCGCTCGACAAACGGCACGATGGGTGATAGAGCTGCGCTTCGCGCGTTAACCTATGCTATACTAATACATTAGAAATGAGCCGCACCAAAGTAACCGACTTCTACATCTACCGATGGCGTTATATCATCGGCTTTGTGGTTATCGTTGGAGGCCTCATCGGTCTCTTGTTGGCGACCTTACACGTACCAGGAGGGGTGTCAAAATCTGAGATGCAATCCGTCGTTGTCAGTACCAGTACATCATCTGATAATCTGCTAGGCAAGGACACTTCGCGCATTGAACATTTGCCATACCATGCCCTGCAACATCTAAGTGTCAAGACGCTTGGTGTTAGCGAACTATCGATTAAACTACCGTCGCTCATCTTATCATTTGCCAGTGTTGCTTTGCTCTACGGCCTACTGAGACTCTGGTTCAGGCGCAATGTCGCTGTCATTACTTGTCTCATTATCGTAGCAACCGGACAGTTTTTACTCATGAGCCAGCTTGGAACACCACTAATCAGCTATCTTTTCCTGAGTACCGCACTACTTTTTTCAGCATCCATGATAGCACGCACCAATCGCTTTGCGCCGTTTTGGCTCATCACGGCGTCTGCCGTCGGAGCATTGTGTCTTTATTCGCCACTCGGAATATATGTCATACTAGCCCTCGCCATCACCTGCATGGTCCATCCGCACGCACGTTTTCTCATACTCAAGCAGCCGTTGTGGGCCCAGATCACGAGCCTGGTTTTATTTGTTATACTTGCCGCCCCTCTCCTTATCGCGATTGCTGCCAATCCATCACTCCTCATAGTACTCTCCGGTTTTGATGCTGAGCTTAGCTCTATTTCGTGGCCCCATATAAAAGATACACTCGGCCAATATGTAGGCTTCGATACACCAGCAAATAGCGAAATACTCCGTCCAGCGTATGGAATTACCACTATGTTACTTGCACTACTTGGCCTCTACCGGCTGTTTAGCGCTCGATACACAGCAAAGAGCTACATTCTCACTATTTGGATAGTTACCCTCATTCCCTTGATCATCTTCCATGAATCTACCGTGGCATTTGCTCTCGTACCCCTCGTGCTGCTCATTGCGTTCGCTATCGACTATCTGATCCGAAGCTGGTATGGGCTATTTCCACGCAACCCCTACGCTCGCGTCGCCGGACTCTTGCCGCTTGGTGTACTTATCGTCGGTCTTACACTCTCAAACATTGAGCACTTTTTCTATGGATATCACTACAGTCCATCTGCGGCATCTACCTTTACAAAAGATGTGCGTTTGCTAAACATGACTCTCAATGGAGTTGATCAAGAAAAAGTCACTTTGATTGTTTCGCAAGATAACCTCAAGTTTTATCAAGCATTCAACAAATACTACCGTGGCACTCACAAATTAATGATAATCGGCCCGAGCCAAAAATCAACTGGAACGACAATCACCACAGACGCTCCTATAAAAAAGATACCAGATCAGATCATAACAACAAACACGGCAAATAATGCAGCTCGTTTCTATCTCTACAAAAACGGCGTTAACTAGCGTATACTGGAGAGAGTATTAAGGAGAGGATTTTTTACTATGGCATTTGACCAAATGAAGATGCTAAACGACCTTCGTAAGGCGCAAAAAGATTTAAAGAAGCAAAAGGTTATCGTCGCTGCCGGCGGGGATGATGATAGTCCAGCAGTGGAAATTACTATCAATGGCGAGCTCAAAGTCGAGAACGTCAAAATCGACCCTGAGTACGTCGACCTTGAAGATATCGAAGAACTCGAGGGCTGGATCGAATCAGCGATTCGTGATGGCATGGCGAAAGCTCAAGAGATTGCCGCCGAAAAAATGAAGCCTCTCATGGGTGGACTCAACATTCCGGGTATGTAGCCTGGCTGCTGTCACTATATCTGTGTCAATATGACCAACATTCTACCAAAAGCACTGACTGATCTCATCGACGCCCTTGGCAATCTACCGGGTGTCGGCGCTCGGACAGCCGAGCGTTACGCCTATTATTTATTGCGTCAAAATGATCGAAAGTCGCACGAGCTGGCCAAAGCGATCGAATCGCTGCATAGTGGCGTGAAGTATTGTCCCATCACTTACGCGCTCATCAGCGCTGATGAAGATATCTCTCCACTTTATACAGACCCAAGTCGAGACAAGACGCTTGTTGCCGTTGTTGAAGAACCGCTTGATATTGTCGCTATTGAGCGCACAGGTCAATACAAAGGAACCTACCACGTACTTGGCGGCGCCATCTCGCCGATTGATGGCATCGGCCCAGAGCAACTCCATATTCCTGAATTTATTAATCGTATCAAAGAAGATAACGTAAAAGAAGCTATCATTGCCACCAATGCTTCTGTCGAAGGCGAATCCACGGCACTTTTTTTGCAAAAGCACATTGAGGAGTCAGACGTCAGTGTCGATATCTCGCGGCTTGCTCGCGGTATCCCGGTTGGTGTTGATCTAGAATATGCCGACCAGATCACTCTCGGTCATGCGCTAGAAGGCAGAAGAAAGCTATGAGCAGCGAAGAAGCTCGCCATGCCGTCATTCCGGCCGTATGGATGCTTATTCGCAACGACAAAGATCAGATTTTTCTCTTGCGCCGCTTCAATACTGGCTGGCGTGATGGATGGTGGACTGTGCCAGCCGGACACGTTGATGCCAATGAAGGTCCGCGCGCAGCGGCTATTCGTGAACTCAAAGAAGAAGCGAATATTATTGCCACAAGCGAGCAGATTAGCGACCCTCTCATTTATTTCTATCTCGCCGATGACAAAACTCACGAAAGGGTATCATTATTCTTTGAAGTAACATCCTACGATGGCACGCCACAAAATAATGAGCCGCACAAGGCCGACAAAGGTGAATGGTTTGATCTTGATGATCTACCCGACAACATTGTTCCGCTCCTACGGCGCGCGCTCATCGATCTTCCTCAAGGCGTCAAATATTCTGAACGCTTCTACGACCCAAAGAATCACAGCGAGCTGTTACAATAGAGAGTATCTATGCTAGGAGAAGCCAGACAACTTATCAACGACGCCGCAAAAATTATCGTCATCCAGGCCGAGAATCCCGATGGTGATTCGCTCGGTTCTGCTTTGGCGCTCGAAGAGATTCTCGGCGATCTCGGCAAAGAGATCCTGCTCTACTGCCCAGTCGAAATCCCCAAGTATCTGCGGTATATCGCTGGCTGGGATCGCGTAACTAATGAATTTGATACTTCGGCCGATGCAGCAATCATCGTTGACACTTCGGCTGACGTACTACTAAGCAAAGTACTTGAGACACCCGCTGTACGCGCTTTTTTTGAATCACACCCGACACTCGTCATTGATCATCATACTACTGAGAGTACGTTGTCGTTTCCGCATACCGCCCTCACCGAACCAGCAATCTCGACCAGCGAGGTCATCTTTCATCTTGCCAAAGAAGCCGACTGGAAAATCAACGAGAGCGCAGCTCGCCACCTCATGGAAGCACAGCTCGCCGACAGTCTCGGACTGACCGTTCAGGCTGTTACACCGGAAAGTTACCGTATTGCCGCCAGTCTGACAGAACTTGGTGCTCGTGTCGCCGACATCGAAGAGGCCCGCCGTGAATTCATGAAAAAGCCACCGGAAATTCTGACCTACAAAGGCAAGCTCATCGAACGTATCGAATATTTCCTTGATGGCAAGCTTGCCGTAGTTCACGTTCCATTTGATGAGATTGAACAATACTCTGACAAGTATAATCCAGGTGCATTGATCGGTGATGAAATGCGCCTGGTCGAAGGTGTTGAACTTGGTGTCGTCATCAAAACATACCCGGATGGTAAACTAACTGCTCGTCTTCGCTCTAACTCACCGATATCGGAGGCGGTGGCCGGCTATTTTGGCGGTGGAGGACACCTCTATGCCGCTGGATTTCGTGTATACGATGAGTATGACGAGGTCCTCCGTGAATTAGTTGAGGCAACGAGTAAGGTGCTTGAAGGATAACTTTGATGAAGCTCATGAATACCATGACTGGACAAATCGAGGAGCTGAAGCCACTCGAAGACAAGGTGGTGAGGTTTTACAATTGCGGCATCACCGTATACTCGCAGCCACACATCGGTAATTGGGTCGGCTATATCTATTGGGATATCCTACAGCGCATACTGATTGCTGATGGATATAATGTCATTCGTACGCAAAATATTACTGACGTAGGACACCTTGTTAGCGATGACGACAGCGGGGAAGACAAAATGGAAAAGGGCGCTCGAAAAGAGGGGGTCACTGCATGGGATGTTGCAAAAAAATATTCTGAGATCGCTGCTCATGAGGGATACGAGCTACTCGATCTCCTCCCGCCGACCTACCTTGTAGCAGCAACCAGTCTGATCGACAAGCAGATCGAATTCGCAAGAGATCTCGACGAAAAAGGCTACCTATACAAGATTCCAGACGAGGGCATGTACTTTGATACGTCAAAAGTCAAAGATTACGGCAAGTTGGCCAAGCTCGACATCGCTGGACTCCAAGGTGGAATCCGTGTGGCAGTCGATGGCAAGCGGCACGTCACTGATTTTGCTGTCTGGAAATTTTCGCCGAAAAGCCAAAAGCGCGACATGGAATGGGAGTCTCCCTGGGGCCTCGGCTTCCCAGGCTGGCATCTTGAATGCTCGGTGATCGCACGCGAGACGCTCGGTGATCAGATTGATATTCACGCCGGCGGCATCGACCACATTCCGGTACATCACACAAATGAAATTGCTCAAACCGAGAGCTTAACTGGCAAAAGCTTTGCGAATCTGTGGCTACACAACAATCACCTCAAAATCGACAGCAAAAAAATTTCCAAAAGCCTCGGAAATATCGTCACTCTACAAGATATCTTGGATCGTGGCTTCACAATGGACGCTTTCAAATTGATGGTTTTGTCAAAACATTTCGCAACTGAGGGAAATTTCACCTGGGAGATTCTGGCAAGCGCTCAAAATCGACTCAATAATTGGCGCAATACCGCAGCCTTGCGCCATCAAATAAATAGCGGTGTCGAGGAAACTGGTCGCGATAATCCTTCGCTTGCTGTGCTCGGATCGATCAAAGAGGCGCTCAATAACAACCTCGATACTCCCGAAGTATTGCGACTCATTGACGAAACGTTCTCTCGCCTCGAGTCACATGACATCACAGCCATCGACAAACAAAGTCTTATCGATCTTTTAGTAGAAATTGATACGCTACTTGGCC
This sequence comes from uncultured Candidatus Saccharibacteria bacterium, assembly GCA_964407405.1. GTDB lineage: Bacteria > Patescibacteriota > Saccharimonadia > Saccharimonadales > Saccharimonadaceae > JASLCR01. The sequence goes on along the minus strand of CAYOVH010000002.1, from coordinate 191,299 downwards.
TCCATCTACACGAGACGACACCAGATATCCCAGATGAAGCTAAACAGCTCATCCTCCAACGCACCCGGGCGCGCGAGGCAAAAGACTGGCAGACATCTGATGTATTGCGTGATGAGCTCGAAGCAAACTATCACATCGCGCTCCTCGATAAGCCATCAGGCGTCGTATGGCAGTATAGCTAGCAGCCCAGCTAGGCTTTACGGCTGACTTTTTTTGCCAATTTCGCAAGTGGCTTCTCGCTTTCTTCACGGGCGCGCTTGGCGTGCTGCATATATTCTTCGAAAAGTACTTTTACACATCCTGCAATCGGAATTGAAATAATCGCCCCGGCAATGCCAAATACGTAGACGCCGATCGTCACTGCTGAAAGCACTAATAGGGGAGATAGCTCAAGACGCTTTGATTGGATCGTCGGTGAGATAAAATTATTTTCAATCTGCTGATACACGATGAAGTAAATGACGAAGATAATCACTGCCGGGACCGAGTTGAAAACAAGCAGCAAGCTCACTAGCGCGGCACCAATCAATGCGCCAAACATCGGGATCATCGAGAAGATAAACAGAAGAGCCGCTGTTGCCATAGCAAGATTTGCTGGTACCTCGTGGATAAACAGACTCATGATAAATATAAATAATCCAGCAAAGATACCGTCAAGCGCCGACACCGTCAATTGCCCGGTGACGTATCCAGAAACCACGCTACCCATCCGCGTTACCGTACGCCGGTGATGACGCATACGTTCTTCATCACGATATAGCCCCCAGATGCGCTTCATCCACTCTGGTCCCTCGACTAGCATAAAGAACGCCAGAACAAGTACGAGGAAGAGGGAGCTAAGAAAGCCAAAGAACGAACCAACACCCGAAAGCAGATTGACGCCAAGGTCTGATGCAAACCTAGAAGCATTATCTTTGACTGATTCGGCGGCCTGATCGACCTGAGGCTGCAAATGATAGGTGTCAATAAAATTATCAAAGCTGTGCCAGCTTGTGGTTGCTTTATCTACGAGACCAGGAACTGTCTGTGCAAATTTTGCGGTCTGCTCAACAATCGGAGGTACCGCGAGAAAAAGAAATGTCCCAATAAACGCCACCACGAGCAGATAGGCGATTGCCGTGCTGCCAGCTCGACTCTTTCCTGGCAAATATGTCGCAATACGACTTACCGGGCCATTAAGCGCTAGGGCCAAAAATATTGCCGTGCCGACGATTATGAGTCCCGTCCGGGCACTGTAGATCATGAGTCCTGCAACCATAAAACCGATTACAACAAGCCAAAACCTGACAAATGTCTGCGTGTCTACCTGTACTTTTACCTTCATAAGGTCAGTATACACTGCTTGAAATGATTTTGACACTTTTCACTTGCTAATGTATAGTAAATCGTATGATGACGGCGACAAATACACCGATTGGTTGCGTCAAAGCAGCCACCCGCATCCTGGGAGATAAGTGGACGCCACAACTGCTGCGGTTTTTTTTGAATGAAAAGACCATCCGATTTTGCCAGTTGCAAGAAATGGTGGGATCGATAAATCCACGGACGTTGTCCGCCCGTCTAGCTACGCTTGAACGCGAAGGAATCATCGAAAAGACATTTGCCACCAATGAAAAGCGGTGCGAATATGGTCTTACCGAAAAGGGTAGAGCGCTTCAGGTTATTATCCGCGACATGGAACTCTGGTCAGAGCGATACACTTAGCTTCAGCCTTCCCTCAGCAATAGCGCGGTATAATGGGTATATATGAGAGTTTTAGTAGTAGAAGATGAACACAAAATAGCGCGTGCGCTCAAACGCGCCCTTGAACAAGAAAGCTATGCGGTTGATGTGAGCTACGATGGCGATGACGGCTATGCTATGGCGACCACTGAACCATATGACGTCATCATTATGGATCGTATGCTCCCAGGCGAGCACAATGGGCTAGACATCATCAAAGCTATGCGTAAACAAAAAATCCATACACCCGTTCTCTTGCTGACTGCGCTCGGTCAGACTAAAGACAAGACTGAAGGACTTGATAATGGCGCTGATGACTATCTGGTCAAACCATTTGCCATTGAAGAGCTGTTGGCGCGCGTACGGGCATTGCTTCGCCGTCCACACGAGCAGGAGTCGACCGTATTGACGGCTGAGGATCTAGCGCTTGATCCGATCGCATATACAGTCACCCGAGGCGGGAAAGAAATCAGCCTTACAACAAAAGAGTTTGGCTTGCTTGAATACCTACTCCGCAATAAGAATCGTATTCTCACCAAAGATACAATCATCGCTCATGTCTGGGACTATGATGCTGACATTCTGCCCAATACCGTTGAGGTGTACATTAAATATCTACGCACCAAGATCGACAAACCGTTCAAATCAAATCTTATTGAGACCGTTCGCGGCTTTGGCTATCGTTTAAACGCAAAAACATGAAACAACTCTTTGAATCAGCAACACTCAAGCTAACTGGCTGGTACTTGCTGATCTTGATGATCATCAGCCTACTATTTAGTATCGTGATCTACGATATTTCAACCAATGAGTTAAGCGCTCGCTTGGGAATATTTCAAAACCAAGTGGAAAATTTTTCGGACTTTTCGGGCGGTGCATACCGCAATTTTGATGCCATCCGCACCGATCAACTGCACAAATCTGAAGCACGGTTATTCTTGATACTCTTTTATGCAAATCTGGTCATACTAGCCAGTGGAGGAGTGGGTAGCTATCTACTTGCTCGGCGCAGTCTCAGACCGATCGAGGAAGCTCACGAGGCCGTCAGCCGTTTTACATCTGATGCCAGTCACGAGCTCAGGACGCCGCTGGCTGTCATGAAGAGCGAGCTTGAGGTAGCACTGCGTGATCCGGATATGTCAAAGATAGACATGCGTGAAATCCTAGAGAGTAATCTCGAAGAAGTTAATCGTCTCAGTAGCTTATCTCATATGCTCCTACAGCTCTCCCGACATGATTACTCCGAACTAAAAGTAGAAAAACTGAATCTCAATGACCTCACCAACACGTCACTCAAAGTCCTCAATAAGCCCCATAAACGTATTGTGCTAGATGCTCCCAAGAAGCCTCTTATCATCGCCGCCAATCGCTCGAGCATCAGCGAACTTCTCATGATAATCCTCGACAATGCATTGCGCTACAGCCCCAGCGACTCCAAGGTCCAATTGAAGCTCAACCGATCTGACGAGGGTGTAACTATCATCACAACCAACGAAGGCAAGGGAATTGCAAAAGCCGACTTGCCGCATATCTTTGAACGATTCTATCGAGGCGACAAGTCACGCACTTCGAGTGAGAATTCCGGCTATGGCCTTGGCCTTAGTCTCGCCAAAAAGATCGTCGAACTCCATCACGGCACAATCGAAATCACTAGTATCCCAGACAAAACTACCTCTGTTATTATTTTTCTGCCACAATCTTCTTAAAATTCAGATTTCTTTCAGATTTATCCTGTAGAGTAATGGTGTAGCAGCAAATGCTGCCAACAAACAGTCAAGAATAAAGGAGGGACCAATATGGAAACAACTACTTCATCGACTATTCTTCTTAGCAAAAAGGGTATGAAAGAACTTAAAAAATCCGTTGCCAAGCTTGAACATCGTCAGGCAGCCGCGCTGGCAGACCTGCGCAATCTGGACAAAATTGATAGTCACGAGCAGCGCCTGGAGCGTGTTGAAAAACTTGCTCAGCTCGAAATCATCGAGAGCGAGCTAGCAGACAAAAAGCAACTCCTCGACCGAGCAAAGCTCTTCCCTCGAAAGCGCGACGCCCTGAGAGCAAGTATTGGATCGGTCGTAGAGCTTATCGATATGCAAGGCCGACTCTTTCGCTATACTCTAGTTGATAGCGTTGAGGCAAACCCAAGTGATGGCCGAATATCAATCCATAGTCCGCTTGGGAAGAGCCTCGTTGGCAAGACAATCCGCGAAACCATCGAGTGGAGCACAGGCCTGACAAACCGCCAGATGCAGCTCATTGCTATTCGCTGAGTATCGCGCCCCAGGCCAGTCTTGCAGACAACAACAGTGGTCAAACAACGGCCACTGTGTTATATTTGGAAAGGTTTATCACCGATAATGGGCCGTCGCCAAGTGGTAAGGCACCAGGTTTTGGTCCTGGCATTCGGGGGTTCGAATCCCTCCGGCCCAGCCAAATTAGAGAAAAAATCCAAACGGTCGCCCGCACGGGCGGCTTTTGGGTTGGCGGCGCGCAGCGCCGACCAAGCGTTTCAGGGGGTGATTTGATTCCGTCGTAATTGGCGAGTTGCATCTGTTGATGTGATTCGCCACATAATCTCGCAACTATCATTCTGGGACAGAATATTAAGACTACCGCTCCAAGCTATCGACTCATTGATGACAGCATTTTATTGTATAATAAATTGATGTCATCAAAAAGCGTCAAATTATCCCGTTTATCGTATAAGCTGATAACTTTTATAGCAGCCGTTGTCTTCGCGATAACTTTTGCCGGATACATCATGATGCTCACTGGTGGCGGACGCTTTGAGCAAGCAACTGTCATCGAATCCAGAGGCAATGGACAATATGCCGTACAGAATGACTCTGGAAAAACATACACCCTGTCGGACCCATGCAGACGCGGCATCTGTGCGGCACCGGCTGTCGGCAATCGAGTAACGGTAGCGGCAACTAGCGGTGACGTCCAATACAGCCTATGGATGTTTATAGCATTGCCGGTTATATTTGTTGCTGCTGGCTTTGTGGCGCTCACAGCTGGAATAAATGGGTTTTGGCGAGCACAAAAATCAAAAAAATAGCGCCCTGCACTCACTCATGGACTTTATCCCCAAAACCTGATATTGTTTCTACATGAATATCAGGCGAAGGAGCTGGGGAAAGAGATTCGTAGTCATAGCGACCGTCTTCATCGTTCTTATTGCCATTACTGGTGGCGGCATCTTCTTCTTTCACGACAACTTGGGGATACTGGGCTACAAAGCAACCAAGCCATCAGACAAGCCACGCATCTTCTCGTTTACCGGCGCTCCTGGATGGTGGCAGGGTGCGACTAATGAGACCTCCATGGCGATCTTTGATAGCAATGAGACGCATGCATGTTTTGTCTCAACAGAATACAAATCTGGGACGATCGATGTTGCCGCCGACTTGCAGCATAGACGCGAAACGCTTGAAAAAAACGGCAACTATACGATGACTGAACTCGACACAAAAGCACTCAAATTACAGATTCCTTCGAGCATGGAACCTTACGAGCTGCATCAATTCTCCGTCACGACACCAAAAGGCGCCGAGAAAGTCAAAGAGGGACAAGCAGTAGGTTACGTCCAGCTGAGCGATGGCTACGTAGAACTGAGTGGCTACTGCGACCTCGCCCGTCAGCTCAAAAGAATCATCGCTCCCCTCGAAGCGATCAAAGTACGCAAACAGTAGTTTTTCCGTATGCAATTGCATATTTGAGTCTATTTTTCTTGACATAGCGATATATCGCTATCTATAATAGTATGTAACGATATATCGCTAAGTGAAAGGAGTTCTATGTTTTCACAAGATTTTGAAGCTTTTGCCCCATTTGGACGAACTAGAGGCCGCGGAGGCCTGAACAATATGGTAAATGGGTTTCGAGCTAAGCGGGGGATGATGGAACCTGCTATCCTCAACGCACTCACTACAAAGCCAATGCATGGCTATGAAATTATCTCCTATCTCGAGGAGAAAACACATGGTATTTGGCGCCCGAGTCCGGGATCTATCTATCCAACACTACAGATGCTTGAAGAAAAAGGAGATGTTGCTTCAAATGAAAGAGACGGCAAAAAAGTCTATACGCTCACTGACAAGGGGCGAGAATCGGCCAAGATGAGCGAAAGAGAAGAGTTTCATGAACCCTGGGGCAAACGAGCCACATCACTTCACAGTTACCAACGGCACTTCCATCAGGAGGCTAGTGAGATCAAAAGATTTGCGCACATCATCCTCAGGAAGGGTTCTGATAAACAAAAGCAAGCCATGAATGATGCTATTAGTAATCTTAGGACTCGTCTTGAGCAAATCGTAGAAGGAGATTTCTGATGAAACAACCAGTAACTTATGCGATCGAGGTCACGGGTCTCGAAAAGCACTTTGGCGACAACAAAGCAGTCGACGGAATTGACCTCAAGGTCCCAAGCGGCAGTATCTACGGGGTTCTAGGCCCAAATGGTGCCGGTAAAAGCACAACTATCAATATGCTGGCAACATTGATGCGTCCCGATGGCGGCAGTGCCAAAATTTTTGGCCATGATATCGTCAAGGAGGCGCACATCGTCCGGCAACTGATTGGTGTCACGGGTCAAGACGCAACAGTCGACGAAGCTCTTTCGGCAACCGAAAACCTGATCATCTTTGGCCGACTGCTTGGACTCAGCTATTCTGAAGCTAAGCAAAAATCCCAAGAACTGCTCGAAGAGTTTGGCCTAACTGATGCGGCCAAGCGACCACTATCAAAGTTTTCAGGAGGCATGCGCCGCCGTCTCGATCTCGCAGCTAGCCTCATCGCACAGCCACCACTAATCTTCTTGGATGAACCAACTACTGGCCTAGACCCCCGCACTCGCAATCAAATGTGGGACACGATCCGTCGATTGGTAAAAAACGGCTCTACAGTACTACTCACTACCCAGTACCTCGATGAAGCCGACCAGTTGGCTGACAGAATCGCGGTAATTGATCACGGCAAGGTAATTGCCGAAGGTACCGCAAACGATCTAAAAAGCAGCATCGGCACTGCTACTCTCCAGTTGCGGCTCAAAGATAAAAAATCTATGAAAAAGGCAATCGAAATCACCAAAAAAGTATTGAAGTCCCGTGCTACCAGCTCCGAACCGACACTTTTAGCTGCGCCAATGGCCGACCCAGATAAGATCACCGACCTGCTCGTAGCCTTCAAAAACGCAGGCATGCATCTACTCGAAGTTAGCGTACAAAAGCCAACACTTGATGAAGTATTTTTGACAATCACCGGTAAACCCGCCAAGGAGGAAGCATAATGGAACCAACTCAATATCTCAAAAAGCGTGCTTCAGTCGGACAAGCACTGCGTGACACCTTTACAATGGCGTACCGCAATCTACTCAAGATGCGACGCACCCCAGAACAATTTGCAGATGTACTAATCCAGCCGATCCTATTTCCGTTGATGTTCGGCTATCTATTCGGCGGGGCAATCTCTGGCAATGTAGCAGCATATCTCCCAGCACTCATTCCCGGTATCCTTGCCATGTCAATCTTGACGACCAGTCAAGTAACCGGCCAACAGCTTCGTGAAGATATGGACAAAGGAGTGTTCAATCGTTTCAAAGCGCTGCCAATCGCCCGCATTGCACCGCTAGCAGGCGCCTTGCTGGCTGACACAACTCGTTACTTGATCGTCGCAATACTAACATTCACCACCGGCTGGTTTATGGGATACCATCCCGGTGGTGGACTACTTGGTGCTGCGGCCGGTGGCTTGCTCGCCATCGCCGTTGCGTGGTGTCTTAGCTGGGTATTTGCCCTCATCGGCGTGATGGCTCGTAGCGCCGCCAGCGTGCAGGCTATTGCCTTTTTGTTTATCTTTCCATTAACATTCCTGTCTAACGCCTTTGTACCGGTCGACACACTGCCAAACTGGCTACAAGTATTCGTCAAGATCAATCCGATCTCGCATCTCGTAGCTGCGGTCCGCGACCTAGCAAATCATGGCACAATCGGTAACGACTTCTGGCTCTGTATCCTCATAGCATTACTCATCGTCGCCATCTTTGCGCCCCTGACAGTCCGCGCCTATATGAAAAAAGCCTAATAGCCAATAGGGTCTCATAGCAAAATTTGTTTTTGGCAACGGGATTTGCTTATGTATACTAAGTATTATGTCTCCTTTCCATTCCCACCACCCGCTACGAATATTCTTTATTACAGGACTTATCACCGTCACCAGCCTCATTGCCGTATGGGGGTATCTCGGCATCTCTGCGCTATTCCTGACCTTCGTCTTGATACTGATCGAGGTGACGTTCAGCTTTGACAATGCCATCATCAACGCACGCATCCTAGCCGGCATGAGTAGATTTTGGCAGCAAATGTTTATGACAGTTGGTATGGCGATCGCTGTATTCGGTATGCGGCTGGTTTTTCCCATCGTGCTCGTCATGCTGACCGCAAGCCTCTCAGCTAGTGAGGTCATTGACCTAACACTCCACCATCAAGCAGAATACGCCGAAAAGCTCGTCCACGCTCATCCGTATATTGCCTCGTTCGGCGGCATGTTCCTACTGATGCTAGCACTAGCGTTTTTCTTTGATCCGGGGAGAAAGATACTGTGGATTGACATCATCGAACGTCCGCTGCAGCAAATCGGAAAGTGGTGGATATACACATTTATATCTGCTGCGATTCTGACCGTAATAACCATCCTGCCATTTAATAACCATCCCGAGGAAACAATCGTTGCCGGCAGCATCGGTATCGTCCTCTTTTTGGCGCTTCATCTCCTCACCAGTAGCATCGGTGGCTCAGAGACCAAAAGCTCCGTACACAAGCAAACAGCTCTTAGCGGACTAATGGGGTTCCTCTATCTGCAAATACTTGACGGTAGCTTTAGTCTCGATGGGGTTATCGGTGCATTTGCTATTACCCAAGATGTCGTACTGATTGCGATCGGCCTTGGTATCGGAGCCTTGTGGGTGCGTAGTCTCACTCTCTTCATGGTACGCCGGCAGACGCTGACGATGTACCGCTATCTCGAACACGGCGCACACTATACGATCGGTATCTTGGCAATGGTTCTACTACTCGGCCTATTTATCAATATACCCGAAGTAATTGCCGGCGTGGCTGGGCTAATGATCGTTGGTACCTCTATTGTCAGTTCAATTGCTGCAGCTCGATCTGAGAATAAAAATTTCTAAATAAACACTATTTTTGCTACAGTAGTGATATGCGGAAAAACATAAGCGGTTTCACTCTTGTTGAACTTCTGATAGTTTGTGTCATTATCGTCATGCTTGCAACTATCTCCACAGTATCCTATCTTGGCTATCAACGCCAAGCCGCGGGATCAAGGGCAACGGCTATGGGGACGCTTGTCGCAAATGGAGCAGAGAAGTACTATCAAAAAAACGGAGAGTATCCTACTTCTCTTAGTACAACAAATGGCGGCCCTATGAGCACACTCCAACTCAATAATGCGGCCACGGCCTTCGGAACACCTGCAGATTCACTCAAAAATGACAGCCTCCAGCTCGTTTACTGCACTACTACGACATGTGGAGGAAGTTACAATAAGAACTACCTCTATTATGCCGCCCGTACCGCAGCCGACTCAAGTGACAAAATATATGCAAATATCGGCGGCTCAAGCTGCTCAATTCTTCTAAGCGGGACAGGGAACGCCGCTGGTAATTCAAGTTTTTTTATCACTTACTTCGATCCGTACAATAATTCATGGATATTCATGAGAAGCAGTCAAGGCATTGCTTTAATAGATGGCACAGGCTGTTCATTTCGCTAGAATAAACTAACTCGTCTTAATCCTACGATAAGTAAATTTGACTGCTGGTCGCCATCCAGTTGATGCATCAGTATCAAATTGACGAATCTCGCCCGCGGCTATCTCCATAATTTGGATCAGCGCGGGATTATATGGCGCCAGCATCCTATAGTATCGAATATCATTTTCAGTTGGATTTGAACGGCCCGGAAATATAGTTCGGAACTTCTCGCTACCAATATCATCAAAATAGCTCGGATGTCCTTTTGGAGGCAAGAAGAGCTCTGCAGTTAAGCCCATTCGACTGACTATCTTCTTTATGTCAGCCAGCAGGAGTTTCGACTTGCCATGTATAAAAACATAAAGTTGCTTCTTGTCTGTCAGAAAAACGGTCGCAGTAGACGTATGGCTGACAGGAATATTGCGCACGACTACATGGGTAATGTCAAAATAAACGCCAAACTTTTCTTTGGCTATCTGCTCTAATGCCATATCATCATACATCTCACTATTCATGGCTACCCCTAGTATACCATCTGTCTTTTGCTACAATAAAAGAATGGATTTTACAAAACGTCTCCAGAAGCTCAATGATCAACAAAGAGAGGCTGTGAGTACAATTGACGGGCCAGTGATGGTCATCGCCGGACCCGGCACGGGCAAGACTGAGCTCCTTAGTATGCGTGTCGCCAACATCCTTCAAAAAACTGACACACTACCAAACAATATCCTATGTCTTACCTTTACGGAAAGTGGGGCAGCAGCGATGCGTGAACGATTGATCGGCATCATCGGCCAGGATGCTTACAAAGTTGCCATCCATACATTTCACAGTTTTGGCAGCGATATTATTGCCAGATACGGTGAGTACTTCTATCAGGGCGCTGATGTCCGTCCGGCAGACGAAATCAGCACATATGAAATATTGCGCGAAATTTTTGAAGAATTACCTCACAAAAATCCTCTGGCAGGCCAGTTTGGCGGCGAATTTACGTACCTTAATGATACCGCAAAGACGATATCTGAACTCAAAAAAAGCGGCCTGACAAGCGATGAACTATTGGCTGTTATCAACGACAATGAGCGCGTCCTCGATACTGTCGAAGCTGCCCTCGGCCGACTATTTGCTGGGCGTATTACCAAGACAATGCTTGGCAAGTTGTCTGAGATTGCCACTACTGTTGCGCAGATCGAGCAACGTCCTCTACCGCCAGATATTGCACCGTTAGCCAACGTGCTCGCCCTTAGCCTTGCACACATGGTCGATGCTGCCTCTGACACCGACTCGACCAAACCGATAACCGCTTGGCGCAACACTTGGCTTGAAAAAAATAGCCGTGGTGATTATGTCTTCAAAGACCGCAAACGCCATACCCGTCTGCGCGCGGTATCAACCGTTTATTTCCAATATCTTGCTCGTATGCAGGAAAGACAGCTGTATGATTTTGACGATATGGTTTTGCGAGTTCTCCATGGAGCCGAGGTCTTTGACGAGCTTCGCTTCGCCCTTCAAGAGCAATACCTCTATATCATGGTTGATGAGTTCCAGGATACCAACCTTGCTCAGATGCGTCTTCTCAGCGCTCTGACGAGCAATCCAGCAAACGAGGGCGCACCAAATCTTATGGTAGTTGGCGATGATGACCAAGCGATTTATAGCTTTCAGGGCGCCGAAATCAGCAATATTCTCGATTTTTCTGCCAAATACGAGTCGCTCAAGCGCATCACCTTGACTGATAATTACCGCTCAACTCCTCAGATTCTAGATGCATCAAGACAAGTTATCATACAGGGGACAGAACGACTCGAACGCCACCTCCCGGATCTCGACAAAACTTTAAATCCTCACCATAAAAATGGCCCAGCCGTAGAGATCGTCCAAGCGAGTACACCCGACGACGAACGAGCCTGGCTAGCTCGCCGCATCAAGTCACTTATTGATAAGGGCGTGGAACCTTGCGACATTTCTGTCCTAACAAGGAGACATAGCGAACTTGAAGCATTGCTCCCATATCTTGAGAAGCAAAATATCCCTACAAACTATGAGCGTCGCGATAACATCTTGGAAAGTGAAGTGATCCTCCAATTAACGCTTCTTGGCGAACTTATCTACAACCTTGCTGCTGGTAACCCAGACAAAGCAGATGCATGTTTGCCAGAGCTGCTTGCACATCCAGCCTGGGACATCTCCCCTGAAGTGATCTGGAAGTTAAGCCTCCAGGCACACCGCGAACATATTTACTGGATGGAGGCAATGCCTGCATTACCCGAGTTTGTACCGATACATGCATGGCTGCTCAAGATGAGTCAAAAAAGTCTCAATGGATCGCTCGAAGCAACTCTTGACGAACTGATCGGTCCGATCACACCTATAAACGACGAGACATTTCGTGCGCCATATGGCCGTTACTTTTTTGCCAAAGAAAATCAAGAAACGAATCCAGCTGCATATCTTGAATTTCTCGAGGCACTCAGGACGTTGCGTCATGAGCTCCGTAATTACCGGAATGGCAGCACCCTGACCCTTGGGGATTTTCTCGAGTTCATCTCTGTTCATCGACAACTCGGCTCAACTATCATGAGTATCCGCACATCAAGCACTCATGATCAATCCGCCGTCAACATCATGACTGCCCACAAGTCAAAGGGAGCCGAATTTGATCATGTCTTCATCCCTGGGGTTGTCGATAATCAATGGGGAAGGCGAGTACGTAGTCGCTCGCGGCTGATCGGCTATCCTGAAAATCTTCCGCTCATGCCAGCCGGCAACAGCTATGACGAACGTCTCCGACTATTCTTTGTCGCCATGACACGTGCGCGAAAAAGCCTGACCATCAGTCGCGCCGCTAATGATGACAAAGGCAGTGATACCGTCTTGCCGGAGTTTCTTTCTACCGTTGCTTGGCCGCTCAAAACTCTCGCCGAACCGAACCTAAAGGAGCAGATTAAAGACGCCCAGATTGCATGGCGCCAATCGCTAACGAGATTGACCGTCCCGACTATGAGGCAGTTGCTTGGTCCAGTGCTTGAGCATTACAAGCTTAGTGCTACCCACCTTGGTAACTTTCTCGACATCTCGCGTGGTGGTCCGGAACATTTCTTGCTTAGTTCATTGCTTCGCTTCCCGCAAACCATGAGCCCAGATGCCCTGTATGGTTCAGCGATCCATGCCTCATTGCAGCAGGCTCATGCTCATCTGATCGCAACCAATCATCGACGCCCAATCGAAGACAGCCTGCAGGACTTTGAGCAATATCTCAATCGCGGCTCATTGGATAGAGGTAGCTTTGCCCTCTATTTTGAACGCGGCAGCCACGCCCTAACAACATTCCTGAGCGCCAAGGGTGATGATTTTCTCGTAACACAGAAGCCAGAGCTTGGGTTCGCCGATCAGCAATCACGCATTAGTGAAGCGCGCCTCACCGGTACGCTCGACCTTGTCGATATTGATCACCAAGCAAAAACTATCATCGTAACCGATTACAAGACTGGCCGACCGTCGCATAGCTGGCAAGGCAAAAGTGATGGCGAAAAGATCAAACTCCACAAATACCGTCAACAGCTGCTTTTCTACAAACTCCTCGTCGAAAACTCTCGAGACTGGTCGACCTATACAGTCACCCACGGACGCCTGCAGTTCGTTGAGCCAGATGAACATGGAGATATCGTCATGCTCGAGCTTGAGTTCGATTCCGATGAGATAAGTACATTCGCGACCCTGGTCAATACAGTATGGTCGCGCATCACTACACTTGACCTACCTGATACCTCACACTATCTGCCAACCTATCGCGGTATGCTCGACTTCGAGCAATTCTTGCTTGACGAGAAATGAGAAATGCCGTATAATTATCTAAGCTAGTTGAGTGGTACGACTATTGGGCACGAAAAAGGAGATCGCGCTTTGTGGTCGTACTATTCCTAGCACCTTAAAAGACAGGAATAGTACGCGCGGGGTATAGCCTAATATGGCAGAGCATCTCATCCAACCAATCTTTTTACCTTCCAAAAGTAAAAAGCTCTTGGTTGAAAAGTGGGAAGGTGCGAGTTCGAGTCTCGCTACCCCGACGAAGGGGTGCAACACTTGCTTGCAAGAGTTACGTCCCTTCATGGCCTGTCGCAATCCAGCGGCAGGCCGACCATCTACGGCGCGACAAGCTCCCCCTTATGACCGCCCGGGGAAGGCGGTTGATAGTTTGGGGAAGTTATCCCGCCGAGGGTGCCGGCACCGAGGATTCGACCCCCTCTTGGTGCCGGCACCCGCCTCGAGTTTCACCTCAAGCGCGGAGACTTCCCGGTTTGAGTTCACCACCAACACCTCGAGAGGAGGTGAGGACCTTGGCTACCAAGGAGGAACTCCACAAGGCGATCAAGGCCGTGGATAACGGCGTCGCCAGCAAGGAGCAGGAGAGGTTGGCCGCAGCAGCGGCCAAGCAGGCCGGCTCGACCGGCAACCTGGCTCGCAAAGCTTTCGAGTGAGCCCGATCGGAGGGAGGCGGCGCCCAAACCACCGCCTCCCTCCAAAGAAAACGCACTATTCCTGTCCATTTCACCAGGCCCAAGAAATATTTCGTGGCTCTAGTGAGATGCAAATGCAGCGAGGCAATCTTCCTGCTCACCGAGAGAGAATTGCATAGATATATCATGTGTGATATACTAGAGATTCGATACAATCTTAAAATAAAAGAGGTACGCCATGCCAGCAGAGTCACTTTCATCAGATACCAATGAAATCGCAGAAAAACTTCGTGTAGCCAAAATAGATAGAGAGCTAGCCTCTGGTGCGCTGCCCCAGGTCGTTGAAACGGAATGGGGCCCACGACGCAATCGCGATGATTTTGAACCGATTGAGCCGCCAACACCTGATGGTCTCACCTACAGCGCATAATCCATGACCAATTTCTGGCACGACCTCCCGCAACCATTCTTTATTTTAGCCCCGATGGAGGCCGTGACTGATATTATCTTTCGTCACGTTGTCGAAAAAGCAAGCACACCAGACCTCTACTTCACCGAATTTACCAATGCTACCGGCTGGACTCATGCTGGCGACAAAGCCATCGGTGGACGCCTCGTGAAAGCCGACGATGAGACTAGCCTAGTTGCACAGCTTTGGGGTGCCGCACCAGCAGACATGGCAAAACTGGCCGCCCATTGCAAAGAGCTTGGCTTTATCGGCATCGATATCAATATGGGCTGTCCGGATGCTTCAGCAGTCAAGGCCGGCGGCGGAGCAGGCATGATTCGCACGCCAGCCTTGGCTGCCGAGATGATCACTGCGGCTAAAACTACCGGCCTGCCTGTCAGCGTCAAGACCCGGCTTGGGTATTCACAAGTTGACGAATGGCGCGATTGGCTCACACACCTCTTTAAGCAGGATATCGAAAATCTGACGATTCATCTGCGCACAAAGAAAGAGATGAGTAAAGTCCCGGCACACTTTGAACTAATTCCAGAAATCATAGCCTTGCGAGATGAGACTGCACCGCAAACATTACTGACTATCAATGGGGATATCGAGGACAGAGAGCACGGCCTCCAACTGATCAAAGAGTATCCGGGGATCAATGGCATTATGATCGGCCGCGGCGTATTTCATAATCCTTTCTGCTTTGAGCATGAACAAAAAGTGCATAACCGCCAAGAATTACTTGAGCTATTAAGGCTCCAGCTTGATCTATACGACCAGTACTCTCATCAGACCCGCCGGCCATTCGAAACGCTAAAACGCTTCTTCAAGATCTACGTCAACAGCTTTGAAGGTGCCGCCGAATTGCGCGACAAACTCATGCATACCAAAAACACGGACGAAGTCCGTGCTATTATTGGTTAATCATTGACTAGGATCAGGGCCAAGATCACCGACGATGGCGACGACGAAGCCCGGCGACATTGAGTCGCACCTGATGACGATCAACTAGCTGTGTAGCTTTCTCAAGTTCGACGGCATCTTTGGCATTTTTTTGCATCGCCAGCGCCTTTTCGAGTGCAGCCTTTGACTCAGCCTCGACGATATCTTCACCACGATCTGCCTCATCTACCAGCACACGTACGAGATTTTGATCAATTTCGATCACTCCGCCAGAGACGGCAAAATACTCAAGTAGATTGTCCGGATCGTTCTTTTTGTACCGTACTGCGATCACACCTGGCACTGCCACTGATACGAGCGGTTCATGCCCTGGAAATACACCGATCGGGCCGGCTTTGGTCGGTAGTTGAACTTCGTAGACGTCTTCGTCTTTTTGCACGCCCATTAGTGTCACAAGCTGTAATCTCATTGCAGTCCTCCCGCATACGTAAGCACATTTTGTAGGCGAGTACGATACGAGGCAGCAGCGAAGCCTGAGCAAGCGGTATTATGCATACCGCGAGCGAAAACTGGAGCTGATAACGAAGTAGTGCGCCGCATACAAAAGGCGTCCTTAATCCTTTTTCTCACTTAGTGGGCCCGGCGCCATATAGAACCAGCTCTCTGGCTTCGAGTCATACTTGCCAGCCAGAATATCACTGGCATCCTGGATCGTGTCTTCGAGCTTGCAGTAGACGCCCTTATTGCCGGTAAACTGCTCAGCAACATGGAATGGCTGCGCAAAGTAACGCTGCAAACGACGGGCGCGGTTGACGGTCTGCTTTTGATCGTCAGAAAGCTCTTCCATACCGAGAATCGCGATGATGTCCTGAAGCTCTTTGTACTGTTGCAAGACACGCTGTACTTCACGAGCAACCGAATAGTGCTTTTCACCGACAACTTCCGGATCGAGTGATGTCGAAGACGAGTCAAGCACATCGACAGCAGGGTAGATACCGATTTCGGTCAGCGCACGATTCATCACGATCGTTGCATCGAGGTGGGCAAAGGTCGTCGCAGGAGCCGGATCGGTAAGGTCGTCAGCTGGTACATAAACAGCCTGCACAGAGGTGATCGAACCTTTCTTTGTCGAAGTAATACGCTCTTGGAGCATACCCATTTCTTGCTGGAGGTTTGGCTGGTAGCCCACAGCAGATGGAAGGCGACCAAGCAGAGCGGATACCTCAGCGCCGGCCTGAGTATAACGGAAGATGTTGTCGATAAAGAGCAAGACGTCCTTTCCTTCGTCACGGAAGGCTTCTGCCATCGCAAGACCAGACAGAGCAACACGAAGACGTGCTCCAGGCGGCTCATTCATCTGTCCGAAGACGAGGGAAGTCTTGCCAAGCACGCCAGCTTCTTCCATCTCCTCGTAGAGGTCTTTACCCTCACGAGTACGCTCACCGACACCGGCGAAGACAGAGTTACCAGAGTGGTACTTGGCGATGTTGTTGATAAGCTCCTGGATCAAGACGGTCTTGCCAACACCAGCACCGGCAAAGAGACCAGCTTTTCCGCCTTTAGTCAGCGGAGCGATGAGGTCGATGACCTTGATACCAGTCTCGAGGATTTCCGCTTTGTTTGACTGCTCATCAAGCGCAGGCGCATCGCGGTGGATCGGCGCAGTTTTGCCTTTTGGTGCGGGCTTTTCGTCGATCGGCTCACCGACAACGTTAAACATGCGACCCTGAGTTTCTACACCAACTGGCACAGAAATAGGCGCACCGGTTGCTTCGACAGCTTGGCCACGCTTCAAACCATCAGTTGATTGCAAGGAAATAGTACGTACTGTGTGCTCGTCGAGGTGCTGAGCGACCTCGAGGGTGATTGTCTTTTTGTCGTGCTCCACGTGCAACGCATCGTAGATCGCTGGCAGTTTGCCGCCATCAAACTCGACGTCGACCACGACGCCCACGACTTGGGTTATTGTTCCTTGATGTTTAGTCATCATATTCTCCTTCATCTATTTCATTGCCTCCGCGCCGCCACTGATTTCTGCTAGTTCTTGCGTAATCGCCGCCTGGCGGGCTTTATTCATCGCAAGCGTCAAGTCATCGACAAGATCACTGGCATTATCGGTCGCGTTTTTCATCGCCATCATACGCATACTCCATTCGCTGGACTTTGCGTCGAGCAATGCCTGGAATAGCTGGGCGCCGATCAAGCGATAGACGGTCGTCTCGAGCACTGTCTCGACATCCGGCTCAAACTCAGCCTCACGCGGCAGAGTATCATCGGTTTCGACCGCTTGGCCAGCTGGCAGGATACGTTCTACCTTTGGCGTCTGGGTAATGCTCGAGACAAACTCGGTGTAGATCACATCGACCGCATCGACTTCGCCGTTCACAAATTTGTCGTAGGCTACATCGAGCGCACCACGGAGCTCATGACCCTCGAGTGCATCGGGTAAGTCTTCGTATGCACCGACAACCTCGGTATCTTTGAGTCGAGTGACAAACTGTGTCGCTTTGCGGCCCACGGCGATAGTCGAAGTTTTGATACGTTTTTTGTCATCGCTCATCAGCTCGCGTATGTAGAGTTTGGCGACATTTGCATTGTAAGCACCGGCCAAACCTCGGTCGCTCGCGATGATGATGACCAAACGTTTTTTGACCTCGCGCTCGATAAAGAGCGGATGGCCCTTGGTCGCACCAAGCGTAGAAAGATGGGCCAAGATCGCGCGAGCCGCATCAGTGTACGGTGCGGTAGCCTTGGTCGCATCCTGAGCCTTGCGCATCTTTGACGCCGCCACCATCTGCATGGCTTTGGTAATCTGCTTGGTGCTTTTCACCGAGCGGATGCGGTTTTTTAGTTGGCGTTGGCTAGGCATTTTGTCGACTCTTTTCTATATAGTGACTAATCAAGCTATCAAGAACGAGACCACGAATATATGGGTCATGAAGATGATCATCCTCTTTTCCAAGGTCAGGGTAACTTACCAATAGCTCATCTTCAAACACTGTGGCTTCGTGGCTAAGTGGCCCATGCACACCCGACAGACGCTTATCGAACATAGACGTAATATCATCAGCAATCACCTGCCCGGGTGTCTTGGCAATATCTTGCTCATCATCCGCCCAGAAATCATCAAATAGACCGGGGCCCATATCGATGCTTTCGTACGATGTCATTACCCCTCAAACCCTTTCGCAACAGATTTCGCAACTTTTTCGATCAGTTTCGCGACTTTTGAGTCAGCTTCTACCTTCTCAGAACCCTTGTTGAGTTCGCGCATGTCGGCTTTGTGGTCGGTCCAGAGCTTGGTCAGAAGTGCTGCTTGGGCATCTTTGATCTTTGCGACTGGCACTTTGTCAAAGCAATTTGCATCTACAGCGTAGATCGAAGCACATTGCTCCCAGATGCTCATCGGCTGATACTGCGGCTGTTTGAGCAACTCGGTCAGGCGTTGACCACGATCAATTTGTTTCTTGGTCTCTTCGTCAAGATCGCTGCCAAACTGCGCAAATGATGCCAATTCACGGAATTGAGAAAGACCCAGCTTGAGATGACCGGAAACGGATTTGACTGCTTTTGTCTGGGCATCACCACCGACACGCGAGACCGAGAGACCAGCCGAGATAGCCGGACGAATACCCTGGTAGAAGAGGTCAGTCTCCATGAATATCTGACCGTCGGTGATCGAAATCACATTGGTTGGAATATATGCAGAAATGTCGCCAGCCTGCGTCTCGATGATCGGCAGGGCAGTCAGGCTACCGCCGCCAAGCTTGTCAGACAATTTCGCTGAGCGCTCGAGCAGGCGAGAGTGGAGATAAAAGACATCACCAGGGAAAGCCTCACGTCCTGGTGGACGGCGAAGGAGAAGCGACATCTGGCGATAAGCCACGGCGTGCTTGGTCAGATCATCATAGATCATCAACGCATGGCCGCCTTTGTCGCGGAAATATTCGCCCATAGCCGTACCAGCGTACGGTGCGAGATAGAGCAGGGAAGCCGGATCACTCGGCCCAGTCGCAACAACGATTGTTTGCTCCATCACTCCCTCGGCCTTGAGGCGCTCGACAAGGCGTGCAATCTTGGAAAGCTTTTGACCAACTGCTACGTAGACGTTGACGATATCAGACTTTTGACGAGCCTGATTGATCATCGTATCAACTGCGATTGCCGTCTTTCCGGTCTGACGGTCGCCAATGATCAGCTCGCGCTGGCCGCGACCGATAGGAAACATCGAGTCGATCGCCATTATACCGGTCATCATTGGCTCATTGACGTGCTTGCGACCGATAACACCGACTGCCTCACGCTCGACAAGACCAGTCTGCTTGGTCTTGATCGCAGGGCCGCCATCGAGTGGACGACCGAGCGGATCAACCACGCGACCAAGCAGCTCTTCGCCGACTGGCACTTCGAGTACCTGGCCTTTGAGGCGCACCGTATTGCCAGCAGCGATCTGACTATCGTCACCCAAAATAACCGCACCGATTTGATCTTCCTCAAGGTTGAGCGCAAATGCTTCGACAACACCACTTGGCGTGTCAATCTCGAGCACTTCGCTATAGCCAGCGTCGGCCAGACCATGCACCCACGCCACGCCGTCACCAACACGGATCACCACACCGGCCGATTTGAGGCCTTCAGACTTCTCCAGGCGGGCAATTGCTGCCTCAAGGTCTTTTGATAATTCTTGTACTTTTAGTTCTGCCATATTTTCTCCATTTCTCCCTAAATCGTCAAGCTCTCTAATTTCGTTTTCGCCGTCGCATCAAGTACGGCATTTGGCAGGTCAATTCGTACGCCGCCAAGCACGCTCTTGTCAATCTGTTCGATCAGCTCTATCGTCTGCACATTCTCGTACTGCGCTTTGACAAAACGCTCGATATCCGCCTTTGCTTCTGATGAAAGAGCACGCGCTGACGTAACTGTCACGACTGCCTTGCCGCGCGAGAGCAGCGCCGTCTGAATGTCGCGGACGATCAGCTCGGCCTCTTTGGTGCGGCCCGATTCGATCAGATGCGCGGCCAATTGATCGAGCACGCCTGACTTGCCAGCTGCAATCTGATCTGCAGCGTAGTCAGCCAATTTACGACGTGAGAGCTTGCTGGAGGCCATGCTATTTTTTCGCCTCCTCGACAGACTTCTTCAGGATCGCATTGTCGATCTTGCTATCAGCAACACCGGCAATTGTCAGACCAGCAGCCTTTTTGACGAGATTTAGCGTGTCTTTTTCGAGTGATTTGCGCGCAGCCAGGACGTCTTTTTGGATGCCCTCATGAGCTTCAGCCACGATCCGGTCAGCACGTTCCTTTGCCTTAGCATCAGCGGTTTCGGCAATCTGAGAGGCCTCCACCTTGGCTGTCGCTACGATGTCAGCCGCTTCTTTGCGGGCTGTCTTGAGCGTGTCTTCGACATTTGCCTCGGCTTTTTCGGCCTTGATGCGTGCTTCTTCGGCAGCTTTGGTCGTCTCCTCGATCTTCTCTTGTCGATCGTCAACCGCTTTCATCAAGATAGGGAAGACGAACTTGCCGAGCAACACGACCAGGATGACAAACGCAATGATCTGAAAGGTCAATAACTTCCAGTCAATTCCAAGCGCCGAGAAAAGATTTTGCGAACCTGCTTCGGCAAAATAGTTAGTAATATTAGTCATCTAGTCTCTCTGGCTCCTAGATGAATTTCGCAATAATAGCCACGACTATACCGATAATGGCCAGCGAGTCGGCAAAGACAATCGCGGTGATCATCAGAGTACGAATATTACCAAGCTGCTCTGGGTTGCGGCCGAAAGCATTGAGCGCTCCCATACCAATAAAACCAATACCCATTGCGGCACCAAGTGCCGGAAGTCCGTATGTCAGACCGAATGCAAGTGCGTCCATTTGTTGTAACTCCTTTATTTATTACCTATATTGTACCACTCTCGAGGTGCGACTGGCGAGGTGCCTATGTAATGATGGCGGGGATTGCGACCTCTATTTCGCGTGTAGCAAAGAGAGGTCAGCCAAACGCCACGGGCGAGCAAAGCTCCCCGTAGAGAGTGCCCCGACATAGCTACATAGGCACATCGCCTTTCTCTTTATGCATCTCAGAAGAATGATCATGTGCATCACCGTGAACCTCGACGGCCAGGCCGGTAAAGATAACGGTCAGGATAAAGAACACATACGCCTGGATAAAGCCGATAAACAGCTCAAACGCCATAAAGACCGGTAGCAATGCCACTGCCAGATAGCTCGTCAGCACCGCGATAATCAGCAGCAATATCTCACCCGCAAAGCAGTTACCAAAGAGACGCAGGCTCAGGGCAGTGTAGCGCGAAATCTCGCCGATTAGCTCCAGAATACCCTCAAATGATCCGATCGGGTCTTTCAAAGGGTTGCGCAAATATCGCTTGGCGCTACCAACCGGGCCATGAGTTTTCCAGGCAAAATACTGCACTACGACGAGCACAATGATCGCCATGGCAAAGGTAAAGTTAAGATCCGCTGCGATCGAGCGAAGGATCGGCACATCGTGCACCTTGACCGAGTCAAGACCAGGCAGAACACTCATCCAATATGATACCAGCGTGAAGAAAAATATCGTCAATGCCAGCGGCGCTACTTGGCGAGCCAGCTTTTTGTCTGGTATGACACTTTCGACCTGGCCAAGCATGCCTTCAAATGCCCACTGCACCAGACCGATAAAGCGATTGTATCGGCCGCGCCGTATCATCGAGACAACGTACCAAAAGATCGCCAGCAAGACAACCAACCCGATAGCTCCCGTGATCATCGCATTGGTAATTGGCAAGCCAAACAATGTGAACACCTCTTGCGAAGCAAGATGTATCTCGATACCGGTTGCAAAATTATTTATCATTTGTCTCTCGTTTTACTTTGGCAAATTGCGCTCTGACCAGCAGGGCAGCCAGCAATACTCCTAGGGCCACACCGCTCAGCGACCAGAGCGGCCCCGTATGCCAGGTCTTGTCGACCCATAGCCCTAGCCCAGCTAGCCCCAGCGTCGGCACAAACATCCGCCATGTCGTATCAGCAATATCGCCTAGCAATAAAATGACCGTCATTCGCGGCGGTGCAGATGGAGTGTCTTGCTTGTCTCGCGACGTGCTCATCTGGTACTACTATAGCAACTTTTAGCACTATTTCAAAGTCCTAATTATTACTAGAAGGTGATCCGAGTTGCTCTAGAAGTGGCTGGCAGGGGACTGACGGCTACAGGAGCATTGCGCTGAGTGGTGGTACCATCGCCAAGTTGTCCCATGCTGTTATCTCCCCAGCAGTAGACTTTGTTGTCGGAGGCGATGGCGCAGGTATGCAAATTACCAACAGAAATCTGCCGGATTGTTGCACCTGAGGGCATGTCACCTTGAGAGACGGCTGCCGGAGCATTGCGCCGAGCGGTGGTACCATCGCCAAGCTGC
>CAYOVH010000002.1:0-168475 GCA_964407405.1 uncultured Candidatus Saccharibacteria bacterium | reverse complement strand
CCCGAGCTATTTTCGCCCCAACAGTAGGCTTTGTTGTCGGAGGCGATGGCGCAGGTACGAGCTGCACCAATCGCGATTGAACGGATGGTAGCACCTACTGGCATATCGCCCCGAGAGACAACAACAGGAGTGGAACGAGTAGCGGTGGTACCATCGCCAAGCTGCCCCGAGCTATTTTCGCCCCAACAGTAGGCTTTGTTGTCGGAGGCGATGGCGCAGGCGTGAGTATAGTCTATAGCGATTTGGCGAACCATCGCACCTGAAGGCATGGCGCCTTGAGAAATACTAGCAGGCGTAGAACTGCTCCCAATTGGACTGCCCCACCCCCAGCAGTAGGCTTTGTTGTCGGAGGCGATGGCGCAGGTGTTAACTGTATTCGTTACAATTGAACGAACCATCGCACCTGAAGGCATGGCGCCTTGAGAAACGGCAACAGGAGTAGAACGAGCAGTGGTAGTGCCATCACCAAGCTGCCCCATACTGTTACCTCCCCAGCAGTAGGGTTTGTCATTAGAAGCAATGACGCAGGTATGGTAGCTGCCGTAGCCACTTATATCTGCCGGTATCTGACGAACCATCGCACCTGAAGGCATGGCGCCTTGAGAAACGGAGACGGGAGTCTTGCGTTGTGTCGTAGTACCGTTACCGAGTTGAGCGCTGCTATTCCACCCCCAGCAGTAGACTTTGTTGTCGGAGGCAAGAGCGCAGGTGTGAAGGCCGCCGCCTGATATCTGCCGGACCGTTGTCTCCAATGGCATACTACCCTGCGAGACAGCTACTGGAGTAGTACGGTTCGTCTCCGTACCATCGCCAAGTTGTCCCATGCTGTTATCTCCCCAGCAGTAGGGTTTATTGTCGGAGGCGATGGCGCAGGTGTGAGACGTCCCTGCTACGATCTGTCTATCAGCAGTCGGATATTTAGATGTGTCCGCTACATCTTTGACAGCAACGGGAACGGAAGAGTTGTTTGCCGAGCCGGAGAGACCGTTACCGAGTTGACCGTAGTAGTTATACCCCCAGCAGTAGGGTTTATTGTCGGAGGCGATGGCGCAAGCATGAGACGTGCCCACTGAAATCTGACGTATAGTAGTGTTTGGTGGTATAGCACCTTGGGAAATCTCAACAGGAGCGACGCGATTGGTGGCAGTGTTGTCACCAAGTTGACCGTAGTTGTTATACCCCCAACAGTAGGCTTTGTTGTCGGAGGCGATGGCGCAGGCGTTATTATTACCTAGGAAAATCTGCCTGATTGTCGCACCTGATGGCATAGCACCTTGAGCGACCGCCACCGGAGTGATGCGAGGAGTTGTATTGGTGCCGTCACCGACTTGGCCATAGTAGTTATACCCCCAACAGTAGGCTTTGTTGTCGGAGGCGATGGCGCAGCCATTGGAACCTCTTGCGGTGATCTGCCGAACTGTCATCCCCCCTGGTATTGAGACAAGAACAGGAGTGGCACGGTTAACGGTAGTACCATCACCGAGTTGGCCGTAGGTGGTATTATACCCCCAACAGTAGGCTTTGTTGTCGGAGGCGATGGCGCAGGTATGCCGAGCTCCTGCGGCAATCTGCCGAACTGTCATCCCCCCTGGTATCGAGACGGGGACAGGAGTAGTACTGGCATTAGCGGTGCCATCGCCGAGTTGATTATAGTCATTATCGCCCCAACAGTAGGCTTTGTTGTCGGAGGCGATGGCGCAGACATGCTGGTTTCCAACCGCTATTTCGCGAAATCCTACTACTCCGGATGGAAGGTTTACGGCAACGGGCGTGTAGCTGTTGGTACTGCTACCGTTACCTAGCTTACCTTGCCCCCAACAGTAGGCTTTGTTGTCGGAGGCGATGGCGCAGGCCAGTTGGGCGGTAGACCAACTTGATTCGCTAACAGAAATCTGCCGGATTGTCGCACCTGATGGCATAGCACCCCGAGAAACTACGGTCGGAGTGGAGCGGGCAGTAGTAGTGCCATCACCGAGCTGTTTGTATGTATTTGTCCCCCAGCAGTAGGCTTTATTATCCGAAGCAATGGCGCACCCATAGTTACCGCCAACTGATATCTGCTTCCATGTCAAAGGCTGACTTTCTATCGACGCTCGCTGCGAGGTAGTATATGTCTGCGACACGAGACTGGTGCTCGATGTACGGACCAGCTCTACTGTTCCGGTGACTTCAAGTGTATAGGTACCGTCTACTGCCACCGTTGGTTTTGGGACACTAAAGCTCAATCGATACCCCGCCATGCTCCCGGCAGCAGTCCCCGAATGTACAAACGCAGGCCCGCTCGAACCCGCACCAAAGCAATCCGTCTTTTGGGTGAGAGCGACAGAACTGCTATTGGGCCACTGACTTGCAGTAGCAATACTAGCGACCTTGTCGTAGCAATCCTTGGCATAGGCAATGCCCGACTCGGCAGCTTCCTTGGCAAGTCTGTCAAAGTACGCGTTGCGTAACCCCGCAGTTACCGAAGTAGCCGAAGAAATTGAAACAAGTATAAGTATAAACATGACAACAGAGGAAATAAGCACCGTTGGCAGCGCAAACGCCCTCTCATTCCACTTATACTTTGCCATCTCTTATATAGTAGTGCGATTTCTTCTTGATGACAAGTCTATTTTACTGTACAATGTATAGTAAAAGAATAATCAGCAGAGAGGGAGTTATGGCAGCTACTGACAATACAAATAAAGTAATCATTTACACCACCAGTCGATGTGCATTTTGCGCCACCGAAAAACAATGGCTCGATAGACTCGGCGTACCCTACGAGAGCAAAAATATTGAGGAAGACGAAGCAGCTAATCAAGAATTGCTAGAAAAAATCGCAGGTAATTTCCAGGGAGTACCTGTTACCGACATCGCTGGCGAGCTCATCCTTGGCTTTGACCGACCAAAACTCCAAGCCGCCCTCGAAAAAAACCAGCTCGTCGTCGCCTAAGCAGCTCATGCTTGCTCTTGATGGGTATTCATATGTATTATCCCCATATGAACACCTTCCGTCCACGCTACATAGATGACCGCTCACTAACCTTTAGGTATTCACTATTTGGCCCTGACGACCTGGAATCTAACCTAGATTACTTGGATAGTAACGGCGACAGATACCCGCAAAATCTCTACAGCATAGACTTTTCAAACTTTGACTTGCCACGCATGTTGTCATCGTCGCTGGAGTACATCCCTGAAAGAACAGGGTATGGACTTCCATTTGACACATTCCAGGGAATGGTCGTCTGCGAGACGCCGACGATTGGCACTCGTCGTCTCACGCGCTCGCCTCAGATACAATCACTTCTCAGAAGATACCTCCAAGACAATCTTGCGCGCACCAATATGACCGTCCAGCACATCGACGGGCACGTCTCTATCCTCGACCGAGACCGGTCGAGTCATGCAACTATGTACTCTGAGATGCTGCCAAGCTGCACACTAAGGCTGGAAATGATCGTCCCGACCGATTACCATCATTCTCTGGACGATCGGTATGATGATGCTATTTTTGCGAGCGAGCTATGGATACTCTTGCACGATTTTGCCACCAATCTAGATGCATTGGCGAATGCACCGTCAAGGGTACTCGGCAAGATCGCATATCGGGAATCTTCACTTGCCCAAAATCTTCATATTGGCATTGACCGCTGTACCGATGTGAATAGGGCTGGACTGATGCTACTCTCTGAGATGGATGTATTGCTCACGATAGCGCCCGAAAAGGGCAGTATCTTGCTTGGCGATGACTGTGATATCTTGGCATTGCAGAAAACAACCGAAGACTTTGGTGATAAGGACCTCCAGCAGATTATACGCCGTGCTCTCACTCTCGTACTCGACCGGCCTGATCGTACTTTACGGCGCATCGATATCGATAGTTCGACTATGATGCAACAGGAGCTTGCGAGGTTGATCAACGGGTCTACGACCCAATCTGGATCGTTGCGCCGCCAATAGCACGCCGGAAGTAGTCATCGTGACTGACATACAAGATCGCACCGGAATATTTTTCGAGAGCTGCCTCTAGTTCTTCGATACTGGGTAGGTCGAGATGATTTGTCGGCTCATCAAGGACCAGCAGCTGCGGATCGTCTGCCAGCATGTCGATGATTTGCAGCCGGGCCTTTTGACCGCCAGATAGCTTGCCGACTGGCACCTGACCATCACCCTCAGTGAAGAGATAGTCACTCATAAGCTGGCGAATTTTTGTCTCGCCAATCGGAAGCTTGCGGCTAAGATAGATCGTTTCGATCGCATCGTGCAATGTTAGGTCAAAGAGAGTAGAAGATACTTCTTGCTCGTAGATACCGACGCGAACGCTTGGATCAAGGGTGAGCTCGCCAGAGAAGAGAATGATGCCATCCCCATCCACGTCAGCTCGGGTGGCGGAGCGCGGGGCAGCGCCCAAATCGACGAACGGAGATTTAGGGGCGGACGCGACGACAGGACCCGATTCCAGCGACCTACGTGAAGATTTCTCTGAAATCTTTGACGACGGGAGCGGTGCAAGTAATGCCTTGATCAATGTCGATTTTCCAGCACCATTGCGCCCGCGTAGCTCTACCGCCTCGCCCTCGCGTAAGTCGATGTCAACCCCCTCAAAAAGTGGTGTGCCGTAGCCTAGGCTCAGATCACGCGCCACCACTAGCTGATGCTTGGAGCGGGATTCATCACTCCTCACATTCATGCGGATATTTTTGGTCTTGAACTTTTGATACCGGCCAGCTGACTTGTAGTCAAGTCCCGCTGCCGACTCTTTGTCGATCCAAAACGTCGGCTTTTCGACCTTTTGCAGCTCAGCCAGTTCTTCTCGAGATTGATTCTCCAGGCGTTTGAACTTTTGGATTGTTCCAGGATTGCGGGATTTTTCTTTCAGCCGCTGGTAATCGATGGCCTTCTGCTTGAGATTAGTAATCCGCTTCTCGATCATCTCAAAATCGCTCATACCCGTACTGGTTGCTAGGGCATTTTGTTTCAGGTAGGCGTCGTAATTTCCGCGATAGCTCGTACAACCACCGTCTTTTAACTCGACAATCCTGTCGACTTCTTTCAATACATCACGGTCGTGCGTAATGATCAGCATCGCCTCACGCGCCGACTTCATCCAATCAATAAACTGCTGTTTGGCTACATAATCCATATGGTTGGTGGGCTCATCGACCAAGGCAAGATGTGCATCCGAATGCATGATCTTGACCACCTCCACCAAACGTTTTTGCCCACCAGAAAGGGAAGTAAATGCTTGATGCGCGATTGTCTCAGGAGGGGCCAGCCCCTCCGTTGGGCCTTTGGAAGTAAATCCCGAAGGCCGCTCCTCCCCCTGAAGCTCACGATTGTTCGTGCTTCGCATAAGCTGGAAATTCGCCAGCTCCCGCTCGACTTTCTCCTCAATCTGGTAAAAGCCTTTTTGCTCAAATCGCTCCAACGCCTCGGTATATTCATTGATTCGCCGCATATCATCACCCATGGTCGCCGGATATGTCTCGATGATGTGACTGAGTGTCTCGTATTCGGGAAGTCCGCTCAAAATATATTGCAAGACAGTCTGGTCTCCCACGTGCGAATACTCTTGGGCAGTTGACACGACAGTGGTTCCTCTCTTGAAGATAACAGCACCGGTAAAATCCGTATCAATACCGGCCAAGATACCAAATAGAGTCGACTTACCCACGCCATTTCGCCCAACAACGCCGACCTTTTCACCGTCATCAATTGAAAAGGCAACATCTTTCATCAAGACTTTTGGACCAAATGACTTCTCGGTGATGGAAATATCGGCGATCATACCTTGACTATTCTAACAGAGGCAGCGCTATATCTCACTTCAAGTGGTATAATTCATACGATGGACCACCAGCTCGATACTGTAAAATATTGGACATATGGCGACAAAAGCAAGCCCTCGCTGCTACTCGTCCACGGTTTTACCGGCTCGCACGAAGGCTTTCAATACATCGTCCCCGAGCTTGAAAAAACATTTCACGTCATCGTACCTGATCTGCCGGGCTTTGGTGAGAGTCTACTCTTTGAGAAACCATGGACCGTCGACGAGCTAGCGCGTCGCACCAATGAATTCGTTAAGTCGCTCGACTTAAAAGACGCTCCGTACCTGGTCTCGCACAGTCTCGGCGGACTAGTCGCCGCGAGTATGCTGAGTCAGGATCCAAAATTATTTCACAAAAAGACCGTCTTTATCAGCCCGGTAGCAACCAAAATCGAATGGTTGGACAGCCGCAAACTTGGGGCAGTATTTGGTGCGCTCCACTACAATATCGGTAAGCGTACTGGCAAATTTGGCGAAAAGCTCGTCAAAAGCGAGGTGATCAGCCGCGGTGCGACAAAAGTCATCATGACAGCCAGGGCACCGGAGCTAAAAGAGCGCATCCAGCAACATCACCTGAAAAATCTTGACTATATTTCAAGCATCGATTTTTATCATACATTGCACAAAGATATCATTCGTCGCGGTGTGATCGACTACAAAAAGCAGCTCCAAGCATTTGACATACTCCTCATCGCTGGCACAAAAGACAACGTGACACCGCTAAAAAGTGAGCAGCTCCTCGCAAAAGCGCTTGATGCCACGCTATACACTATTCCTGACGTCGGCCACTTAGCACACTACGAAACGCCCGACGCGATTTCTGAGGCTCTGCTCGACTTTCTCGGATAACTTGCCGGTAGAGTTTTTCAAACTGCGGCATGACTATATTCTCGTCATGCGTCTCAGCAATCTCGCGCGACTTTTTGCCGAACTCTTTCATACGCTTTGGATTATCGAGCAGCATCCTTAGCGCACGGCAAAAACCATTGACATCATCAACATGCACCAAATATCCGTTCTCGTCATTACGGCATAATTCGCCTAGAGCGCCGGCATCAACTGCCACGATTGGCTTACCGCTAGCCATCGCTTCAAGCATTGCAATACTCTGCAGTTCGTTTGGCGACGGCATTGTATATACCGTAGGGATGCGATGCAGTAACGGCCAATCCTCTTCTGAGGCCAGCCCAGTGAAAGTAATGTTATGCGTCAGTCCAAGGTCGTCAATCATATCTTTGAGTCCCGCTTCCGCGTTACCAGCACCAACAAGCAGCAGATGAATATCTTTGTAGTCTTCATTAACGAGTTCTTTGAAAGCACTCACGACGACATTGACATGCTTCTCATTATCAAGCCGACCAAGATAACCAATAATCTTTTTATCGGACGGAATTTTAAACTTTTCATAGAGGAACGCAGGCGCCTTGACCGGTTTAAACTGATCAAGATTGATGCCATTTGAGATGGCCAGTGTCGGCGCCTCGATACGCTCAAAATTGAATAATTTTAGGCCTGATGATGTCGGCATGATAATACGCTTGGCACCGCGGTAGAGCAGATTGCCATATTCTGTCCAGATGTAGCTAATCGGCCGGCTAAAGCTCGATAGTCCTTTAATGTTATTGATCAAGTTGTCTGGCATCACATGATTGGTCGCAACGACCGGAATGCCCATGCTTGTGGCCGCGCGTAATACCGCCAAACCAAGCGTCAACTGGGTGTGAACATGTACGATATCGGGATTGAAATCGGCAATAACGCGACGAACCTCACGATCGAGCACTACTGACACGCGCAGATTATTACGAAATTTGAAGCTACGAATACGCACAATGTCATAATTTGCATCATGATCGGTTGCATTGTGGCGGGTCATTGATGGTGCCACCACCAATATATTGTGGCCACGTGCAGCCAGCCCCAGCGCCTGAGTGCGGGATGCTTGAGCGCAGCCGCTCTTCATCGGCCAGTGCTGGTCGTTAACGATAAGAATTCTCATTGCACTCAATTATACCATTAGGAAGCTCCTTGAAACAGTTCCTTGCAGATATATCCGGAGTGCAAAGCCACAAAATGCTACAATTGGGGAGTGAAACAATTACTCAAGCTATTTTTTCCTATAAATAGGGAAAATGTCTTCAAAGGACTGATGTACGCCATGCTGCTGTCCGCAACGCTTCATCTGCTCGTATGCCTTTACAAAGCAATCCACCTCGGAAATCCTGACTACATCAATATGTTCAATGTCCTAGGTATCAGCCTGATCTTTCCAAATCTTGGACATGGTAACCTGAATTGTCTTCTCGGGATTATCTTTGTTATTCTTATCGGTATATGGTTTTATGGTATGCAGCAATTGCATGATCGGCATCCAAATAGCCCACGGAAAAAGAAGCAATGAAATTTTTCTTTGACGCCCGCTATATCCGCACCGATTTTCACGATGGTATTTCCCGCTACACTCACGAGTTGATGTTGGCGCTTTACAAACTACACCCGGCTACAATATTTATTATTTCTGATAAAAAGCAGCTCGCTTTCTTGCCGCATAACGCAAAATATATACATATCCATCCCGTTACTTCATGGAAAGAGCCGTTCACCGCCTTCGTGCTCAACCTTGGCCACCCAGACGTTGTCGCCACTCCTTTGCAGTCGATGGGCAGCTTTGGACGCAAATACAAACTCATTCTCAATCAACAAGATATGACCTACTACAAGCACTCCATGCCGCCAAGCTACTTCCCGTGGTACGTGCGCATCGCGTGGCGCATATACCATCTGTCGTATTGGCCAGGGCGCTGGACACTCAACGCAGCTGACATCATCGCGACAGTATCCGAAACCAGTAAACGGGAGATCGAAGCCGCCAAGCTTACCAAGCGTCCGATCATTGTTGTACCAAATGCCGCTCGCGATCTTTCGAGCCTACTCAAGAAGCCCGTTGCACAAGGTGATACGCCGCCAAAAAATCTTGTTTTCATGGGCTCACTCTTGCCGCACAAAAACGCCATCACTCTCGTGAAAGCCATGGAATTTTTGCCCGGACGGACACTCCATCTACTCAGCCGCGGCTCGGCCA
This sequence comes from uncultured Candidatus Saccharibacteria bacterium, assembly GCA_964407405.1. Taxonomy (GTDB): domain Bacteria; phylum Patescibacteriota; class Saccharimonadia; order Saccharimonadales; family Saccharimonadaceae; genus JASLCR01. Next base: position 159,581 of record CAYOVH010000002.1, on the reverse strand, counting down.
AGTACATCGCAAAACTCAAGCAAGCTATCCCGGAAAACGCCCAAGTCGTATTTCATGGGGGCGTCTCTGATGAGATGTACGCGCAGATTCTCGCGGATGACGCTATCATAGTCAGCGCCAGCAAATCCGAAGGCTTCGGCTTGCCGCTTGCCGAGGCTCTCAAACTCGGCGTACCGTGCGTTGTCAGCGACATCGCGCCATTTCACGAGGTAGCAGGGGAGGGAGCACTTTTTGCCAATCCAAACGATCCCGAAGATTTTGCCCGCAAAATTGCTGCACTGGACTCTAAAGACGAGCGCGAAAAACTTATCAGAATTGGCAAAAAGCACATCGATACATTTTCCTGGCAAAAATCTGCTCAAGTTTTGCTTGATGCCGCTAAAAAGTTATCTACGAAAAGCTAAAGGCCCGGACGTATATCCGGGTCAGTAGCATTCGTGCTGTGTTCGCCTCAGCTCTTGAGGATATCCCTAAAAGCGGCCGCAAACTCGGGGAGATTCTGCAGGAAGCCACAGTGCGTGGCATCGACCTCCATGACCTTGAGACCAGGAACATGCGTTACCCACCACTGAACCGCAGCCGGCTGAGCAACAACGCCGTTTCCCTTACCGACACAAGCCATGTAGGTGACGTCCAAGCCATGGAGCGATTCACAAGCTTTCGCCAGAGAACCATCACGCTCCATCTTGATCATCAGAGCTACCTGGGAACGCCATTGGCGCGCCGAGTGGCCTTTCAGCTCCCGCCTCGCTCGCTGGATGACGTAGCGCTTCCACGTTTCGCCATCCAGTTGTCTCCCGCTGCGTGGCGCCGTGATCTCATCCGGCTTCGGCGGAATCCGGATCAAGCCGATTGGCGTCGCCAGTCGACCGAATGGCGACACCATGAATCCAGCCGACCAGGACGGAAGAGCCTTCAGCGTACTGGCGCCAGCAGGAGCATCGACGACGATCACCTTCAACCGGCTCTTCACCTCATCAGGTAAGGACTGCACCACAAAGGGCACCAAGTCGCCACCGAATGAAGCTCCGACAAGCTGCACACGATCCGCATGCTCGACTGCCATCCCGACAGACTCAACAGCCGCCTTGACTTCAGCATTAGCACGAAACTTATTGCCAGCGTAAGTCGGCGAGTAGACGCTCCGTGCCAGGATGTCGTCGAGAGGAGAAAACTGTTCTTCTCCACGAGCCAAGACGCCAGGTAGACGTACTGACAATTGCGAGACCATCGGGCCTCACCTCCTCAAAAGGTTCAAGACTTCCCAAGTCTCGGGTAGCACGATGCTACATAATAACTATTTTAGCATATTTTAGCTACTTTTCAATACCATGGCACAAAATTTCGCCACTGGTAAAGGCATAGCATCCTTGGCTATCTCAGCACTCGTGTCAAAAATCGCCATCGGTCGAGAATTCATATCAACATCTGTTGGAGCCTCGGGCAAGCAGTAAGTCAATGCTCCTGCGGGCGGAACAATCGGCTGCACAGCCCGCTCGCGATCTTTGCGATTACGCTCATCAATCTCAATGACAAGCTGATCGACCGCACTTCTTTCACTCGCATCTAATGCCTCGTAGCTCTTGTGAGCCAGACCAAGCGTCCGACGTGCACCAACCACAGAGTCACATACAAAATATAGCCCTAGCACAAAATCGCACAGCTCTTCCTGAGCCAGCATAGCCCCTACCTCTTCAAGCGCACGACCATCGAGAAGAACCGTATCATAGCCCTCCAAGCGTGCATCGTGCAGCCACTTTTTGAGTAATTCATCCTTGAAATACTGACTTAATGGCCGCGCACCGATCTTGGCGCTATTTGCACCAACCTCGTTGGTGTAGAGCAACGCATCCCGCTCGCCTTTGGTCATATGATAGACACTCTTTACGAGCTGAACGCACTTTTCGGCTTCCGCTTCATCACCCAAAAAGGCATCAAGTGCCGTTGGATCGTCAATATCTACTCCTGACTGTGAAGCAGCTACTACTAAAACGCGGAACACCTGTCCCGCGTCAATCAGCATCACTTTATACCCGCACTCATCCCGAAGGTAATTCTTGACTCCTGAGACAATCGTCCCTTTTCCGCTACGGGCTTCACCGTCAAACGTGATCAATTTCGGCAGAGTATCTCCAGTCATCTCGTCCGACTATACCAAAAGTCGCTCCATATGACAAAGCCGCCCGTTCCCACACCTCTGGTTTGAGGTAGGTACTTGGACGGCACTTGCCAGAGAGAACGAAAGAAGTGATAGCGGCCTAACTACGCATTCTGGGTCCGCGGAGAAATGCGGCCGACTCCGGTACGCAGAACTTCTGAACATCCCATTCGGGATCCCGTCTCCACAGGACTACCGGAAAGCGTAGCCCGAACACCACAAGCAGCCCGAATAGCAAGACGAATACAAATGCACCCGTCGTAAGGACGTTCTCACTACCGGCTTGTGGCAACAAAACCCAGGTGAACAAGGCTGTCAGCCCAGGCGTTGCCGCCCAGTCCCGCCATACCTTGGCCGGGCCAAAGCGAGCCGTCGGAATGCCCGCTTCTATGTAGCGAGTATTACCAAGCACAGCAAAGCAGAGCGCCACCACGTAGCCAAAGGCTAGGCTGCCAAAGAAAAACTCTGGCGATCCAGCCATGGCGCCGTGCGAGTCGCGCCACCCCATGCCCGCAAGAAATAGGGCAAACGGGAGAAACACAAAGCCGCCAATCACGATTGCGCTAGACATCACCGATGGTGTAATGAAGTCGCGCGTCACCCTAAATGGGGCCTCCCAACTCATGCGCAAGATGGCCATCGAGAGCGGCAACACCACCCAGACAGCAAGTGGAAGCACCCACACCCAGCCTTCGAGCACAGCAAGCACGCCCCAAAAGAAGAGCACAGCAGCGGCCATCAGGGCCAGCAAGTACAACCCCGCTTGCATGAGACGACCTCGCCAAGCCTCAAACAATGGTTCCATGGTTTTCCAACCTTCTCTGACAAGGGGCGATGTGCCCCGCGATCGGCAAGACACTATCTTGCCATATTATACCACATCGTATGATACTAAGTCAATCTACTGCATCTGTTACAATAGACTTATCATGGCAAAAAAGTCGCGTACAAAATCATCATCAGGTTCGGTCGTTAATCGCCGTGCCCGCTACGACTATGAACTTGGCGATGAGATCGTGGCTGGCCTTGTGCTTACCGGGCCGGAAGTCCGCGCCGCTCGTGACGGCCATGTCCAGCTCAAAGGCTCATTTGTCAGTCTCAAAGACGGTGAACTCTGGCTCAACAACGCGTCATTCTCATTGAAGCTAAATGAAAAAGGTCAGAATTCTCGCACTGTTGACTCCCGGCCACGCAAATTGCTCGCATCACGCCGCCAGATCGACTCCTTCACGGCCAGCAAAGCCGCTGGTATGAGTATCGTCCCAGTAAAGCTCGTGACCTCTGGCCGCTACCTGAAAGTCGTCATAGCTCTCGGAAAAGGCAAAAAACGCTATGACAAACGCGAGACTATCAAGCGCCGCGATCAAGACCGAGACGCCAAGCGCATGTTGAGATAAATATAGGCCTCAAATGACTAGCCCCTCCTCCAAAGCGGAAGAGGGGCACGTTCGTCATTTGGCTTTCTCAGGCCAAACGAAAACCTCTGGGACTGGGATTGTTGCGACGCTCCACAACCCGTGGCGCACTGACCGTATTGCGAATTCGCTTCACGACGTTTCCGTCAAATGACAGCTTGAGCTGATTTGTCAGGTCAACATGCGACTGCAAAACAAACCACTCTCCACAGCGCCACAACGTCACGCCGCCCAGCACGTCCCAACGGGCCTCCTGACCCGCCAAACGAGCGAAATGAAGCCGCACGCCTGTGGGACCGCTCGGAAGCAGTACTGGCGCCTGATAGTACCGGATGGCGTCGAGCACCATCTCGGCACTGCCTTCGAGAAGGAGTGTCCGTCGCGGTGCCGTCTCAGCGCGCCGCCGGCGCTCGTTGAGACGGCGACGGTCTTTCGCCCAAGCAAAAATCTGCTCAGACTCGCTAACAATGTTCATCATTTTGCCTTACGTCCAAGGAATACGAACTCTAATATTATATCATTATACAACTTATGCCACAAGTTCACGTATACTAGATACATGAAGCTCTACTCATGGAACGTCAATGGTATTCGTGCCGTCATCAAAAAAGGTGCTTTTCAAGAATTTATTACCCGTGAGCAGCCGGATATTCTGTGCCTGCAGGAGACCAAAGCAAAGCAAGGCCAAGCCGAAATCGATCTGCCGGAATACGAAGAATACTGGAATAGTGCCGAGAAGGCCGGCTACAGCGGCACCGCTATTTTTAGCAAAGTAAAGCCGCTTAGTGTCATAAACGGCTTTGCCGATGCCATCGCCGAAAAATTCGGCCTTACATCTGATGGCTATGGCGACCCGACAAAAGAGGGCAGGGTGATCTCTGCCGAGTTTGATGATTTTTGGATCGTCACCGTCTACACTCCTAACTCTAAGGGTGACCTGAGTCGCCTAGACCTCCGCTACAAGCAATGGGATCCGGCATTTCTCGCTCATGTCAAAGAGCTCGAAAAAACCAAACCTGTGCTATTTTGCGGTGATCTCAATGTCGCGCATAACGAAATTGATCTGGCCAATCCAAAGGCGAATGTCGGCAAGCACGGTTTCACCAATGAAGAACGTGAGGGCTTTGACAATTTCGAGAAGGCCGGCTTTGTTGACACCTTCCGTGCTGCAAACCCCGACAAAACTGATGCCTACAGCTGGTGGACACACTGGGCAAATGCCCGAGCTCGCAATGTTGGCTGGCGCATTGACTACTGGCTGGCTTCAAAAGATATTGTCTCGCGTATTAAAAATCCGCAAATCCATGCCTCTCAGATGGGTAGCGACCATTGCCCGGTAAGTATTGAAATAGATTGATATGGACTCCTTGCAAGACAAAACTCTCGTTATGATCGTTGGTCCCAGTGCTATTGGTAAATCGACACTGATGAATGAAGTTGTCCGGAAGCGAGCTGATTTTGGACGTGTCAGTGGGTTTACCACACGGGCGCCACGACCAAATGACGAGGCGGGTATGTACCGCTATTTTTCAAAAGAGGAAGCCATACAAAAAATCGAAAAAAACGAGCTCGTACAATACGCCGTTTTTCCGACGACAGGCCATATCTACGGCAGTGAAGCCAGAGATTATCCGGCGCACTACAACCTGCTTGATACGCTGGCGAATGTTGTTGATGAACTCAGAGAGCTGCCCTTCGAGAACACCATCACCATCAGCCTGACCGCCCGTCCTGACCAGTGGCGCAATTGGTTCTTGAGTCGCTACCCACAAGCAAATGAGGAGGCCGAGAAGCGCCTGAAAGAGGCAAAACTTTCCATCGAATGGTCACTCCAAGATCCCGAAACCTACTGGCTTGAGAATGCTCCTGATCAGGTTGCACAAACAGCAAAAAAACTCATCGACATCGTCACCAATCAACCACCACGCGCCACCATCCCGACCGAGCCGCAAACCATCCTGAACCTCATCAAGAAAGGCATGTGGAACTAATGGACCTCTCGTACTGGCGAAAACAAACTGCCGCACAGCCTCTATTTCCGGATATCGAATGGAATAAGCCGGAGCGCAAAGATCAGGCAGGCAAATTGCTAATTATGGGTGGCAACAAGCTTGGCTTTGTGGCCGTGGCCGAAGGCTACGAAACGGCAAAGGCAGTCGGCGCAGGCAAAGTCCGCGTCCTTTTGCCCGATTGCCTCAAACACACAGTGCCAAAAACCTTGACTGACATTATCTTCGCACCATGCAATCAATCTGGCAGCCTCAGCAATGACGCCTTGCCAGAACTTCTCACAGCCAGCATATGGGCAGATGGCGCATTACTAGTCGGCGATGCCAGCCGCAACTCTGAGACCGCCGTACTATACGAATATTTTTTGCAAAAATACACTGGCCACCTCACCATCACACGAGACGCGATAGATCTCGTCAAAAACAGTTCCAAATTGCTGGTAGAGCGGCCCGATACTCTGATCGTCGCCAGCTTTGCCCAAGTACAAAAATTATTTCAAAACGTTTATTACCCGAAAGTGCTGACATTTTCTATGCAGTTGCTCCAGCTCGTCGAAGCCCTACACAAATTTACCATTACATATCCATGTACCATTGTCACGCTCCATAAAGATACTCTCATCATTGCCTCTAGCGGAGATATTGTCACCCAAGAATGGAGCCAGCCAATGGCCATCTGGCGGGGCAGTGTCGCTACTAGGGCAGCAACTTATTGGTTATGGAATCCGACGCAGTCTTTTGAGGCAGTAGTTTCGAGCATTGCAGAATAGTTAAATTATGATATAATCACATCATGCCTGTCCGTAAGACCCCGAGGATATATGAAGCTGTTCGCCCCCTCTACGAGGAGGCTGTTCATGACGGAAACAAAATCCGTCAAATGACGATAGAGCTTGATAACCAGATTAAATACGCCCAGCAGCAGTGCTTAGAGCTAACAAACCTGGATGATATGGTAGGAGTTCTGAAATCGGTTGACAAAGCGGCCGCAGAAGCACTTGGGGCCGTATCCAAAGATCACGGGGCCAATTTCACTGATTTTAATCGGTTACTCTCCACTAGTAGATTTGCCATTGAGAGAATCTTGATGCCAATCTTATTTGGTGCCAATACGAGGCGCACGCAGAAAACACGAGAAAGGCTGGCTGACGGCACAGAGAGCCGATCGATTGAGCCAATCGAAATATTTTTGAATGAAGTACTGCCCATATTCTCAGCCAATGAGAGGCCCCACGATATAGAACGTATACGCGGTGCTATCCAAGAGGCTACAGCAACGGCCCTGCTTAACTACCGTCAAGATGGTCAATTCATCGTAATGCCAGCCAGTCTTGAGGACGACATGCTTCGTGGCACCGATCTTGATGCATACTATATGGCTCAAAATGGGAAAGGATACAAAACACCGATCTCAATTAAATCAAGCACAGGAGACGCCATAAAAGAGAAACGACAACGACCTCACTTAGTAGTTATCTCGGCTTCTGATTTCGACAATCAGGATCTATCTATCTCTCGTCTGCTTGTACGACAAAACGTGGGAGCACCTGGACTCAGCAAAGCAGAAGAGGCAAAGCTCAATGCGGTGCGACAAGTCATCTATCAAGTCTTCTGCGATCAAGTTGCCGAACGGGCTCAAGCAACCGAACTTCCGCGACACCCGGCACGAGAAATAATCCAGAAACTGCACGAAGCCGCCATAGCCGTGTAGGGTCCAAAACATCAAACCACTTGGTGCACCGTTCTCGACGATATTAGAACTGTACTGACCTCAAGTTGAAAGATTCGTGTTATAGGTTACTGACGAACCAATCTTTTATTATTATGTCCGAGACATGCGGTCTATTTGTTAAATAGTGGTTTCCGCCTTCTACTATATGAAGTGCATATTTGTATTGGATCTCATCCAGTCCTTGTGCTAGCTCGATAGAATCCCTGGGCAGAACTCGAGCATCAGACGCGCCGTGCATGATACACAACGGTACTGTCTTATCCAATTCGTCTACCCAATTGATAGCTGACCGATTTCTTTTGCCGGATTCTGTGGATCCGAAGGCATCTTTGTAGACACTATCCATTTCTGGACGGAAAGCTACGGTACTTTCAAGATTCGACAGTCCACCTATTGTTAGCGCAGTCCTTATCCAGCCCACTTGTTTTAGGCAGAGGTATGTCATCATGCCCCCTCGGCTATGCCCAAGCATACCGATTCTTTGTTCATCGGCGAAGCTTAGCTGGTCGATAATATTTTTGAGATCCAACACGCTGCGTATGTCAGAGATGCCGCCGAATTCCTCGACACCTTCACTCTGCTCATTGCCCGGATATTGTGTTCCTATGACCAGGTAGCCCCAACTGGCCAGTTTCGATAAGAACGTGTGTAGAAAATTATCATTTACCAGTCCAAAATTAAATGACCCGCCGCGATTGTAAATTATGACGGGAAGTTGCTTTGAAAATGTTTTTGGGAGTGACAAGAAGCCTGAAATAGCTTTATCTTCGGATGTGTAAGTAAATCTAAAATTAGATATCTCCGACGAAATCTTGAAGCCCTGGGGGAATTCCGATATCTGAACGTTATCTACAAGTTCTTTGAGTTCTGCAATAGGATCTACTTGCAATGACTTACCCTCCAGCTTACACGATAAAATACTTAAAATGGTCTAATATGTTTGAGTGTTCCGGGGCTTCTCATCTCGCAGTGAGAGAGAAGCCCCGGAACGACCCCGAACGAGCTAGCTAGCGATGCTCAGGCTGGGCCTGGGCATGAAGCCGCCATCAGGCCCGCCGCACGGCCCCGAGCACGTTCCAGCCGGGAGCTGGCTTTCGTGCATCTCGGAGGAGCCACCGCTACATGATGGACCCGTGTTGCACGGACCACTTGCAGTCTGCAGCTCCTCGCCGAAGTGCTCCCTGTAGAGGTCACACGTTGCCTTGAAGCTCTCCGTCCAGCCCTGCTTGTCGTCCTCACCACGCATCCCGAGGTACGGGAAGTGGTGCAGGAAGAACCCGAAGGCTCGCTCGCAGTCCTCGGGGTACTTGAGGGTATCGAGGATGTGCGTGTGCCAGACCTCGTCGATCTCCTTGGAGGGGACGATGGCCTGATCGGGGTACATCGCGATCAGCTTGAGGAACCGACGGTACTTCATGACCGCCCGCTCCGCTTCGGCGATGCTCATGCCTTCGACGTCCGGTTCAGGGTGAACCAGCTTGAAGGCGATCGGACCGAGGTCCAGCTCGTCGATGCGACGGAGCCTTTCCTCGGTATTGACTGCCAATGCGTTGGGCATTAACAGATCCTTTCTACTCGTTGTTACGGGACTAGCTTAGAGACAGAAATCACCTGAGCTACGTATTAATGTGACATACATACCATCTAATGTCAAGCAGTGTGGGTTAGCTTTCTTTCCTTGCTCCTTGCTATCGCACTTGCATCTGGCTCGCTTTCGCTCGCTGATGCGAGTGCAAGTCTCAACTACCAATACCAAAGTAAAACACCGACATTGAGCCGGTGTTTTACTTTGGTACCGCGGGCCGGACTTGAACCGGCACGAGCATAATGCTCATCAGATTTTGAGTCTAACGTGTCTACCAATTCCACCACCGCGGCCTACTCAAAACAACCTCCCATATTGTACAATAGATAGAGACAGGAATCTACAGGTAGGATGCAGCCAAACAACACACCGGTTCCGACTGACAATTCGCGTGGGCAAGTCACACCTCCAACACGCGACTATTCGAAGTCGCACGATGCCGTGGCCAACATGACGCGCGAGCAGATCAACCAGGTGTATGAAGCGCAAGCTACAGCAAATCACTCAAACGACTCATCCACTCCAAAGCAAGAACCGCAAAATCCTTATCACCGCACACTGGCTGACAACGATTCCACTCCCGAACAAACAACATCCGACTGGCGGCACTATCATACCGCATGGCAAGATTACTATCAGAAATACTATGAGCGATATTATGTCAATGCTGCGCATACCACCCACCAGGCATATCAGGCGCATGCTGCCAAACTTCAGGAAGAAGTGCAAAAAGTCAAAGAAATAGATGCCGACGCAAGCGAAAACGAGCCGATGACACAAGATGAAGCCCTTTACGACATGCGTTCGCAACTCCTCTCAAAAATCCAGCATAACGCCAAGAAGGTACGCCGATCAAAACACTTCATCCCTCTCATCTCGGCACTCTCTGTTTTAGTCGTTTTCGTATTTTTGCAATACAACGCAATCATCTTTGCAAATGTCGCAGCATATACCAGTCCAGGGAATATCAATCCGGCAAATCTCATTCCTGACCCGACTATATCGGTGCAGGTAAGCGAGGAGCCGAAAATCATCATCCCAAAGCTCAATATAGATATTGGTGTTGACTACAATGCACGGCCCGACTACGATTCTCAAATGGCTGCTATGGCAAACGGTACTGCGTACTTTGGCATCGCCGGAGCGAACAGCCGGCCAGGCCAGCTCGGCAATGTGCCCATCTCCGGACATTCTTCAAGTGAATTCTACGACACCGGTAAAGCAAAATTTATCTTTGCCAGGCTCGATCAGCTCAACAAGGGCGACACATTTTATCTGAACTATGAAGGCACGCGCTATACTTACAGCGTTACTCATAAAAAAGTTGTCGCACCAAATGATGTTAAGGCATTGCAAATTGGTTCAGCAAAACCATATGCTACGCTGATAACTTGCACACCGGTTGGCACAGCTCAGAGTCGTCTGTTGGTATTTGCCGAGCAGATTAGTCCGGACCCATCGACTACAAAAGCCGCACCCGACTCGGCCGGTGACACTCAAAATATACAAATGACGGGTACAAAACCAACTCTCCTAGAGCGCGCGTTTGGCGCCCGCTAAGCATAGATTTAGTCCAGTATCATCTTTGTTTGTTGCAGCTGATACTCTGTCGATGTTTTACCAATAGTATAAAGATACCTTCCGTTTGAGCTGTAGCTTGCCGAAAATCCTGGTTCGACTTTGACGACATCAGTCTGATTTGTTCCATCAAATTCATATTGACGTAGATATCCATTTGCGTCAGACCAGAAATGGAATTGATCGAGCCATTTGAGCTGTAGCGAGAGTTTTTTTGCATCAGCAATCGGTGTGTCTGATTGCCTCATAAGTTCGATATCAAATGTTGTCAAACTATCGCTTTGTTGTAAGACCACAAAGCGCCCATTAGCCTTGAAGCTCGAAAAACTTACCGGTGATGGCGTCATTACTGTCTTGAAGGGCAGCGATGTTATCTGCGAGCCTTGGTCATCGCTAGAGGGCAGTGACTCTACCTGCTCAATATACGTCGCTGTTCCGACTGACGTAGCAATATAGCGTGTTGAGAAATAATGTCCTGATGATATCCGAACAGCTTTGTCTGTCTCGTATGTCCGAAGTATCCGTGACTGGTCATCTCCTAGCGTTAAATAGCCAGTCGAGACCTGTCCATTCCGTGGTGCTGTCGTATAAAAGAGAGTATTGCCGTCACTTGTCATAGATGCGACGCTCTTGAGCGGCAAATCAACGAATTCTTGTGACGAAATCGACTGACTAGCTACCGTCCCATCGCTATAGCGGATCAGTACAGCGCCGGAGCTGCGCGGATCGCTCGTAACCTCCAGTGGATTTCGGCTTTTCGAAGACGCAATGACTGTACTATCTTTTGGCGAGTCCGTATCGACCGCGATCCAATCACTTGCACCTGATATGGTTCGCTTCATCAGAATGTACCGGTCGCTCAGCCAATCGCCAAGTGTATACCCAGCCGCCACTTTTGATGCCAATACCGAATCTGGAACGGTGATATTTTCAGTCTTTGGTGTATCGCCGCTGACATCTACCATCGTCACCGTCGGTGTTAATTTATCTTGCAAAAGTGCAATTACATTGCCACGTGTACTTATTGAGTCGAGCGTCTTCATGGTGAGTACTGGAGCTGTCTTTGGGTCATTGGGGACAAACCGCGCAGAATTTAGCCACAAAACCGCCCCAGCTTTGATAGTGACATTCTTTTTCCAATCCCGATAGCCCGTCTTTTGCATCGTCACGAGGTAATCACCTGGCGTGAGCGTGATCTTGGATCGCGTTTTTTTTGCCAATATAATATCGCCGACTTTTATCGATGCGCCAGAAGGCTGTGAGATAAACTGAACCAGACCACCTTGCTGAATCGTACCACTATAACGATTGAAACGATACCCAAGCATGAGCAGTACCAGCACAATAGAAATCAATAAGACTGCTACCACCATCAACGTATATGAAATAACCCGGCGGATAAGTGCATTTTGACTAAGACCAGTACCGTGCATAGTCTCTTTAGTGTAGCACTTCGCCAACACTGCCGCATCTCTTTTTAAACAATATTCTACTTGACTGAAGGTAGCGCTAGTGATTATTATATTATAAACAGTCAGGGGATAAGGGATGTCAACACGAAACACAGTTATCATAAATGGCGTTCACTACGACGCAGCGACCGGTATACGCCTTGAGGGGGCTCCTGTGCAGCCATCACAGCAAACAACAAAGCCAAATGCAAAGCCAGCAACAACATTGCATAAAAAAACCGACCGCACTCACACGTTGAATCGTGCGCATGTCAAAGCTCCCCAGAAACACGTTGAGGCGCTTCATCAATCGGTCAAAAAAGCACCAGTTGCAAAAAGTCCTATGATCCGCAAATTCGCCGATATTGCACCCGCGCCAAAGACAAAGTCTCAGACACTCCATAAAGCGCCGCATGTCGCCGATATTGCACCGACTCGTCACCCGATCCAGCGCAGACCTCAGCCAGCTCCAGCAAAAAAGACGACTATGAATCCCGTTTCCAGAGCTTCAAAAGCCGCCGTTGCCGCACCGCCAGCTGCACCCGCACCGCGTCCAGCGAAAGAAGTCAAAAAGCAGGCTATCGAAAAAGCACTTCATAATGCCAAGCCAGCAAAAAAAGCCAAAAAGCAGGCTTTTTTCAAACGTCATCCACGTGCTATGAGTATCTCTTCAGCCGCATTGGCACTGGTACTGCTCGCCGGATATCTAACATACATCAATCTTCCAAGCATCTCGGTTCGCGTCGCTGCAGCTCAGGCAGGCATTGCCGCAACATATCCGTCATATCAGCCATCAGGCTATAGCCTTCATGGTCCGGTCGCATACTCTAACGGCCAGGTCAGTATGAATTTTGTCGCCAATGCGGGCTCGCAGAATTACAAAATCACCCAAGTCAAAAGCAATTGGGACTCATCAGCACTTTTGGATAATTATGTCAGCCGATCATCCGAAGGAGATTATGCTACGTTTAACAACAACGGCCTGACGATCTACGTCTACGGCACAAATGCCGCATGGGTCAATGGCGGCATACTCCACACCATTCAAGGCAACGCACCACTTACGACGAGTCAAATCCAACGTATTGCCGCATCAATGTAGCAAATTATTCCTTCTCAGAATTATATAGGGTTTTATTTGCCGTCTGGAACTAATCCAGAATTTTTTGTAGCCGACTCCGTCACTTACGGAAACTGATTGCTGCAAATAGCGGGCATACCAGAAGCGCAGTTGAAGTGCCCCTAAATGGCAACCTCTCTGTTATACTATACTCTGATGACAGTACGTACTCGATTTGCCCCCAGCCCGACGGGCTATCTCCACGTCGGTGGTGTTCGCACCGCGCTTTTTGCATGGCTCATTGCCGAGCAGACACGCGGCAGTTTCATTTTGCGCATCGAAGATACCGACAAAGCGCGCGAGGTGAAGGGAAGTATTGCCCAGATCGAAGATAGCCTCCGCTGGCTCGGCATTGATTGGGATGAAGGTATCGACAAAGGTGGTGAGTATGGTCCATACCTCCAGTCCGAGCGTCTACCTATCTACAAAGAATGGGCCGAAAAACTCATCAAAAGTGGTCGAGCATATGCCGACCCATATACCAAAGATGAGCTGGAAGCTTTTCGCGAGCAAGCCAAAACTGAAAAAAAACCATTCCTTTATCGCGATCATCGTCCGCAAAATCCACCCGACTGGGATGGATCTCAGCCGCTTCGTTTCAAGTCAGAGCCAAAAAGCTACATATGGCAAGATGCTGTCATGGGCGAGTTATCTGCCGGACCAGAAGTCATTGATGACTTTATCCTCATGAAGAGCGATGGCTATCCGACCTACAATTTCTGCCATATCATTGATGACATGCTGATGAAAGTGACCCACGTTTTACGCTCGTCTGAATTCATTTCCAGCACACCAAAATTTCTCAACCTGTACGAAGCGCTCGAGATAGAGCACCCAATCATTGCCACACTACCGTACGTCATGGCGATCGATGGCAAGAAAAAGCTCGGCAAACGCGATGGTGCCAAAGATATTCTCGGCTACGCCGAAGACGGCTACTTGCCCGAAGCGATGATGAATTTTCTCGCCACACTCGGCTGGAATGACGGCACTGAGCAAGAAATATTCAACAAAGAAGAATTAGTCGAAAAATTCAGCCTCAAACGCGTCCAGAATTCTCCAGCCCGCTTTGACGAGCAACGACTGCTCTGGATGAACGGACAGTGGATTCGCAAGCTCTCATTGGATGACCTATACGTCCGAGTGCAACAATTCTGGCCAGAAGTAACAACGACCGCCAGTGAAACCCACAAGAAAAATGTCCTCGCTCTCGTCCAGGATCGACTCAAAACGTTGGCTGATCTGCCATTGCTCACTAGCTACTTTTTTGAGGAGCCGGCCATCAATCTTGAGCTTATGGGTAGTAATAAACAGCTCAAAAAACTATCCCGCGACGAACAGACGGATCTCCTCCAGACAGTCCACAATGCGTTTAGCCAAATTGACAACTGGAGCAGCGAGACCATCCAACAGGCGCTCAACCAGCTCCTCGATACTACCAACCAAAAACCCGGGACACTCTTTAGCCTCATCCGCATCGCCACTACTTGGGCACCATTTAGCCCGAAGCTAGACGATACCCTCGCGTTGTTTGGCAAAGAGACGACCGTCCGCCGCCTCAAAACAGCTATTGACAAGATAGCTACTCAATAGTAGAGTAAACATCAGTTTTCACACTCAAACTCCTACATACATAAGGCGATGAGTAAAAATGATCGTTAACAGCTTTCAGATCAATGGCACCCTTACCAAGCGGGAGCACAGATTGGTCGAGTACCTGGAGGCGGAAGAGGACATCAAAGAGATCATTCGCTCAGTAGGCGATGTGATGGTCTCGGTACTCATCATTCCAGGACCGTTCTTGTGGGCTATTCTGCAAGCTGCCTTCTTTTTCGGAAACCCGCGTCTCTGGTGGGTCATACCGACAGCCTATCTGAGCGTGGCCGTGGTGGGCAGCCTCTACTGTGCCGTCATCTACGCGATGTGGATGTGGCGGTCCCATAGAGTGAACAAGCTCTTGATGAACGGCCGCATACAACACGCCGATAACGACCACAGCTATGACGAGTACGACTTGTGAAAACATCTCAAGCCTCGGCCGAAAGGACCGAGGCGTTTTCAATGGTAAAATATGCTACAATATCGCTAGTGCTTATGGACGAGACTATCAAAAAACAACCTTGGTTAAAAAGGACACGAGCTTTCATCAACCGCCACCGCTTGACGACGCTGATTCTTACCAGTGCCATCGGTATTTTTGCGATAGCAAATACAGCCTTATTGCTCGTAGGGCCACCTCCGGCACCATTTGTTCCGGATATTTACATCAAGCCCCGACCCAAAGAATATTTTGCACCGCTTACCGGATTGAAAGTCGCTTCAGAGACTGACCTGACCAAGCCTGTCTTTGCCGCTATGATCGAAAACAACCTTGAAGGCCGCCCGCAGTCCGGACTCAAAGATGCCGAAGTCGTCTACGAAGCCATCGCCGAAGGTGGTATCACGCGCTTCATGGCATTTTACCAACAAAGCCGCCCGTCTCTCATAGGTCCAGTCCGCAGTATTCGGCCATACGATACTAATTGGTCTGTGCCATACCAGGCATCGCTCGTCCATGTCGGTGGCAGCAAAAAAGCTCTTGATCAGCTAAAAAGCGGTGGCAAAAAGTACCGTGATCTTGACCAATTTTACAATCCCGGAGCCTACTGGCGTACCACTGATCGCTATCCGCCAAACAATATGTATACCAACTACAAACGGCTTAGCTCGCTCAATGCCTCAAAAGGATACAAATCATCAAGCCCTGCCGGCTTTGCTAGAAGCGACGAAAAGCCCGCCACTAAACCTACTGCTCCAAAAGTCACCATTCACATCTCTTCACGCGATTATGACAGCAGCTACCGTTATGATGCTGCACATAACTACTACATCCGTTCCCAAGGTGGTGCATTGCACAAAGATCGGGAGAAGGGAACAATCACTCCAACCGTCATCATTGCGATGTATACCGACGAAAAAAGCGTCTTCCAGCATGGGACTCACCGCGAGGAGATCAAAGAAACTGGCAGTGATAAAGTGGTTATCTTTCAAAACGGCGAAGCAATCAAAGGCACCTGGCACCGCGCTGCACCAAACGACCAATACACATTCACTGATAGTAAAGGCCAGGAGATCAAACTAGCGCGCGGCCAGACATGGATCACGATATTACCAAATGGGCGAGGCAATGCAGCATGGACGAAGTAAACAAAAGGGGGAAGAAGTCCGCCCACAAGGCTAATCCGGCAAAAAACACTGCCATGCCGCCAACTATCCATGAGTATTGGCCAAAATACCGCAGTCGTATGCTGTTCATGCTGGTGTCCATGCAGATCATCGGTGTGCTCGTTGTCGGCCTCGCCATGCTCGTCAGTGGTCTGATAGAAGCTGATGAACCCGTATTTTGGATTAACCTTGTCGCCGTACTCGTCACTGTCATTGGCATCAATTGCCTCCTTTTTGGTATTATTACCGAGCCGCTCAAGCAGCTCACTGCAGCGCTGGCAAAGATCGATGGTGAAAACTCGCCCCTCATGCCGCCAAATCCAAATACTCCACGCTACGAAAAAAGCGGCTTGCGTCCATTACTACTCAAGATATACGAGCTCAGTACCGAGCGCGACAAAGCCGCCGATGATGCCGAACGTAGCGCAAATAGCGACTCGCCAGCCCGGGCCATTATGTCAGCACTTGATGAGGCAAAAGCCGGCATTGTCATGCTCGATGCAGATCAAAAAATTCTCTATAGCAATAGGGCGGCCCCTGTCAAACACGATCCTGACAACGGAGACAAGCTACAGCTCGAATTCTACACAGACCAACCACTGGAAGCCTGGATACACGAGTGCGAGTCGTCCGCTGTTCATGCCCAAAAGAACTGGTCGCACATCGCATCACGACCAGTCGGAGAGGACGGACGCCAAATCTTTGACATTGTCGCCACCTACGAGAAGGGGAGCCCAACACCCGTCGTTTTGGTATTTGTCGAAAAAACTGATGAATACGCCGGGGAAGATGACGATCTCAATTTTATCGCCTTTGCCGCACACGAACTACGTGGGCCAATCACGGTCATCCGTGGCTACCTTGATACGCTCGGAGATGAACTTGAGGACACACTTTCTGATGAACAGAAGCAACTCATGCAACGGCTCGTCGTGTCAGCAAATCGACTCTCCAGCTACATCAATAATATCCTCAATTCCTCGCGCTACGATCGACGCCACCTCAATGTGCATCTAGTTGAGACGACACTTGCTAGTATTTATGGTATGATTGCCGACGATATGAGTTTGCGGGCCAGCTCGCAGTCCCGTATATTATCGGTCGATATTCCGACCAATCTACCGACAGTCGCCGCTGATCCGACAAGCGCCTCAGAAGTCCTCGGTAACCTTATCGATAATGCCATCAAATACTCAAACGAGGGCGGCGTTATACAGGTCAGTGCTGAGCCTCAAGATAATTTTGTCGAGATAACTGTCGTTGATCACGGTATCGGCATGCCGCCAAATGTTGTCTCAAACCTCTTTCACAAATTTTACCGCTCGCACCGCTCGCGTGAGACTGTTGCTGGGACTGGTATTGGACTCTATATATCAAAGGCAATCGTCGAAAGCCACGGAGGGACCATGGAAGTGCGCAGTGTCGAAGGTAGCGGCTCGACTTTTAGCTTCACTCTCCCGACTTACACCAGTGTTGCCGACAAACTTGCAGCCGCTGGCGGCAACAACAGCCCCCTAATTAAAAAGCACGGCAATGTCGGCTGGATCAAAAACCACGGCGAGATTAGGGGATAAGGTATACTGTTCTTATGGCTATTCACTCAATCCTTGTCATCGAAGACGACCGTTTCATCGGTGAAATGTACGTGCGTGCTCTACGGAAAGTCGGCTACGAAGTTGATTGGATGGTCGATGGCAATGACGGATTGGTCGCTGCTCGCAACAAGCCATATGATGTCATTCTTCTCGATGTCATGCTCCCGGAGCGCCGTGGTACAGAAATTCTTGACGCCCTGCGCGGCGGCAAAAAAGATTTGATTCCAGATGCAAAAGTCCTTATTTTGACAAACTTTGAACAAGATGATGAATCACGCATGGCAATGGAAAAGAATGCCGACGGTTACCTTATCAAAGCCGAAATCACACCAAGAAAACTACTCGAAATCATCAGCGAACTCGATCAGCCAGCTTAGACGGATTTACACGCTCTAACAGATATGCTAGAGTAGGAAAAGTTACATCTATGGTCCCTTCGTCTAGTGGTTAGGACACTGGGTTCTCATCCCAGCAACACGGGTTCGACTCCCGTAGGGATCACCAAGTTTGGATAACAGATAGAGACGTACTGAAATAGCTATGTCTCTTTTTGTATGTCTATATAGTGGTTCAATCCTCATAAGATGAGGTGGATGCACATTGTCATTGTTCGTTTGATATAATAACTTCATGAAGCCTCGTAAAGAATCTGTGTCTCTTATTATCAAAGACAGCAAGGAGCGATTTCTTATTGTTAAACGTGCTGACGATCCTGAAGATGACCTTGCAAATGTCTGGGGTTTCCCAGCAGCTTCATTGAGAGAAGGGGAGACAAGACAACAACTTGCGCAAAGAGTGGCTAAATCTAAACTAGGCGTGAAAGTGGAGATTGGTAAAGAGATTGGACAAAGTACGCATGATAGAGGAAGCTATATCTTGCATTTAACCGATCTCGAAGCAAGAATTATATATGGCACGCCATCAGTACCCCAAGCAGATACGTCTGTAAGTCAATACTCTGATTGGAAATTTACTAATGACCCGAGAACCTTATTCGAGGCCGCACAGAAGGGCTCTCAATGTACACAGATATTCTTGGAGTCCATTGGAGAAAAGTGGGAAAGTTAATTCTTGCATAAGCTTACATTAGATGCTCCCGGCTTATTCCCTCTGGAATATTGCTATTTTCTTTGTTGTACCATTACTGGTCGGCACCCTTACCATACGACTGTAAGTACTTGCGCTTTTTTTATCCAAGCCATATACTGCGACCATGAACGAAGCTGAAAAACCCAGATCTCGAACAACTATAACTACAGTATTGCTAATTGGCGTACTCGTTATCATAGGTGTCGTGGGTAGTATTTGGTTACACAAAGCCAATATGACAAAAAGCACTCCTTATAAATCTCTCAGTATGAAACAGGCGATAGCACTGCCGAAAGACGGTGCTTGTGCTACCAATAATGCCACTGTTAAGAAACAAGTAGAGAGTCAAAGAGGTCTTGGCGAAAATGACGGTCTTTGGACATCTCAAATCTATGACGTGCCAGCGGGTACAAATGTCGAGGTAAATATAACCACGTATAGTAGGAACGACACGATTACTGGCTCGCTTATCTATCCAGAGCAATACGGAAGTTACAACTTTACCGTCACAAAGCAGTCAGACGAATGGCGCTATACTAAGTTTACTGGCTGCGAATAACTCCAGCTTACTTCTTCGCACCTTGTAAATAGAAGAGCTCCGAAGCTAAGTCCTTGGGAGGCTTTTATTTATACATAATGTGCTCAAAGGAGTACAATAATTATATGAAACCATCGTACACACGTATCTTTGCAGGGCTAGGGGTTGCTCTACTTGGCAGCTTACTACTGCTCGACTCACTCAATATCAACGGATTCAACAATCTCCTGACTACTTGGTGGCCGCTATTCGTTATTGGCGCGGGAATACTCGTACTGATGAATGATCTCAGGAACTACCTATGGGTAGTCCTCATCATTGGATTTGGTGGACTCTATCAGCTGAATAATCTCAACATCGTTGATGTCAATCCATGGCAGCTATTCTGGCCAGCAGCTATTATTGTAGTTGGGCTCAGTATTATCTTCCGGATACCACGTAATCACGTTCGTATTGCTCCGAATGACAGTGATGACGCTGCAGCGATATTAGGCGGCGTCGATCACATTAATAGTTCGGAAGACTACAAGGGCGGCAAGGTCACGGTAGTTATGGGTGGGGTTAAGCTTGATCTTCGCAAGATTACAATCAAAAAAGAAGCAACTCTCGACATTTTTGCCTTGATGGGCGGGGTCGAGCTATGGCTGCCAGAGAACGTCGTCGTCAGATCAAAAGCGGCAGCGATACTGGGCGGTATCGACAACAAGAGCCAGACGAGCGAGAGTGCAAATGCTCCAGTACTCTATATAACTGGACAGGTTGTTATGGCAGGGATCGAGATCAAACGGTAATAGGAGGGTGGTCACCTCATGAACATCAACTACCAAAGAGCAAGTACGAAGTAATTGAAGGTTTAAACAAGAAAGGGAAGTTACATGCAAAAAGCTGCAACAAAAGTATTTATCACCGCATCGGTAGCATTTGGCATTATAGGGATATTGATGATACTCACCGCGCCGCTAAGAGATGATGGCGCTACATCAGACCTCAATCATTGGCTACAAAAACTGCTGTTTATCTGTGTGTTCGTCATTCTACCATCGTTTGCACTAAGCGTAGCAGGCAGATATTTGTCGGGCAATAAGGGTGAGTAATAGGCCACCGTCTTTGAAATTGTCGTAGCTACACAACACCTTGCTATTTAAAAGGTATGACCAAAAGTAAACATCAAGCACTTCATGGCGTCAATCTCGGCGGCTGGTTTATTCCGGAGAAGTGGATGAACAAATCACTATTTGCAGGCACAGAGGCCATTGATCTTTATACGCTCGTCCAAACCCCAGCTGGTGCCAAGCGGTATAAACACCACTTATCAAAATATGTTACCGAAGACGACTTTGCATGGCTATCTACACATGGAGTAGACATAGTGCGCATACCAATCGGCTACTGGGTGTTTGATGGCGATGGTGCGCTCCCAGCTTGCATAAGCCGGCTTGACTGGGCGCTGAGAATGGCACAAAAGTATAATATCCTAGTACTTCTCGATCTCCATAGTGCAAAAGGATCGCAAAACGGCAAAGATCACAGCGGTAAAACCGGCCGCGCAGAGTGGTTTGAAAAAAGAGAATACCGCACAGAGACGGCTGACTTGCTCTGTAAACTGGCAAGGCGTTACCATACCCAACCAAGTCTCTGGGGTATCCAGTTGCTCAATGAGCCTCGTACAACCATAAAGACCATGTGGCCGCTCCTGACATTTTATCGCCGTACCTATCGCGAGATAGCCAAAGTAGTGCGGCCAGGCACACGAATTATTTATCCGGATAGTTTCGCGCCACTACTCTTCTCAAACGCGATCTGGCACCGTACAAAAGACGCACCCGTGCTAATCGATGTGCACCGCTATCATTTTTCGAGCGGTTGGCGATGGTTGCCAATTGACTGGTTTATAAAGTCGCTCCGACTCGATCGCGTCAAGGTCTGGCTCTTGCAACGATCCCAGGACGTCATCCTCGGAGAATGGAGCGGCGTTGTACGCCATCAAACAGCTCGCCAGCTGTCGACACAGGCGCAACGTGCAATCGAGAATAGACTTCTCCGCGAATGGCCGCACCAATACAGTCATGCAGCAGCTACATTTTACTGGACCTACAAGGCAGGCGAAGGCATCTGGAGCTATCGCTGGCTGGTAGAGCAGGGGCGCATCACAACAGAAGCTTACGATTGCCGCTAAGCTGAAGTCTCGGTTGCAAAGATGCAAGTACAATCCTAGCCCGATAGTATGTCTGTCGAGCCCGTTTATGCTTGATTTATAATACTATATGTGATATAATAGACCAGTCGCACAGGACAGCAGTGTCCTTGAGTTCTACGCGTTTGTGTAGGATTGGCGAGTACATTCGACCTTGGGAGGAAAATCATGTACGGACCTTTTACCTGTGCTCGGCGAGAGATCAAAAGACTTGTCGAGCAACATGGTGGTGCCGTCATTCTGTCGCATGGAGCGCTCTTTGATGCGCTCCGGCAGGCCGACGAGCGTTTGGCCAACTGCTCCGATTCCACATTGGAGCAAGCGGCACTTCGTACCACCTGGCTTGAAACGCGACAGGCAAGACAGGATGGAAAGATCCTGCTCTACGGCCGCGACCTCAAGGAAGCAGAGGCACGACGTGTGGCGTCACGCCTCTGACCATTCGCCCGGTAGTAACCTAGCCTCGGCTACGTTACTACCGGGCCTTACATTTTTATGATGCTACCATCCGAACAGTCTCTACAAAATTGGCAATCGGATTAATCTCTGGTACTTTATTGATATACCGCCAGTCGGGTCCGGTTAACCGACCATTTTGCTCGTCGTATGTATCGCTGAGCTTTACGGCCCATTCCGTCCGTCCTTTATCGGCAAGCGAATGAAAGATCGCCCCATGTGTACCGCCAGGTATGACCTTTTCGTGGACGTTTGGATGCGCCGTAAAAAACCCTCTAATAGTTTCGACATCCGACAGATCATCGTTTCCATAGAGCACCTCCAAGCCTCCGGCATCATGTGGGATAAAGTTCAAAGCATGTCCAGCCTCCCCACTAGTGAGTGCCCTGAGTGTCCCAGTAAACGCACTAGCATGAAACTGGGGATTTGATGACACCGATCCCCGTACGGTATGCAATTTCCCTTCACGAGCCAGGCATGCACTCGCCGCAAAACCACCAAGCAATGTCTTTGCTACCCATATGCCTACGCGTGGTAAATCGTGGGCTTCAAGCTTCTGTACGACGCTACGGCCCTTGGCATGAAACCCAATAATTTTTGATTCAGTCGTTGTCAGTTCATCGTCTACCACACCTTGACCATGCATAAAGTCATACGCGTACATCGCCGGCTGGTTTATCGCTGACATTGAATCACCCAGTATAGCGTATTTCTCGGGGAGGCCGAACCGTCCAGCCAAGAACTTATGCATTACCACTCGAGCTTCGGATTGGGCAAAGATCGATTGATTGCGTGCCTCCCAGGTAGTCTTTGGCAATTTCCATAGATCAATCGGACTTGCCGCGCTATACACGGCGCCGGTCTGCACAAACGGTCGATGCGTCCGTGCCACAATGGACTTTGAGCCACGCTCGGCATACCCATGAATAGAAGTGGTGAAGGCCGTTGACCGATTGAAAGCAAAATCAGTTGCTTCATCATGACGCAACTGATCATCGGGGATCATTACCCGGGCAAGATGAGGCACTCCATTGACATCAAGCTTTGCCAGCACCTCCGAGCCGATCTTTCGATGGCCGGGGCTTTTTGAGTGCAGCTCTTTAGTCCTACCAATCTGCTTAAAGCCATCCACCCCCAGCCCGAACAGTGGCAAATCGTGCATTTCGCCATTCACATTGATCATACAGATATCAGCATCAGCGCGCCTCCATAGCTCCTCTGCCGATGGAAAAACTTTGTTGAACATGTCATTGATGCCAGTCATAAGCATATCTCCTACAGTGATTGTCTATAGAATACGCTCAAAAAAATAGAAAAACAATAGCGTTTTTGCCAGCAATTTGGCATACTATAGATAAGCAAAGTAGGGGGCATCTTATTTCACCGTTATCGCTCACACGTTTTTGGCATCGGCGCATCACTGAGGCAGCAATGGTTGTCGCGGCAATTGTTGTCGTGCTCTATTTTCTACCGTATTTTGTTAGCCTGGGATCAGTCTCAGAGGCACTGATCATTCCAGACTGGGGAGCCATCCTGGCTGCTGCAACGTTTAGTGCTGGGTTTATTAGTTATCTATTTACTCCCCGGAGATATATTTTCGCGACTGCACTAGGAGTCTATCTGCTTTTGGCAGCAACAACCGCCACATTGATCATCGCTACCGGCGACCATCAATCAACTTTTGCTGGTCTCTGGCTGGTCGTCGCTGTATTTGCCAGCGTGTTTGGCTGGTGGGGGGTGATTCCGCTTGGAACAATGGCAATCGCATTCACCATCTACATGGTCGCCGGCAAGCACCTCTCGATCCTCGGTATGCTGGTCACGGGCATCGTCGGCTTGGCTCCTCTTGCCATTAGCTATATCATCTTCCATATCAAAGCCAAGTCCACCAATGAAGATAGGGCTTTTAATGAGCTGGCCAGCGAGCTCAATCAAGTCAGCAACAAATCGGATGTCGTTATCAATGCTATCGGCGACGGCGTCATAGCGCTCAATTCACAGGGAAACATCGAATTGATAAATCCGGCGGCTCAGCATATCATTGGCTGGGGCAATGCCGACGCCGTAAACCTAAACTACAAGTCGGTCCTAAAGCTCACCGATAAAGAAAGCAAGCCGCTCGCCGCAGCAAATGACCCTATCGAGCAGGCCCTGGCCGCCAACAATGAGATCCACACCAAAGACTTTTATGTCACGACAGGTGGCGGCAAGCGGCGTCTCCTGTCACTCGTTGTCTCGCCAATTGGTCAGCCAGGCGAAGGTGTTATTATTGTTTTTCAAGACATCACCCGCGAAGCCGCCGAAGAGCGTGAGCAAGCAGAATTTATCTCGACTGCCAGCCATGAGATGCGGACGCCAGTTGCCAGTATTGAGGGCTACCTCGGCCTTGCGCTCAATCCAAATACAGCCCAAATCGATGACAAAGCCCGCGACTTTATCGAAAAAGCTCACGCATCAGCTCAGCACCTCGGTCGACTCTTTCAGGACCTCTTGGATGTTTCCAAGGCAGAAGATGGCAGACTCTCCAACCACCCAGGTGTTGTCGACGTCATTGCCTATGTTGGAGATGTCGTTGATGGACTACGTCAAAAAGCTCAGGAAAAAAACCTAGCACTCTTTTACAAGCCTCAGCCCGACGACGAGACTACAAATGAGAGCCGTACTATATCGCCAGTCTTCTATACCAATGTTGACAGCGATCACCTACGAGAGGTAGTGTCAAATCTGGTTGAGAATGCCATCAAATACACGCCAAAAGGTGACGTCATTGTCGACGTTACTGGTGATGAAGAACACGTCTCCATTAGTATCAAGGATAGTGGCATCGGTATAGCCCGCGAGGATATTCCGCATCTATTCCAAAAGTTTTATCGCGTCGACAATACAGCGACCCGCGAAATCGGAGGAACCGGACTTGGTCTCTATTTATGCCGTCGTCTCGCAGAGGTCATGGGTGGCCGCGTATGGGTTGATAGCGACTTCGGCAGCGGAAGTACATTTTATCTCGAGCTGCCGCGCCTGTCCCAGGAAGAGGCTACCCGTATGCTCGATGCGCTCCAAGAAGACGTAGAAGCAAAAACAGAAATCACCGATACACACGGCGCGACACTCTCGGACGCTTCAGACGAAACGACTAACATACCCGACTCAGTCGCTACTGAGATACCCCCCATGGCTCCGGAATCGATCGTAGATGCACCCTCACCCTCAATTCAGATACCAGTTGCCATGCCGCCAGAACCACCCGTCCAACCGCCATCGGTCGTCGCGCCGGAACCAACAACAGAGCCGACCCTTGCTGCAATCGAGCAAAATCCAACCTCATATCTCCCCCCAGCCCCTGGCTCGCGTCCCGGAGGTCTCCAAATCCCAAGCCGCCAAATTCCACAAAATGAGGATACGTCAAATAGCTGGTAATTTTAAAACTGCTTATGGTACACTAGGGATATTATGACCAAGATATTGTTAGTAGAAGACGATAAAAGTCTTCGCGAGATATACGGGGTGCGGCTGCTAGCAGAAGGCTATGATATCGTCAGCGCCGGCGATGGGGAAGAAGCGCTCGCTATGGCAATAAAAGATCGTCCAGCGCTGATCGTTTCGGATGTTATGATGCCAAAGATATCTGGCTTCGATATGCTTGATATTTTGCGCTCCACTACAGAAACGAAAAATATCAAGGTCATTATGATGACTGCGCTCTCTTCTGAAGATCAGCGCAAAAGAGGCGAGCAGCTTGGTGCCGACCGCTATCTCGTAAAGTCTCAGGTCGGTATCGAAGATGTTGTTCGTACTGTTCATGAAGTCCTCGGCGACTCACCGGTTGTCAGTCCTACGCCATTTGGATCGGCGTCGCCAGCAACTCCGACAGCCACGCCATCACCGGCCCCACAAGCTCAATCATCAACAACTGCTGCACCAGGACCACGCCCAGCCGCATCGGTTGCACCACCTTCGCGCCCAGCACCAACACCTGTGGCTGCCGCGCCTCCACAACCGGCAACACTGCCAGTATCCGAGCCTGAACCTGCAACATTACCACAGCCAACCGCACCATTCTCAACACCGCGTCCTGGCGCTGGTACAGGTAACGCCCTTGCAGATCGCGTCATTCAACCGATCTCCCAGCCGGACGACGGTACAGCTCCCATATCAGACCTGATAGCCGAAGAACTATCAAAAGAAAGCCCAACTCCTGCACCTGTAAACACGCCAACACAACCGCCGGCGTCCGCACCGCCAGCAGCATCTACTCCACCGTCCTCGGTACCGACAACACCTATTGCACCGCCAGCAGCTACACCGGTGCCAACTCAGGATGATAATCCACCTTCACCACAGACCCCACCCGTCTCACCGCCACAAGCCCCGACAGCATAAAAACATCAAGCTACAGTCGGGCTGAGTGGTAGTATATACTCATTAGTATGACCAACGATAGGCGCTCAGTCCGACTCAACAAATTCCTCGCACTTGAGCTGGGAATCTCACGCCGTGCTGCCGATACCCTAATCGAACAAGGCAAGGTGACAGTCAACGACAAAATAGTTGGGCTCGGCGCTCGTGCAGCCGAGGAGGCTACTATCAAAGTCAACGGTGTTGCCGTCAAAAAAGACGCCACGTATCTCTACTTGGTCCTACACAAACCCGTCGGCTACGTCTGCTCGCGGCGTCCACAGGGCGACAGCCCCACGATCTACGAGCTCCTCCCGGTCAAGTACCACATACTCAAGCCTGTTGGTCGGCTCGACAAAGATTCATCAGGTCTCATCCTCCTGACAAATGACGGCGATTTCGCTCACCAAATGACCCATCCGAAATTTTACAAGACAAAGATATACGAGGTAGCTCTAGATAAACCACTTGAGCCGCTCCATCAGCAGATGATCTCTGATTACGGAATCATGCTCGAAGATGGCCCTAGTAAATTTGTGGTCGAGAAGATAGACGACCAGCCAACTACAGCTACAAACTACCGTATTACCATGCACGAAGGCCGTAACCGTCAGATCCGCCGCACATTTTCCGCACTAGGCTATACCATCAGGACACTCCACCGCACTCAATTTGGACCATACGAGCTAGCTCAGATTCGTCCCGGTCAGTATCATCTCCTCAGTCAGAACTGACATTCACATAGGGAAATCAACGCTCGCATATGAAAAGCCGCTCCAGCCCCAGATAGGGCGAGAGCGGTACGTTCAAGATTCCCTTTGGCGGGCGATCAACGATTGCCGACCGCCCGCCCAGCAGATCAGATGTCCTCGATGACGATCTGCTCCTGAGTGGGAGCGCCGTGGCCGCGCGGCTTCTTGGTTGCCGCCGCCTTGGGCTCGTTTGCGTCGCGAAGCTTCTTCGCAGTACGCGCACTGACCCCAGCCTCCCTGACAAGATCCTCAAGACCAGCCGGATCAACCTTCGCCATTTTTGGCCTCCTTCTGTCGGGAGATGAACGAGTTTACTATACCACAGCTTTTTTCATACCGCAAGCGACTCCAACTAAGTGAAGCTGCGTGCGCTCTGGCGAGTCTATGTTGACCTGGTCGACTCACTTTGTCTTCACTATCCATTGCCTCAATCACTGGTATCTGGCTAGCCCAGTTTGATATCCAAAAACCTGGTGAAATATCCCCGCCACAATACAGGTCAAAGTCTTTTAGTACCGCGAGGCCAATTCGTTGTGCAGGTAAACCTACCTCGAGCATCTCGTGATCATCGCAGCGGCAATATTCGGCATATTGATTGGTTGCCTGCACAGCCATTGATACAACAGCCGGTACCCACATACTCTTAAGGTCATCGATACGCCTCCGGAGATACTCACCATCTTGCTTACAGCGCCCAAGTACCACTTCAAGAGACTCTCCCCACAACACATATTTTTCAAAGCAACCATAAAAAGCATTTTGCGAGTACATTTTATCAATAAACTCAACCACCTCTGGGCGCCCGCCTGTCTGGTCTTTTAGTAGCTCTGGCATGATTATCTGGCGCAATTTATCGGGGATTGATTCGTCCTCTTCTAGCAAAATGCGCCGCAAAGTATCATCGTCATATTGTGGCCGGGGCATTCTCTCGTCAATAAGCCAAGCCATAATAGAATCCGCTGGCGCCCCAGCCCGCCTAAGATACGTCAACTCCAGCCCTGGCGCAGATTCCTCGTATTGTCTCAAAATCTCATATATCTTGCCTTTAGCAGAGTTCGGCTTATCATCAAGAGAGATGATATAAAAATTGGCATCGAGTGTTGCCCATGCACCGCTCTGAAGCCTCACGAGATTTGCCGCATGAAACCCAGTGTCATTGCTTAGCCTTTCGCGCACGCTCGATGCCGTAGCCGTGATGCTTTTTTGCACTGATTCGACGACCGAAGTCCCTTTCGTTTCGGCAACTTCACGTATATGATCTAAGAGTAGGTGCAATCGACTAAATTGTGCCTGCATTGCCGTGCGCATAACCCCGACGTGTAGGTGATCGGCTCCAGCTTTTTCGAAAAAACTGGCAGCAATAATACTTATACCCAGGCAGGTAGGCGAGAGCCGATGATCGGGATATCGCCCGATGGCAAGCGGAGAAAGGCGCACGGGGTGGTAAAAGCCATCAACTTCGGCCCCTTCCTCATTTAACTCAAGACCCCTTCCGCCATAAGCAAACTCATTGAGCCGATTGTGGAGCCACAAAATGATGTCTAGTTGTACTTCATCACTGGTGGCTTCCCGAAAAGCCCGGGCTTTCTCGTGGATTTCCGGGCCGAGACATCGATATGCCATATCGAGCAATTCTTGACCAAATTGCCTTGCCTCATGCACGAGGTGCAGCCTCGGCTCATCGCTCGTAAGCTGCGGAAAGCGATGGGGCGCATCGATCCACAGATGTTCAATGCCGTCCTCACCATCAGTATCGCGCTCATCCCAACCACGAGTCGTCAAAGTATCAGCGTCAGTATCAAGCAGACTGCGTAGCCCCCTAGCGCCCAGCTTCGCAATGACCCGTGCTGCTTCATGCTGGGGTGATTTGTAGGGCTCAAATTCAAGTTGATGTCCAAAACACACCTCACTCGCAAGTTCAATCAACTCACGAAAAGCAATTTCATCAGTCAGCGTATCTATACGACGCTTCTCATAATTGTCCAGCACCTCATTATCCGACATAGTATTCAAGTATTCTAACATAATTTCTAGCAAAAGCAAGACCAAGGCCACCTGTTTCCAGGTGGCCAAGGACTTTTGACGTTACGATACGACTTGCTTCCGAGTATCGATGTTGAACCAGCTCGCGAGCGTCTTATACAGGTCGTCCTCGAGCTCAATCTGACGCTCGATAACGGCCTGCTTGAGAAAATTGGTTCCCACATCGTCCCGCTTCTCAAGGTCACGTAGCCCCTGAACGATCCCTAGGAGGTTGGCATATGTATACATATGCTGTTCCCACCGCCAGGCATACGGTAGCAGTCGCCGTACGCCTAGCTGTCCGGTAGAGGTGAGAAAGAGAAAACAATCATGTTGACCAAATCCCACAGACCAGCATACCAGCTTATCGCCGGCAACCTCACGTTCTTTCTTCCAGAAACGCACCAGGTTGCGGCGACGCATACCGAACTGCACCAGTCTGGCACCTGGCCACTCCTTGTCTTCGAGGACTCTGAGTAGCGGTGGGATCACTGCGTTCAATAGCTCCACGAGCTGAGCAGTATGAAGTTGCTCACGTTCTTCAGTCTGCCACTCCTGCTCACACAAATAATCTTCTGCTTTTCCCATGAGAGTTCCTCTCGTCCTGTTGTCAAAAGTCCGTGCGGAGCTTTTGACAATTCCAATGGCTTGTACGAAACCTCGACGCAATAGACCGACGATATCATGTCATGCTACTTTTGTCCATACTCGACATTTTTAGCCACCTCTGTTATACTAAGCCGAAGTTATGGCCTCAAAACTACCAACCGTTGCAATCATCGGACAGGCGAACGTCGGCAAGAGTTCGCTTTTTAATCGTATGGTCCGCGCGCAGCAAGCGATCGTTGCCCGCGAGGCAGGTACGACGCGCGATAACGTCCTCGGCAAGGTAGAGTTTCGAGGCAAGCAGTTCTGGCTCGTCGATACCGCCGGCCTCAAAGACCCAAACGATGAGTTTGAAGCCTCAATCCAAGAGCAGATCACCGAAGCCGCCGAAGCCGCCGATGTCATACTAGTCGTGGTCGATAGTTCTCAGTACGCCAGTGATGATGATCGTTTTGTTGCCAAAAAAGCCCTGCGTAGCAAAAAACCAGTCATCCTCATCACCAATAAAGCCGATCTAAAGGGTGCATTGCCAGATGACGAATTCCGCCGCCTTGGCATCAAAACGATCATCCGCACCTCAGCTGAGCACAATTCTGGCATCGTGGATGTTCTTAATGAGATTGCCACCACCATCCCCGAAGCAACCGAAGCAGAGCAAACCGATATCCTCAAGATCGCTTTGATCGGCCGGCCAAACGTTGGCAAAAGTCATCTCTTCAATACTTTGGCTGGCAAACAACAGGCAATCGTAGCAAATATTGCTGGTACCACCCGCGATGTCAACCGCATCTCGATGAAATACCATGGCCGCCCCATAGAAATCCTCGATACAGCTGGCATCCGCCGCCAGGGCAAGCAAGAGGTTGGCATCGAAAAGTTTTCAGTACTGCGCACCCTGCAGGCCATCGAAGAAGCTGATATCTGCCTCTTACTCATGGACGTCAATGAACTCAATACCGCGCTTGATCAACGGCTGGCAGGCATCATCGACGAAGCAGGTAAGGGGATGGTCATCGTTGTCACCAAATGGGACAGCCTGGAAGAAAAAGACGAATCCGTTTCTGATCAGATCATTCGCAAAGTCAGTTATTATTTCAAATTTACCCCCTGGGCACCACTCATCTTTACCAGCAGCGTCACCGGGCAAAACGTCAGCAAGATTTTCGAGCTCGCAACTTTGATCGACAAACGCCGCAAACAAGACACCAAAACTCGCATCCTCAATGATCTACTGCAAAAAGCCACCATCAAGCACCCGCCCTCCGGACTGAAAAATACACACCCCAAGCTGCGCTACATGGTGCAAACCGATACCACGCCGCCATGGTTTGTCATCTACGGCTCAAACCTCAAGTTCGTCCACTGGAGCTACAAACGCTACCTAGAGCGCTTGCTTCGCGAGACGTACGACTATGCCGGTACACCGATCAAATTCAGCTTTCGCGACGAAAAGCAGATCAAACGCAACAAAGACCGTATAGCCGAGGGTAAAGAACCAGTCACGAAAGCGTACAAAAAAGCCAAAAATTCAGAAAACAACTAGTCAAAATAAGGAAAGAACCCCGCACCACAAGGGAGCGGAGCTCTAACCTTGTAGCCGGGGCTACATAGATGGATCGTCGAGCGGCATCACGCCATCTTCAACCCACATAACACCTCTACCTCTCGGCGAGATGTAGCCAGTTACCTTCATGGAGACAGGCTCACCGGCAACAGACACCTCCATCATGCCGACAAACTTCAGTTCGGACCGAAGACCGTACCAGTCCATCTCTTCAACTGAATCAAGCACAATTTCAGCGTCCTTCTTCTCGCACTTTGTCACTATGTCTCCGAGTCGATCGACCACAAACCTGTAGCCTTCAGAATCCAGCCCTTCTTCCATCCATTGCCTGTAGAGGTCAGACGGAAGCGAGTGGAGAAATACATAGTGAGGTAGCGCGTTGTTCAATCCGGACATGCCAGACTCCTTTCCTGTACCACCGCCTGTTGTCGTGCGGGGTTCAGGGCATCTTTCGATACAAATCGCAAAATATCTTGATTAAAGGAGAGCTACAAAGGTGCTACTAGCAAAAAATGAAAGTAATGAGTTTCATATCTGCACGACAACAAGCTAATCATAACATGAAAACCGTAAAAATGGAAGAACCCCGCGCCTCGACCGAGAACGCGGGGTTCTTCAAAGTCGAGACCGGGGTCACAGATTAGTCCGTAGCCGACAGACGGTCGAACGGATGCGGGCCACCAAAATAGTCCCACGGATGGCCCTTATAGGTCACTGGCTCCTCCTCCTGTTGAGGGATAATAGTCGTGCCCGGAGAATCATCAACCACGGCGATGCACGACGGCATCGGCCCTTGGCCCAAGTAGCGACACCACCTCCTGGCTACGTAGACACCCCAGACAACCATCACGATGACGGTCCAGTTACTTGCACTAGTATTGCCCCGAATCATCAGGAGCACGCCAGCGCCCACGATCAGCAGCATCAAGACGACACTACTGATCGCCACACTAGCCCTTGAGACAGGCCTAACCACCTCATACGTGGTCATTTCGGATCTCCTTTCATGGGGGGAAGCGATCCTTATATACTATTGTATCATTTAAATCATATATTGTCAATGCTATATACTAACCTACAGATATGAAGCTCATCATTGGATTAGGAAATCCCGAAGCCCGCTACCGAAATACCCGCCACAACGCCGGATGTATGGCAATTGATTCATTTGCCAAAAAGTACGATGTGTCGTTTGCTTTGCAGAAAAAATTCAAAGCGGAAGTAGCCGAACTCGCCATACGAAGCGAGAAAGTACTGCTTCTCAAGCCGCAAACATACTACAACCTCAGCGGCGAAGCAGTGCGCGCTGCTGCAGATTTTTACAAACTCGCCCACGAGGATATCCTCGTCATACACGACGAGCTAATGCTGCCATTTGGCACCGTCCGTACCCGGCTGGGCGGCAGCGATGCCGGCAACAACGGCATCAAATCAATCAATCAGCACATGGGGCCGGAAACCGCCCGTATCCGTATCGGCGTTTCAAATAGCACCCGTGAGCATATTGATGATGTAAATTTTGTCTTGGGGAAGTTTACCAGCGAGGAAACTGCCAAATTGCCGCAAATATTCTCACTAGTAGGCGAGCTGATAGAACAATTTGCCACTGGCAACTTTGCCCCTACGACGCACAGCTGATCCGCATATTCTATCAAATGTCTTGACACATTGACCCGAGGGAGTATGCTAAAAGCAATGAATACGCACATCACTGAGGCGACCCAGCACGGCAAGACTGAGATTTGGGAAGATATCAGGGACAAAAGGCTTGAAGAATGGCCCGCAACACTCAACGAGATTCGCATGTGGAGGCTCTTTGACGCACTATTTATAAAACCTCGTCAATTACGTAAGCTCGAGGAGTTTGTGATTCTGGCCACGGTCACTATCGAGGAGAGTCGGAAAGCTGACAAAGAACTCGCTACGCAAATTACCGCCCAGCATGACAATCTTCCCTCCATTGAAATGGAAGAACCAACGCACACATCAGACACTCTCAGCCCTCTTGGCTAGTTTGCAAGACCTTAGTAATCATGATATTCTAATATAAATTTCGTCGAGCGGCGAAATTGTTGATTTATTCGACGAGACCGCTCCGGAATCGGAGCTTGAGAGACAGGATGCTCTAAGTGCAGGGTCATGATGAGATTGTCGCTCGAGTAAAAGCACGCAATCGACAGCGAAACGAGGCTTACGAAGCAAGTTGCAAGGCGAGAGCAGCCAAGTGGAAGCAGGAGAGAAGAATGGCACAGCTTACAGCCGAAGAGAACCTCCACGAGGAGATTGAGCACTTCCTTCAGAAGGTTGCCGCCAAGAACTACGAGGGCGCCATCCTCCGAACGGAACGTGTACGAGTACCTTCTGAGGAAGTCTACGGCTTCTGGCGCAAGAAGACGCGAACGGTCTATGTCCCGGGCAGGCGAGACATCATGTTGTGGCTGTTTGCCGACGAACACCAGAACGGTACCTACTCTCCAGAGGACTGGGGACTGGACTATTTCGTGAGTCTTGATGGACGACTCTGGAAAAAAGACATCGACTGGGGATTTCAGCCGTTTGCGCCACGCGGCACCGAGAAGACATCTCAAGTCGCAACACTACTCAGGCAAGCGA
The DNA here is from genome assembly GCA_964407405.1 of uncultured Candidatus Saccharibacteria bacterium. Taxonomy (GTDB): domain Bacteria; phylum Patescibacteriota; class Saccharimonadia; order Saccharimonadales; family Saccharimonadaceae; genus JASLCR01. The sequence continues at coordinate 125,505 of CAYOVH010000002.1, read as the reverse complement.
CAGACCGACTTTAGTTTGCCCTCAAGCTCCAACCCCCGACGTTGCCGTCGGGGGTTGGTTCATTTTTAGGCAAATAAAAAAGCGCCAGGTAAGGGTGGGCATCACCTGGCGCCGTTTTACCCTTCAACCCACCCCACAACGAAGCGTCTGCAGAAAAACTCCATAATCTGAGCGCCTGAGCAAATCACTACTGAATAGTCGTTGTTTGAACGGGATCCTCGATCATAAATGATCGGGGGTTAAAGGGATTAGTATGTAAACAATGTTTGGAGTGCGAAGGAAAGTGGAGGGTAGATTACTTTGCCTAAGCCATTGTTTACAACCTAACATATAGTTAGAATAGGGGGTATAAGGTGCGTTTGGCTGGCCCTCGCAGGGTTCTCCAACCAATCGTTCACCATATTAGCACGGATTTGACATTACGTCAATACCTTTCGACAGGTTTTTTATGAAAATCAATAGAATTTCTCCAGATAAGAACAACTTCCTCCAGATATTGGAGTATATTGCCAAGCCTCCACAATCGTTACATTACATAGGAAAATTACCAAAACAGAGAAGGCCAAGTGTCGCTATCGTCGGCACCCGCAAACCAACAGCCTACGGACGCGAAGTCACGACGCGTCTGGCTCGGGAACTGGCTAACAGGGGAGTCGTCATCATTTCTGGCCTAGCGCTCGGCGTGGATGCTCTTGCCCATAAAGCAACTCTCGAAGCAGGGGGAACAACCTTGGCGGTCCTTGGCAATGGTCTCCCCGATATTTACCCAGCCACGAATCGCCATCTAGCTAAGCAAATCGTCGAAGCAGATGGTGCGATCCTCAGCGAATACGAACTGCACGAAGAAGCAAAGTCATGGACATTTCTAGAGAGAAACCGTATTGTTGCCGGACTATCTGACGCTGTCATTATCACCGAAGCAGCTGCTCGCAGCGGCACGCTAAATACTGCTATGCACGCCATGGAGCAGGGCAAAGATGTATTCGTCGTGCCGGGCAACATTACGAGTCCAATGAGTATTGGCTGCAACCAATTGATCAAGCAAGGTGCCGCACCCCTGACGAATAGCGACGAGGTGCTGGAAGCTATTGCGCCAGAACTGCTCGAAGCACCCGCGCATCATCATATCGCCACGCGAGATCCCGTGCAGGCCGCAATCATCAAACACCTAGAGCAAGGTGTCCGTGATGGCGACGAGATACAACACGTTATTGGATGTAGCGCCACCGATCTCTCGACCGCCTTGACGATGCTTGAAATCGCGGGAATAATCCGTCCGCTCGGCGCTGGGCAGTGGACGCTACGTTGATATCGGACGGCACCTAGTACGTCACAAGACGTGGCGCCATGACAACTCGCGGAATAGCTGCCGCATTAAGCTTTGCGGTTTGCTGTTGGCGTGCTTCGATGGCATGGCTATCTTGTGGCAACACCTCGTAACTTGGGGCATCATGCGCATGGCCAGCCAAATCAACACGGTCGAGTCGTGCCCGAATCTCCGCAATATCTGACGTTACAACAGGTAGATCGTGAGAAATAACCTCGCCACGCCAGTCTAACGGTACACTATCATTTACTCTCATACAAAGGACCTTTCTGTTGTAATTTAATGTTTATTTTCCGGTATCTGGCGACCAGATTCCTGGAATTATTTCTAGTATGAACCTTGGTAGCTGGTGTGTCAATCCTCAAAATATTTTACAAAATCGACAAAGTTGCGTAGTATGGACAGTTGTGTTTCACTAGCAAACATAAGCATACATACTATATGAGCAAGAATCTAGTCATTGTCGAGTCACCAGCCAAAGCCAAAACTATCGAGAAATACCTCGGTAAAGATTTTCATGTGCTTTCGAGCATCGGACACATCAGATCTATTGTCAAAAAGACAAAGGATGGCACACCGCCTATCGATATAGAAAATGATTTCAAGACCCAGTATGAGATTGATCCCGAAAAAAAGAAAGTTATCGCCGAGCTAAAAAAAGCCGTCAAATTAGCCGATACCGTCTGGCTGGCAACCGATGAAGACCGCGAAGGGGAAGCTATTGCCTGGCATCTTTGTGAAGTCTTGAAACTTGACCCAAAAACGACAAATCGTATCGTTTTCCATGAGATCACCAAAGACGCCATAACTGCAGCGATCAAACAGCCGCGAACTGTCGATATGCATCTCGTAGAAGCCCAGCAAGCTCGTCAAATCCTTGATCGTATCGTTGGATTTGAGCTCAGCCCTGTCGTCTGGCAAAAGGTGCCTGGCGGTAAATCTGCTGGCCGTGTCCAGAGTCCGGCTGTACGCTTACTCGTGGAGCGCGAGAAAGAGATACAAGGCTTTGAAGGTTCAAGCCAATTCAAGGTTGTCGCGATTTTCCCGCACGAAGGAAAAGAGATAAAGGCAGAGCTCAATCAGCGATTTGATCACGAAGAAGATGCCAAGACATTCCTCGAAAGTTTAAAAAATGCCGCTTTTGCCGTTTCAAACGTCAAAAAATCGCCAAGTACGCGCAATCCGGCCGCGCCGTTCACGACATCAACGCTCCAGCAAGAAGCCAACACCAAGCTCGGCTTTAGCTCGCGCGCCACCATGACAGCCGCCCAGAAGCTCTATCAAGACGGAAAGATCACCTACATGCGTACCGACAGCGTCAATCTGTCCGGTCAGGCCATTGCGAGTGCAAAAGATTTCATCACGCGCCTCTACGGCCACGAATACTCACAGGTCCGCAAGTTTAAGACAAAGGCTGCTGGCGCCCAAGAAGCTCACGAAGCCATCCGACCCACCGACATCAGTCGCGAGCAAGTGAGCGGCAATGAATACGACCAAAAGCTCTACGACCTCATCCGTCGTCGTACGCTTGCCAGCCAAATGGCCCCAGCCAAACTGGAAAACACGACCATCACTATTACTGTTTCAACTCGCGACGAGGTCTTCGAAGCCAAAGGTCAAGTCATTATCTTTGACGGTTTCCTCCGTGTCTACGGTACTTCAAAAGAGGAAATTTTGCCCGATCTCAAGGTAAAAGATAAACTTAATCTCTATAGTGTCGAGGCTCGCCAGGTCTTTGCTCGTCCACCGGCTCGCTACACCGAAGGAAGTCTTGTTAAAAAGCTCGAAGAACTCGGCATCGGTCGTCCAAGTACCTACGCCACTATCATCGATACCATCCAGACTCGTGGCTACGCTGAAAAAGGCGACAGCGAGGGCATGCCGCGCAATGTTATCATACTCAAACTTGAAACGATAGCAGAGCCGATCGAAGATACGGCCAATAAAGAGACAACCGAAGTCATTCGCGAAATAGAACAAGAAAAGACCGGCTCCGACAAGGGCAAACTCATACCAACACCAGCTGGCGAACTGATTGCCGGTTTCCTCGGTGACCACTTTGAACAAGTCGTTGATTACGACTTTACCGCCAACGTCGAGACCGAGCTCGATCAAATCGCTGACGACAAGTTGCCACGCAACAAGATGCTCAAGAGTTTCTACGGTCCATTCCACTCCCTCATTGAAAAATCCGGAGACATCGACCGCAGCAAGGTCGGCACCAACAGAGAAGTCGGCACCGACCCAAAAACCGGCAAACCGATCTTTGCCCGCTTTGGCCGCTTTGGGCCGATGCTCCAGCTTGGCTCTCAGGATGATGACGAAAAACCGCAATTCGCACCATTGCCAAAAGGCGCCAAGCTTGAGACCGTTACGCTTGAAGAAGCATTGTATGCCTTCAAACTCCCGCGACTTGTCGGCCAGACGAAGGATGGCCAGGATATCAAGGCGAATATCGGTCGTTTTGGGCCGTATATCCAAGTCGGCAAACTCTTTGTCTCCATCAAGCCTGAAGACCCACATGACATCACCCTCGAGAAAGCTCTGGAACTTTATGATGCTAAGCTCAAAGCCGAAGCTGAGAAGAATATTGCCGACTTTGGCGACGGTATCAAAGTGCTCAACGGCCGTTTTGGACCTTACATCACCGATGGCAAAAAGAATGCCAAAATTCCAAAAGACGATGATCCAAAAAAGATCACTCACGACCAAGCCAAAAAACTTCTCGCCGAAGCACCAGCCAAGAAAGCTCGTGGCCGTCGTAATACCCGAAAAAAATAATCGGCTTTTTATTTTATAGAAAATATTGTAGTATTATCTTAATTCGTGCCCACACCATAGAGATGAGGAGGAGTACGAATGAGCGCATACGTTAATCCCCTGAAAGAAGACGCTCTCACCATGAGCACCGTTCGTTGGGGGGATCGCATCATCTGTTGGAAGCCCGGCGAACCGTCGTCGCGTCGCAACTGGACCATCCGGTCTGAGGTCTATCCGCAAGAAAATGATGGAGGAACCTTGGTCGTCACTGTTGAAAACAACGACGGCTACTCCATCACCCTGCCAGCCGACCAAATAGGACTGTGCGGTAATCGCTTTACCGGCGAGTGGTCGGTCATCGCAATCCTCAACGAAGAAGCTGATTGACCAATCCGTGCGCACATGCCTGCCCAAAAGAAGAGCCCGCTCCGAGGAAAATACCTCAGGGACCCGGCCGCTCTTTCGGGGCGGGCTCTTTAAAACCTGGCTTTTAGTTGCCGAAGGTCATGAAATATTTTCTAAGAGGACAGAGTTTTTGAGTAAAAAAAGCCCGAAGCAATGCTTTACCATAAGCGTCTATTTTGTGCTATAATTATTTTAAGCGTAGAAAAGATTTGACATTATAGTACACATGTTCTATAATTCGTATAAATCTACCTATTAACCCTAAGTCGGCCAGAGGGGCAGAGAGAGGCATAAGAACAGTTATGGACGAAGTAGCGACGACAACACAGACAAAAAACGAACTCGAAGACGCAGTCAAGAGCGTCCTTGATACAATTGAGCAGGATCGCGAGAAAGAGATCATTTCGCGTCGCTTTGGGCTGAATGATCGCAAGGAAACTCTTGAACAGATCGGAGAGCTTCTCGGCATCACCCGTGAGCGTGTGCGTCAGCTGGAAAAAGCTATTCTCATCCGCCTCAAGATTGCAGCCGAAAATGGCAAAGTACCTTCTGTTCGTGAGATTGAGCGCCAAATGGTCCGCCACCTGTCCGAAGGCGGCCGAGTGTCAAAGGTGAGTGATCTCACAGATCGCATTGTCGACGGCAATTCCAACGCCAAGCAGCGCGCACATGTCGGCTTTTTATCCGAACTTGCCCCAGGCCTGACCGTTGTATCAGAAAATGACCACTATCACCACGCTGTTGGTATCAAAGAGCATGGCGACGAAAAGAAAGTAAGGACCAGCGTTGACGAGATTGTCAAAACCATCAAAGAGCATGGTGAGCCAATCCAATCAGACGCCCTCCACGCCAAACTCGACAAATACGAACACCCCGACCACGTTCGTGCGCTCGCAAGCATCTCAAAAAACCTCGCCGAGCTCAAAGACAACTGGGGTCTTACCAAATGGCCAACCGTCAATCCAAAGAATATTCGCGACAAGATATATGTCATCCTAGCTTCAAATGGTAAACCGATGCACTTTTCAGACATCGCAAAGGCTATCAAAAGCAGCGATTTCAAGCGAAAAGACGTCACGACACAGGCGATACACAACGAGCTCATCAAAGACAAGCGTTTTGTACTCATTGGCCGCGGCATTTATGCGCTCGACTCATGGGGCTATTCGCAAGGAACTGTTGCCGATATCATCACTAGCGTACTCAAAAAAGCTGGCAAACCAATGCATCGCGACGACATTGTCCGCGAAGTGCTCAAGAGCCGACAGGTAAAAGAGACGACGATCCTGCTCAATCTCCAGAGCAAACCGCAGTTTAAGCGCGTCTCAAAGGCTACGTACGAACTCGCTGAGACGTAGGATAAGAGGGGGTCCGTCTCTCTGGCACTTTCGGAACGAATTCGAAAAAGGCTGGGAGGGTAGAGTCTTCCCTGTTATAATAGTGAGGAGTAACGCTTATGGGCATATTCTCTTGGCTAATTGAATTTATCTTGCAGTGGTATGTTTGGATTCCAATCGTTATCGCTCTGCTATTCTTGACTTGGCGTAATTATCGAAACGCTGAGATCGTCAAAGATGTGCAGGAAAGCGTACTGCTCATCCTCGAGATTCCAAAAGCCAATGACAAGTCGGAGCTCGCAGCTGAGCAGCTATTTGCCAGTCTGCATGGTATTTTGCGCGACAAAAAAGAGTTAAAAATCTCAAAGGGAATCCAAGAACACCTGAGTTTTGAAATAGCCTCTATCGGTGGCCAGATTCGCTTCTATGTCTGGGTACCGAAAGGGCTCCAGAGCTTTGTCGAAGGACAGATTTACTCTCAATACCCGACAGTGCAGATCCATAAAGCAGATGAAGACTACACGTCGCACGATCGCGAACACAGCGTCATTTGCACCAATGAGATCGGACTGACTGACAGTGAATACCTTCCGATCAAAACCTTCCAAAACTTTGAGGTCGATCCATTGGCTGGGATCACCGGGACACTCGCCAAACTTGAAAATACTGGCGATGAATTGTGGGCACAAGTCCTTGTACGACCGATCGCCGACGATTGGCACAGAGCCTCAGAACGATGGATCGGCTCTGCACGAGGTGGTAATCCTTTCAATGCACTTATCGGCGGTCAAGGATTTGATTTTCGTTGGTTTGCAACCTTCTTTGAAGCACTCTGGAAACCACCCGAACACGGTGTCAACAGCACTGGAGAAAAGGTTCTTTCCGAGCGCGAAAAAACTCGTGTCGCCGAGGCAGAGAAGAAAGCGACAAAACTGGGTTACCAGGTGAAAATTCGCCTAGCATACCTTGGCGAAAGTCATGGCAGTGCGCGTCAACAAATGCAGGCCATCATTGGCACCTTCAAGCAGTTTAATTCAACCAATCTCAATGGCTTCAAGGCTGGCAAGATGTCGTTTGAAAAGTCATCACTTGATGCATACAAAGCCCGCACCTTCATCGATCGCGGCTTTATTCTCAACATCGAAGAGCTGGCCTCTGTTTTCCACCTGCCGCACACCAATGTCGAGACGCCAAACATCGTCTGGGCTAGCTCAAAAACCGCAGAGCCGCCAGCCAAACTGCCGGTCATCACCGGTAATTCAGCTATTGATGAAAATATCTCCGCCTTTGGCGTCACCAACTTCCGTGGTATCAACCACCAGTTTGGCATGCTACGCTACGACCGCTCACGCCACGTTTACATCATCGGACAGACCGGAGCAGGTAAGTCCGGTACTTTAGAGCTGTTTGCGCTCAGCGATATCTTTCACAATCAAGGTTACGCCATCATCGACCCGCACGGCGATTTCGCCATCAACAACATGAAATTCATCCCTGGCTCTCGCCTCAAAGACGTCGTGTACTTCAATCCCGCTGACACGGCTCATCCGCTTGGCTTCAACCCACTTGAAGTTATCGATCCAAACATGAAGACCAACATTTCATCTGAGGTCATCGGCGTGTTGAAACGTATGTTTGGAGAAAGCTGGGGACCACGTCTCGAGTACATCCTTCGTTACACCATCTTGGCGCTGCTTGATCGGCCCAATACCACCATGCTCGATATCACGCGCATGTTGACTGATAAGAAATTCCGCAAAGAAACGCTCGGCTACTGCACCGACACCGTCGTCTTGCAGTTTTGGAATGTAGAGTTTGCCAGCTGGAACGACAAGTTCCAGGCCGAAGCCATCGCACCGGTGCTCAACAAAGTCGGTGCCTTTACGGCCAACCCAATCATCCGTAATATCATTGGCCAGCCAAAATCTACATTTAATATCCGTGAGATTATGGACGAAGGCAAAATCCTCATCGTCAATCTTTCAAAGGGCCTGATAGGCGAGGACAACGCTGCTATCCTTGGTTCATTCCTCGTCACCAAAATCCAGCTCGCTGCTATGAGCCGCAGCGACATCCCGGATATCGAGGACCGCCGGCCATTTTATCTCTATGTTGACGAGTTTCAAAATTTCGCCACCGACTCATTCGCGACTATTCTCTCGGAGGCACGAAAATACGGTCTCAATCTGACCGTGGCAAACCAATACATTTCTCAGATGTCAGATACCGTGCGCGACGCCGTCTTTGGCAACGTCGGTACCATGATATGCTTCCGTGTCTCGGCCGATGACGCACCGATCCTCTCCAAGCAATTCGAGCCAAACTTTGAAGCGCTTGACCTGCTCCAAATGCACAATCGCAACTTCGTCATAAATATGGTGATTAATGGAGAGAAAACGCCGGCATTTTCAGCCCGGACGCTCAACTTGCCACCGGCCCAGACCGACAACACTTCCCAGATCATCGAAAACACTCGCCGTCACTACAGCCGTCCACGCGTAGAGATCGAAAAAGAGATCGATGAGCTCATCAAGCCGCTCAGCCAGCAAAACAACCAACAGCCAGCGCCTCAGAGCCAAGCACAGGCCAAGCAATGGCCAATCAATGCCCAGTCACAGGTCATCACGCCACAGGAAAGCAAGGAAGGTGAGCAATCGGCTCCAGCCAAGAAAAAGCGCACTCGCAACCGCAAGAAAAAGACAACCACTACCGAAATCCCAGCAAAAGAGCAAACCACCCAGAAAACCGACGCCACCGAGCTCCGCCTCCGTTAGATATTGACATAGTTATATAAAAATGTATAATAAGGCCTAGTCTAGCGTCAACCGATGTTGGAGTAAAGAAGCGGGAAACCGCAACAACACGAAAGTGTGGTGATTTCCGTGGCCTACAAGGGTAGCGGAAAGAAGGCGCGCATCCAAGGCTCTGGCCAGAAGCGCTCGAGCTACGGCAAGAAGCCGAGTACTGGCTTCAGTGGAGCGCTCGGCGATCTGGTCGGTGGCAGCGGTCGCAACTCGAAGAAGCAGTCGGGTTCCGGCGGCAACAGCCGCAAGACGCACGACACCAAGGGCAAGAACACCCACGGGCGTCGCAGCTGGTGACACCTGTCGCCCCGCCCCGCCAGTCTTCGGACTGGCGGGGCTTTCCCATTCTAGAGTACAATGAACACCATGAAGCAAGTTAAACTTACAAAGCATTGCGACAGCCACCTTTTTGCCCATCTATATGAGCATATTTACTTCATACAGCTTGATACAGCTCTTCGCGATAGGGGACTTTTCGATACCGTTGACTACTCCATTGATGCCTATACCGAAGATAGCAAAGTAATCTTTGACATAGATTTCTATAGCGATATAGATATTGATATCGTTATTCATAAAGCATCTCTAGATTTTCTATCTATTCCAGAGTTCCTCGACATAGGACTAGCTCAGCTTGAGAGTGAATATGAAAGATCTCTCGAGGTTAAGGATCCTGACGAGCTAAAGAAGCAACTACTCTTGTTTAATAACATCGATTGGAACGACAATACCATCCACCGCATCAATGGCCGTACGCTCACCGTTGGCAAAGAAGTGCAAACATACGAGCTTCGTATTGTCTCCAACTATAGCGAGATCGAACGCTGGCTCAAGCCTCTGTACCGCCAAGTTTGCGGCCTGACACTAAATATCCTCCTCTCAGACATCGCTGATACACATGGTGGATTTGTAACCAGTGAGGCATACGCCACCGACCAAGATCACAGTCTTATCGGTACTATTAGGCTATCTACCCAGCTAAGTCGAGAGGAACTTGATGATATATTCGCCGAGACAAAAAAAGAGCTACTAGAGCAGAAGGGCTATGAACGTCTCTGCAACATTCTACGCGACATTACAAAGCTAAAAAATCCACCCTCCGCTGAGCATACGCTACGGGATACCGGCATTATGATGGATGAAAAGAAGTGGCAACAACTCGCAACTGCAAAAAACCTACACACCGTACTCAAGCTACTACATTTCAGAATAATGTAGCGCTTACTAGCTACGACTCTTATGGTTTACTCCGCAGAGACTCAGGAGTACAATGGCACAATTATGTTGAGTATAGACATCTTAGCGCAATTAGAGGAACAATCCGACTTTCCCCAAAAAGACCTGAGTGATACGAACGCCGAGTTCCTCTCGCTAATGCTAGCAAATGCCCAAATACTCAGAGGTGGGCATAGCAATGCAGAAAAAGATTATCCTATATTTATCGGCACACATCGACCTCTGGTAATCGCCGCCGAGAACATCCTTAGCGATACCGATAAAACTCGAGCGGTTGACTTCGGCATCAAAGCATTCGAAGCAATTACATTATTTGTTAGCGCCCGCCACCCACAGGCCAGCCTATCTGCACTGGAGCACAATATTAATGGCATTATACGTCCAGCAAACGTCAGCAATGTCCGAGAGTATTTCGAGGAGGCCAACGATTCTTTTCGCGGGGACATGCCACGCACTGCCCATGTCATCCGTGAGACATCCGAACGTTTTGTCGGCTCCGCAGCGCTGGCAATCCTCGGCGGAGCAATTGCACGGCAGTTCGAGCTAGACAATATAGAAGACTGAGAAAGCCAGCATTAGGCATGCTGGCTTTTAGATTCCATTTGGTTGCTTTAGGCCTTCTTACCTCACGGCGAGGTCGGTTTCTACCTTTTGGCATAGTAAACATCCTTTCGTTCAAGACTTAAACGATTTCTTTGGTCGGATGAATGCTAGCTGCTCATGATGTGTAGATGATCTCCTTTGCCTACATAAGTAGTATACTACAGATATGAAGATGTCTGATCGGCGCAAAGATCTCCGACCACGAGAAAAATTACAGACACAAGGTGCTGAAGCGCTCAGCGATTATGAATTACTGACGGCAATTATCGGCAGCGGCAATGCACAGGCAGATGTGACCAAAATCGCTCGGGATGTACAGAGATTGCTCAAGGAAAAGGGAAGTGAACTTACCTACGACGACCTTTTGACAATCAAAAGTCTCGGTCCCGCCAAAGCCACACAGATCATGGCGGGATTTGAACTTTGGCGCAGACGATTCGAAGTGTCTGAGCGCCCGATTATCGACTCGCCTGAAAAGGCCGTCGAGCAACTTGCTAATATTCGTGACAAAAAGCAAGAATACTTCATGTGCTTGGCACTTGATGGTGCCAATCGGCTTATCAATAAGCGAATTATTTCTATTGGTACGCTGACAAGCAGTCTCGTCCACCCACGAGAGGTATTCGCGGATGCTATTAGGGATAGGGCAGCGAGTATTATCGTGGCACACAATCACCCGAGTGGTACGCTCGAACCGTCGCTAGCAGACAAAGAAGTCACAAAACGCCTCCAAGAAGCTGGCCAACTCCTCGGCATCACCCTCATCGACCATATTCTCCTCACAAAGTCTGAATTTGTACAAATTCAGACTAACTTTACGTTAAAAATAGGAGAGAAGAGTCTGCTTTAACGCAAAGTTTGACTACACGAGTAAACTAGACGCTCATGGGGTATAATAAATCACATGACGAACACTTACCTGACCGTGCTCGATAAGCTGACGAGTGTTATCGAGAAGAATCCGAAGTATAACATCGAAGACACGATAAACAAGAACCTACTCGCAGAGGATGCGAGAAAATATGATGCGACGCTCTTAAACTTACTACAAAGTGAGAAGAGCTTGAAAACACACTTTTTTACCGAGACGGATGGCGGGCTCGTGTTTAAAAAGGACGTCTTTTTGCAGTTCATCAGCAGCAAAGAGTTTTTACCGGATAGCTACACGAAGTACGCCAACAAGATCGGCCTCGGCAGCGATGACGGGTCGCTTCTTTCTGGTAGCAAAGATGTGGTACTGAACTGGCCGTACAAGGACGCCGTGCTAGAGGGTGGTCAGGACAAGGAAGACCAAAAGCGTAGCGAGGTGTTCTTTAATGAAGTACTGGCACCGGATCAGATTACACGCCTACTGGACGACAAGGTTTTCACCAACTGGAAGCGATACGACAAAGACGGCGAGCATGATCTGGATGAGCTGAAAGATGACGACAACCTAATCATTAAAGGCAATAACCTCGTGGTGCTGCACAGCCTGAAAAAGCGATATGCCGGCAAGGTGAAACTGATTTATATTGATCCGCCGTACAATACAGGCAATGACAGCTTTGGGTATAATGATAGATTCAATCATGCTTCTTGGCTAACCTTCATGAAAAACCGATTGCAGGTTGCTAAGAGTTTAATGGCAGACAATAGCGTTATTACAATCCAGATTGATGACGATGAACACGCCTACCTAAAAGTTCTTGCCGATGAGATATTCGGACGAGATAATTTTGTAAAATCAATAGCACTAAAGATGTCAACTGCCTCTGGGGTTAAGACTGCTCATCGTGATAGAACTATCCTAAAAGAAAAAGAGCACATTCTTGTCTATAAAAAAGGTATTCTGAGCGTGACACCAGAATACATTAAGACTAACGAATGGGACGGTGAGTTTTCATTTGTTCTCAAAGGTAAAGATACGGGTAATTATGAGGTTGTAAAACTCAAAGACTTCCTGTCTGAAAATCAGATCGAATACGACACAAGTAGTCAGAGTTTTATAGATTTTGTAACAAAGCATGCGGATATAATATGGCGACGAGCATTTATACGAGGCACCATGAAAGAAGAGTCGTCAGCATCCCCGGATAAAGTGATTGTGCGCAACTCTGATCGTGGCAAGTCTTACTATTACGGTGGTCGTCAGATGTACTTTTATAAAGAAAAGTTCCATGAGTATCATGATGAGAACACTAAATCATATGGGCCAAGTAGTTTGCTTGGCGACTTCTGGAATGATATCAATACAGGACGAATCTTTAATGAGGGCGGTGTTGAGTTAAGAAACGGCAAGAAAGCGGAGCAAATCATAGCACGATTACTTCGCATGTTTACAAGTGAAGGTGATCTAGTGATGGATTATCATTTAGGCTCTGGCACAACAGCAGCTGTTGCTCACAAAATGAAGCGTCAATATATCGGTATCGAGCAACTCTACTATGGCGATAACGATCCGACGGTTCGCTTGAAGAACGTTATCGACGGCGATCAGTCCGGCATTAGCAAAAGCGTCGACTGGCAGGGTGGCGGTTCATTCGTCTACGCCAACATTATGAATAACTCTAACACGTTCCGAAAGCGTATCGAGGCGGCTAAGGACGATCAAGAATATCTGACGCTGCTGAACGAGGCGACAGCCTCATCGTTCCTGAGCTATCGTGTCGATCCGACGAAACTGAACGAAAACGAGTTCCGCAAACTCAGCGGCGCGGACAAGCGACGTTTGCTACTGGAGCTCATCGATAACAATACATTGTATGTGAACGTTGAAGATATCAACGACCCGAGCTTCAAGGTGAGTGAGAGCGACAAGAAATTCAATGCGGAGTTGTATAAATAAGCGTGAACAATCAAGACAAAATGCTGCTCGACGACACGTACCAAATCTACAGCCGGATGGCTGGCGGATTTAGCGGCGCGCCAGAATACATCACCGAGAACCTGAAGCACGAGCTACGCCTGTATCAGCAAGAAGCGATTGGACGGTATTTGCATTACTACGACAAGGACCAGACGCGCGACCAATCTCGTGGTCTGCAACTGCTATTTAACATGGCGACGGGTAGCGGTAAGACGATGATTATGGCGGCGCTACTGCTGGATTTGTATAAACGTGGGTTTAACAAAATCGTGTTTTTTGTGAATACGACGAATATCATCGAGAAGACGCGTGAGAACTTTTTGGAAAGTAGCTCGAATAAATATCTGTTTGCCGACAAGATTCTGATTGATGGCGAGCCAGTGACGGTGCGTGAAGTGTCGGAGTTTTCGGATGCTCGCGACGACGCGATCAATATCGTGTTTACGACGATTCAAGGGCTGCATTCAACGCTGAATAATCCGCACGAGAATAGCCTGACGTACGAAGATTTGGTTGACCACGATATAGTGCTGCTGAGTGACGAAGCGCACCACCTGAACGGCGACACGAAGTCACTCGGCTCGGATGAAAAGAAGGATAACACATCGTGGGAGAGTACCATCAACCTCGTGATGGTGAATAATCCGAGGAATCATCTGCTGGAGTTTACGGCGACGATTGATTTGGACGACAAAGAGATTTTTTATAAATACAAAGATCGCATTATTTATCGCTACGACCTGAAGGCGTTCCGTGAAGACGGTTACAGCAAGGATGTTTGGATTTATGATGTCGCAGCTGATACGATGAGTCGCGCAATACAGGCGATGATCGTGTCGCAGTATCGCAAGAAGATCGCCCTCGGTGCTGGCATCTGGCTGAAGCCGGTGGTGCTTTTTAAGGCATTTCGCATCGATGATTGTAATGAGTTTTATGATGCATTCGTCGCCAAGGTGAAAAATCTCTCTGCGGCCGATGTCACTAATCAGCGCGAGCATACTGCCGGTATTTTGCAGGATGCGTTTCGGTTTTTTGATACACAAGGCGTGAGTGATGCCGATCTTGCCGATGAGCTCCGCATCGACTTCGCCGAGGAACGATTACTTTCGGTCACGAAGAAGCAGATCACACCAGAAGATCAGATGCGTCTCAACTCGCTTGAGGACCGAGACAATGAAATCCGTGCAGTGTTTGCCGTGAATGTGCTGGATGAAGGCTGGGATGTGCTGAACCTATACGATATTGTGCGCCTGTATGACACGCGCGACAGTAAAAATGGCCGTCCCGGCAAGACAACGATGCGTGAGGCGCAGCTGATTGGTCGTGGCGCAAGGTATTATCCGTATGTAGTGAATGGCGATGAAGAAAAGCGTTTCCTGCGAAAATTCGACAACAACGAACTAGAACCGCTGCGTGTTATCGAGCAGCTACATTATCACTCGGCAAGCAATCCGAAGTATATCCAAGAGATACGACAGACGCTGCGCGAAACGGGAATTATTGCCGACGTGAACATGGTAACGCACGACCTACGGCTGAAAGATGCATTCATGCGGACACGAAGCTATACGGATGGAAGAATCTGGAAGAATGAGCAGCTGGAGCGACCAGCACTCAACCACCAGATTGCTCTACTTGGCGGCGAAGGATATCACTTGCCGGAGGTCTACGAGATTAGCGTACCGATTAGCATCGCACATGACCGTCAGATTTTTGAAGATGACACTGATATCGAAGTGCAGCGGCAGCAAGAAACGTTTACGTTTGACGTACTGTTCCGACGTTTTCCAAAGAGTCTCGTGCGTTTTGCGGTCGAGCGTAACAAAAAAATCCGTTACGACACCGTCAGCGCCAAGATAGCTGGTCTTGCGAGTCTTGAGGCATTCCTAACAGGAGACTCGCAACTTGGCGGCAAGAAGCTCCGTATTACGGCTGGCGTCGATAAATTTGAGCAATTAACGATTGATGAAAAATTATATGTCGCCGAGCAATTCCTCGCACTGGTTGCAGGTGATATCAGTCTGAACGAGAAGAGCTTTATCGGCTCGAAAGAGTTTAAGCCGATACCACTCAAAGATGCGTTTAATGCCTCAATTCGCCGCAACTACACAATCACTGACAACGACGCCGAGTTTGGCATTTCCCAATCGACACCTTCTGTTGCTGGCGGTCGAAGCACGCGCTACTATCTTGACTTGAGCAAAGAGGACTGGCATGTGTATGATGACAATTTCGGAACAAGCGAAGAGAAGCAGTTCATCTTGATGATGAAAAACAAGATTGAAGATCTCCGTGCAAAATGGGATGATGTCTATTTGTTACGGAACGAAGGAGCGCTGAAAATCTTTGCTTTCGCCACAGGAAAGACGTTCGAGCCGGACTACGTCCTGATTGCAAACGACAAAAAAGATGCGTCGGTGAGCTATCAGATTTTCATTGAGCCGAAAGGCGGACATTTGCTTGAAGGGGATAAGTGGAAAGAGGAATTCTTGGAGCAGATCGAAACGGAAGCAATTATCGAAGGGGAAGATGTGAATATTCGGATAGTCGGAATGCCGTTTTATAACACGGAGCTAGAGCGATATGGTGATAGGGTTGAGGAGAGATTGGCACAGTATGGCAGCTCGTAGCAAAAAACGCATCGTAGCAAAAACCACCGGACCCCTAAATCTTGTAACCGATCTAGAAAAGCAGCCGGAGAAGTAAATTGTGATAAGTCCGCCGTACACAAAAGAACAGTCAATTGGTTTCTACAAAGAGGCAGACGCTATATTAGAGAGACTACGCAATGATGCGCTAAGCGTGATGAACGAGCTAGATATCCTATACGGAAACAGGCGAAAGACATTGAAACAAAAAATGATGGCAAAAACATATGTTTCGACAGCTATGCAGCTTACGAGGCAGTCGTTACATGTTTTTACGGCGAACGAGAACTTTCTTCTACTTTCTTGTCTTGGCACTCGCAGCCTGATTGAACATGAGATTAATGCTAAATATGTTTTCTTTCACCCAAATCATCATCGTGATAATGCTTGGCTCGAGAAGCAGGCAAAAAGTTACTGGAAAATTACGCGTGTTCGTAAAGAAGGGAAAGCAAGACTAGGCGGAGTATCTATATTCCAGCGAGCAAAAGAAGTGCGTAGAATGGGTGCATACCGGCATAACTTTGCAATTCTAACAGGCATAGCACACAATACTGCTGCATCAGCTACACTCATTAAAGACCAATCACTATATAATAGTGTTGTCTGGATCGGACTGCACACCATTCTACTACTGGACAATACGATTGATTTTGTTGCTAGTTTTCATGACATCCAACGAGATAAGACGATTGAGGACGATATTAAGCAAATAGTTGCATTGTATAAGTAAGACGCACCGTCACTAAGCATAAACATATTAAAAAATGCTTATGTAAGTATTGCAAGTTCAACATACCGTTGGTATTATAGTGGTATGAGGGAACTAAACTGAAATTCTTCACGGTGTTGGTACCGCTTATGGAAAGTTGGCATACAAGTCTACCATGAGGTATTCCGCGTGATGCGAAGCAATCGAGAAAAAAGGGAAGCGCCTCAACTACCTTGAAACTCGAGGATCCACCCAGAAAGCTCATCTCTACCGATAAGAATACAGCGATTATCTGCCGCGAGTTCTCTTGCTGGTCGGCTAAATATATTATTTGTCACGACCATTGAGCGATCACACTTATAGCGAATAAGCGCCGTCACTACCTGACGGACAGCCTCTGCCTTCACCATATTACTATATCGTTTTACTTGTATACCCCAGACTGAACCATCCTTATGCGCAATGATATCAACGCCATAATCATATTTCTCAGTTAACCGTACATCTGTAAAACCTTGGTGCTTTAGCAGCTTTGCGACGTAAACTTCAAACTCAAGTGGATCCATCGTGTCGATCGCCGCGATATCAAGCGCCCGTATCCGTCGCTGCTCCTGCCGATAATTGCGGATGACCAAGCCACCCACGATTGCCGCCACTACTATCGCTACTGCAGAAATATAGACGAGCACATTGCTGTCGCTCTGCTGCCACTGCCATACCAGGGCACCAACCGCGAGAAGCACCAAAACAGACAGCCCCTCAAGTGGACTACTACTCTGCCTTCGATATCTCCTGTAGCGTCGTGCCATATCTCTTATTACTTTACACTACGTCTTGAGCAAACATCTAGCTCAATAAACACTATTAATCTTAGAAAAAGTACAAGACACCTCCTATAGACGATCAATCTGCTCTTCATTTCGATAAGTTGTAGTAAATTCCACATTGAACACATCGGTTGACGAGGCAAGGGAAGCGCACGCTATAATAGGTATAGTCATGTAGGTACTGGTGGGATACCTCCTTTTCACTTACAGGCTTAAAAACGATTAGCGACCGAAAAAGTCGCCCCAACACCTCCATCGTGGTAAAAAGAGTCCGTCTCTGAGCGGTCATGAGACTCCTTTCCACCGCTGGATCACTCCAAAATCCGTTCGCTAATTATCAAATATTAGCCTCGGGGATATCTCCGAGCTCGGGAGTGAAACTATGACACAAACCATTAACAAACCAGTCGCTATCACCGCAATCGGCTTTCGGGAGGGTAGGGCAGCCTATCCACGCCGTATGGAGTATGAAGGCAAGTCCTATCGCTTCATCGACGCAGGCCTGAGCTGCATGGTGAGAAAAGGGGAGAGACTAATCTCGATCTTTACGGTCACGGACGGCTCACGCCAATTCCGTCTCCGCAGCGACAACCATGGAGGTTCTTGGACGCTCATCAGCATGAGCGCATAGAGAATCCGCAGAAGCAAAAGAGTACCTCTGTCTTTAGGTACTCTTTTGTCATACATGATACTATACAAGATAGTGGATATAATAGATCAATTTGTTAAAGACATTGAGGAAGATGGATATATTGTAAGTTCGTCTTCTATGCAAAACTACACCTATACAGCCCATCCTATGTATCCAGCGGACTATCTTGAATTCTCTAAGAATGACCTGAAGGCACTAAGCTCTGTAAACGATGCACACTTAGCTGTCAACTCAATTTCAAACTCGAAGAAGGCGATTGACTGTCGAATTGAAGATATATTGTGCTATTGGGGCATTAGTCACGCCGACAAGAAAAACGCC
Organism: uncultured Candidatus Saccharibacteria bacterium; assembly: GCA_964407405.1. Taxonomy (GTDB): domain Bacteria; phylum Patescibacteriota; class Saccharimonadia; order Saccharimonadales; family Saccharimonadaceae; genus JASLCR01. Next base: position 107,028 of record CAYOVH010000002.1, on the reverse strand, counting down.
AGGCTCGGCTTTCCAGATAAAATAAAGATCCTAAGCAAGATGGGTATAAATACCCCTAAACTAATCGAGGAAATTAATCGGTACAGAAACAAGGTTGAGCACTATTTCGTAGAACCGAATTCAGCTGATGCCACAGAATTTTATGAAATCGCCGAACTATACATTGGCTATACCTCACGATACTTACCCCACTTAGGTGAGTCAAGCGAAGACAATATCAGCTTAGGGGAGTTCGAGAAAGAGGCTTCAATCATCAATCGTAATAATATTGAGTACTGGTATGCCCTCAAACTAAATCGACAATTGGCTAAAATAAATCTTACGCGACATCTACCAAATAGAAAAGGATTGGAAGAATTTACTATGCAATATAGTTCCAATCGCGACGCATACTACAGGATTATAGCTTTATACTACAGTCAGTCTGTCCTGTTGTAGTAACTCTTCGTTATTTTCCATTCGAAACTAAATAGAACAAAAATAGAACATTAACTATAGATCAGAACAGGGGTTGTGATCTATAGCGACCCCTATAAATATACAAATTACCGGATTTTGAGCCATAAATAGCCAAACAAAGCGCCAAATACGTACAGACGAGGTAGCCGAGCGCTAAAACCGGGAAGAGCACATGCATAAAAGCAAACACTGAAAAATACAGGAAGAAATCCATGGCAGGGTATGAATACATATTCAAATTCCTTACATAGACTTAACGTCGCACAATGTTTCTTTTACGTCATTAATATATCTTTCAAGGTATGATCCATCATACCTCCCGAATGGGGGACTTTTACTCTGTATATGTGCAAGGCTCCTCACTTTTTGTTTTATGCAGACATTCATTCTGACTCTTTAGTAGTCCTATACTTATTCTAGGCACGACTGCCAGAAGGCCTTCTGTGCTACGTTGTCATATTTGTCACAGCTGGCTATGGTTATCCACAAGAGTTACATATTTACATTAGCTGCACAGTCATTTGCTTTTTTCAAATTTTATATTCCCCCTACTCTTTTTCCCCTCTTCCCCTTCTATTTGCTTTTTTGCTGTTTTGATATTAATATATAGTTTTTTATCATATCATCAATATTAGAACAAAAATAGAACATTTACTCCACCAGGGTAGGCGCCCCTAATTTACTACTTGTAGTAGGCTTCACCTTTTATGCGCAAATCAACATACTTAGGAGTTATACCCTTTTGCTTCATATAGCGAATTACTCTGGCCATATCCTCTGTCTGCTGCCCTGCCGGTCGATCAACTGACAATTTAAACGTGTATGACACCCCTTTGACGCGTACTTCAAGGGCTCGGGTCATTAACTCAGGGAGCTCGGCCTTGTTAATGACATAGCCTTGCTTTGCACCGTCGCCGACAACCTGTCCAACAAAGGTCAAAAACCGATGGCTGGCGACAAGATTTGCCGAGGTGTTGCTTGGATAATGATTGTTATCAACAATCGTCACACCTGGCTCAACAAAAGGAGAATAGCCAAATACGATACCTTCGTCGTCAACATATTCGGTCTGGCCATTCACAACCCATCGTGCAACCGGCTTGCGCAATTTTATGGCCACTTGCGCCTTGCCAATATCTCCGGTCAAGGAAATCCGCGTAGATGCTACCTCAGGATGTTCCTGCTGCATATATTTCGTAAAGTTATCGATGTTTGTCATCGACTGAAAACGTTCCAATAGATGATCATTCAGATACGACTGAGCGCGGGCATTATAGCTGGAAAGTTTTGCGTCTGAGATAGCAACATCCTGATCTGAAGATATAGCTGTCGTGGCAATAAATTGGCTAAGGAACACTATAAGACCCGCTACAATTATTGCCACACCAACAAAGCGCCAGCCTAGCCTGCGACGATGCTTTGTCAGATGATGGACATGAGCCCGTGGCGACAAAAAATCAGCATTGTACTCATTGCTGCTCGCCACCTCCGAAGAACGGCTACCGGTTAGCGTCCTCCCCTGTCGAAAGGTACTGACACTGGGCTGCTCAGCCTGACGTTGAGCAGCAACGTCTCGACGGGAGCGCCACTGGTCTGAGCTATTTTTCTTACCAGAAAATGGCAGTCTCATAACTTGTCCTTACCGGTCAGAATGATCATCTCTGCCATATCGCTTGCGGCTTGCGGCTTGGCGAATTGGTGAATTGCCTGACCCATACGCGCAAGCTCTTTGGGATGTAGTATCAGTGCATTTAGTGTATCGAGCAGCTCATGCGGATGAGACAAAAGCCGCTCTTCATCAACAATGATACTAGCTTTTTTCTCGGTATATACGGCTGCATTTTTGAGTTGATGACCACCCGTAAGGTACGGGTTTGGTACAATCACTGTGGGCTTGGCAAGAGCAGCCAGTTCAAGCAGCGTCGTCGCCCCAGCCCGGGCTACCACCAGGTCGGCCGCAGTCAGCGTCTCAACCATCCGATCACTGATAAACCCATGCAATTGGAAATGTGACGCATCATACTGCTTGGCCTGCTTCTGAAGGCTACCCAACTGTCTTGTGCCAGAAATAAGGAGCACGTTGCAATTCACCAGCAGTTCATCAAGAATACTCATTATCGCTTGGTTGATTGAAGCAGCACCTAAACCCCCGCCCGTCACAACAATCAGTGGTCGGACCTCATCAAAGCCTAGCTGCTTTTTAAATTGAGCACGCTCGTTGTCGCTATAGACATGAAACCGAGCATCCACCGGTATACCGACATATCGTGCCTTTGATGCCGGATAGTTATAGTGCTCAAGCGGAGCTCCAGTGCCAATATGTTTTGCCCATCGTGATAATACACGATTTGTTAGTCCCGGATGAGCATCTGAATCGTGAAGTACCAGTGGTATTTTGAGCCAATGAGCAGCAACACCAACCGGCAAGCATACATACCCACCCTTGCAAAAGATCACATCAGGACGCCATAGGATCAGTTTTATAAATGACTGCACAACGCCGTACGCAATAAAGAAGCTGTCGCGAATATTTGGCAGAACGATCGTCCGAAAGCGTAACATTTGCTGCCATAGTGGTAACGTATGATAGCGGCGTAGTTTGCCAGAAGCAATCACATCGACCCTAACACGGGTGCCTTCAACCCGCAGCATCGTCTCGCGAGCCTGTCGGGAAAACTTGCGGTCGCACCACATGCGAACCTCAAGCTTTTCATCCGTCTGCTTAACGAGTTCCGATAGTACTGCGGCCACCGGCGTAACGTGTCCGCCCGATCCCCCGCCGACTGCCAGTATTCTCATACTGTTCTCCTTCTACGGTTACTGTATTTACGGTATATTTTGACAACTGAAATACTAGCCCCAAAGCCCCAGCGATAAATACCATACTTGTACCACCAAAGCTAACCAATGGAAGCGTTACTCCTGTTAATGGAATCAATCCTGTCATAGATGCTACATTGATGAAAATATGAGCCACAAGCCATGCAAAAATACCGACCGTCACCAACTTCATCCACATCTGCGGCAAATGATCAGCCACGCGCAATAGCCGCTGCAACAATCCTGCAAAGATCGCCAAGATCGCTACAAGTCCAACAAATCCGAACGTCTCACCCATAATGGCAAAAATTGAGTCATTGGTCGACTCAGGCAAATAGCCCGTGGCCTGAATACTATTGCCGATGCCAACCCCATTAACCCCACCGCTACCAATGGCGATACGAGCCTGACGGGCCTGGAGATCCTGATCATCTCCCTGCGCGATCGTGCTCATCGTGTCTCCCTGGAGAAACGTTGCCACGCGAGCCATACGATGAGGCGCAATTAAAATCAACCCAATCCCCACGACAACACCAGCCGCAATAATACCAGTAATGATCTTTCGACTAAGTCCGGCCGCAAATAGCATCGCCATGATGATCAATGCAATGATGACACCGGTACTCATATTTTTTTGCAAAATAACGACAAAGACCATCAACAGCGCAAGTAGCGCTCCAGCTGGTATCAATGTTGCATCACGATCATTAATCGCACCTTGGCGGTAGCGTGCGGCTAATAGCCCGGCAACGAATATAACTACTGAGAATTTCAAAAACTCAGCTGGCTGCACGCTGCCAAGCGGGCCAAGATTAAACCACCGCACAGCGCCATTAACCGACGGTGCAAACGGCATATGGAGCAGGTGCGCCACCCAAAGCACAAGACAGGCCGCTAGACCCACTAGGAGCAACCGTAGTGCATTTCGCTGCAGCCATTGGTACGGAAGGTTTGCCATGATGATAAAGCCTACAAGCGAAAGACCAAGTGCGATTGCCTGTTTTATGAAAAAGTATGAGTCGCTAATATTTGCTCCTCCACCGAGATTGAGAATATGGGCACGTTGCGGGCCAATAGCATACATCGTCACAAGTCCAAGCAGCATGAGAAGAAACATATACACTACGATCTGATAATCGGGGCGATGCTTACGCATCATGATTGTCTCATTTGTCTTGCGCATACGCCGTCCCACTAGATATGCCCTCCGGCCATTGCGATCAACACGCCAAAGAATGCCGTGACACACGCGATCACCCAAAAACGCATCGTGACTTTCGGCTCTGGCCATCCGCTTGCTTCGAGATGATGATGGATCGGCGCTGCGATAAATATCTTTTTGTGAAATAGTTTCTTCCAGGTAATCTGAAGAAGACTTGAGCCTGCCTCAATGACGAAAAGGAATCCAATGATAGGAAGCAACAATAATGAATTTGTCATCATTGCAACCACTCCTAAGCTCACGCCATAGGCAAAGCTTCCGACATCTCCCATGAAAAATCGTGCTGGATGAATGTTGAACCATAGATAGCTGAGTAGTGCGCCGATAACTGTAAAGCAAAAGCCAGCCAACAGTCCATTACCCTGCAAAAGCGCAATAAGGCCAAACGCTCCATAACTGGTAATCAGCAGACCTCCGGCCAAGCCATCAAGTCCATCACTGATATTTACAGCATTACCTGTCGCCGTGACAATAAATGCGAACAATGGAACAATCCATATTCCTAAATCAATATCTCCTCCAAATGGCACATGAACACTAGTAAAGCCAAGCTTGGCATAGAAATAATAGCCAAGCACCGCGCCGATCGTGACAATGAGGAGAAACTTGATACTAGAGCGTAGTCCAGCGACACCAAGTCCATTTCCACGAAGGTTTATGATATCATCAATCAATCCCACAGCTGCGCCGCCGATCAACGCTGCCAACGGTAAATATGTCTGTCCGCGATCAAGATTGCAGGCAAATGTCACCGCAACAATCGCAAGTACACCGATTGCGCCAGCCATCGTTGGAATCGAGCGCTTGAATTTATGCGCATGAAGCTTTGTAAAGACTTCCAATTCTTCGCCAGTTGTACTGACCTGTCGTTGCTTCTTCCAAAATTTATAGCGATAGGCCAAAAATGTATAGATTGGAGTCAAAAGCATGGCGAGTACAAATGCCGCAACGCTGAGCAACACAACGTGGCTCATCGAATCGACTAGTCCTTGTCTGGTAATATCTGTGTTCATCATATTAATTACTCGGCCTTAGCTGCATATAGTGGATAAGCCAGTTTGAAACCTTTGTGAAAACCGGCATGGCATGGATATTCCCTTGGAAATTTTTTCCAGGCGCCGCCACTCGTACCATTATGACATATCGCGGCTTTGTATCGCCACCAAAACCGAGGTAGCTAGCGACCGTTGTGGAGTCTACATACTTTCCGGTGCGCGGATCAATTGTCTGCGACGTTCCGGTCTTACCACCGATATAATATCCTTTCTTGTCGATACCGGGGAAAAAATCCGCCCGCGCCACATGTATCATCTTCCTCGCCTGGGCTGATGCACTTTCCGAAATCGTTCGCCTAAGCGGCTGGGGTGCAGCATCTCTATGAAAATCCCCATTTTCGTCAACAACTCCTTCCAAGACCGTTGGCTGATAGTATTGGCCCCCATTGATAATTGAGGAGAAGCCAGCTGCGACCTGTAACATCGTGATATCCATGCCCTGTCCAAATGACATGTTTGAATACCGAACTGCGTTGCCCTGCACAGTGTCTGGCGATATCACCTCACCAGTCTGCTCACCTGCTAGCTGAATACCCGTGCTTTTGCCCAACCCAAACCTATCATGCAGATAGTTATACATAGTTTTGCGCGCGCCAAGCGTGATATTACTACCATTGCCAAGACGTTGCGCTATTGTCACCATACCGGTATTGAGCGAGTACTTGAGTGCTGTTTGCATGGTGATAGTTCCGGTCACACCTTTTTCTGCGTTGCCGATCACAGCATCATCAACCTTGATATAATCCGTGTTGTTAAATGTCGAACCTGCCGTGATTGCACCTTTGTCAATACCGGTAGCTACAGTAAATGTTTTCATAACTGAACCTGGCTCATAGGGTTGCGTGATCACTTGATTGTCAAAAGCGACTGCATTTGTCACTTTGTTGAAGTTCTCGGGATTATACGTAGGGTAATTTGCCATCGCCAGCACTTTACCAGTCTGGGGGTCCATTACTATCGCACTGGCGGTTTTGGCACCAATTTTTTTGACCTGATCATATAATGCCCGCTCCGTATATGCCTGCACGCTGCGATCGATCGATAGTACAATATTCTTGCCATCCTGTGCCGGAATTTGCGTATTGTGGCTACCGATCGTCAAAGGAATTCCACTAACGTCGGTCGTTGCCCGCAAAAGTCCGTCTTTGCCGCTCAGCGTATCATTGAGCGCCTGTTCCACTCCATACTGCCCCTGTCCGTTGGCATTTACAAACCCGAGTACCTGCGACGCCAACTCCCCTTCCGGGTAGACACGCTTAGATGTCTCCTGAAACCCCAGACCTGCCAAATCTTTTTGCTTGAGCAGCTCTGCCTGCTGCCGCGAGATATTTCGTGCCACAATACGATACTGGTACTTCTTTGCATTGACTTGTTCGGTCAGATTCGGCACTACATTACCACCAGCAATTTGTTTTAATGACGAGACGATCTCGTCGGGCTTGGTCACCTGTTGCGGGTTGACGAATGCCGTATAAACAACTTGGTTGAGCGCTAGATACGTTGGCGTCTCTCCATCCATTGCATAAATCTCACCGCGATCCGCAGGTATGACAAGGCTTTTTACTTGATCCTGCTCGGCGGCCTGCGCATAAAAATCGTGGCGTATCACCTGAAGGTAAAACAACCGGACAACAAATACCGCCATCACAATAAAGCAAAGACCCGTCAAGAAACGGATTCGCTTATGTGGTGTCGAAATATTTGGCATAAATTTATTCGCTTACATACTTGGTACTTGATGGCTCAGTCATTGCTTTGGCAACATCGCTATTCTTGACTGCCTTTAGCGCTGTCAGTCTCGCGTTTTCAACTTCAAGATCAGTTTTGGTGCTCTCGAGGCTAGCGATCTTGTCGTCAATCGCCTGAGCTTTGTAGTCAAAACCAGTAGCTTTTGTTGCCTGCGTCAAGTATATCAAGCCGAGCACCGTAATCATTAGTGCTACAAGCACAGTATGAGTCACAGGGCCAAGTTTGACCGCAGAGGTAAAACGCGCGCGGTTTTGATTGCGATTCCAGTTTTGAGAACGTCGATTAAACGTGGTGGTTCGTTGATAGGTCATGTTTGTGGTGGTTTTTATGTTTGTTTTTACTATGTATCCTGGAACCCCGGGAACCGATTAATGGCTCCCGGGGAAAGGGATTACTTGAGACGAACAACGACTTTTGTCGCCGTGTCCTGGCTCTGTACTGGAATGTGGATTGGCATACCTCATTCCCCTTTCTTATTTTTATTTTTTCACAGCGACACGAAGCTTGGCGCTCCGAGCGCGCGGATTGTGAACGTCGTCAACGGCACCGCTAATTGGTTTTTTTGTAACGATATCGAGCTCGGCTTCAAGTCCATTTGCCGTCTGTTCGACAAAATAGCGCTTGACCAACCGATCTTCTAGGCTATGAAAGCTGATAATGCCTGCTCTGCCCCCGCCCCTTAATAGCCGCGGAAGTAGCGGCAGCATCGTTTCGATTTGCCCTAGTTCGTCATTTACCTCAATACGAAGTGCCTGAAAGGTACGCGTGGCCGGGTGGATTTTTTTCCGTGGTCCACGATGGATAGCTTGAATGAGACGTGCAAGATCTTCTGTTGTTTCAAGAGGTCGTGCATCGACAATCGCCTGAGCAATTCGCCGCGCAGTCGATCGTAACTCCTCGCCGTACCGTACGATGATGTCCGTCAGCTCTTCTTGTGAGTACTGATTGACGATCGTCTTTGCGGTCAGTGTCTGGCGTGGGTCCATTCGCATATCGAGTGGTCCGCTCCCTTGAAATGAAAATCCTCGCTCCCGTCCGTCAAGTTGTGGTGACGACACCCCCAAATCTGCCAAAATAACATCGAATTGCTTCCCTTCTTGGACGAGCTGCCGAGCAGCATCACCAAAGTTGGTTTGAAGCAAACGAGTACCTTTTTTTGTCAGATTTTCTAAATACCGAGACGTATTTGGGTCTCGGTCACAAAGAACAGAGTCGCTATAATTGCCAGTCTTTTCCAGAATAGCACCAGCATGCCCACCGTATCCGGCCGTCAGATCGAGATAATTCTCGCCCTCTTTCGGATCAAGCAGCTCCAGTGTTTTTTCTAGCAAAACCGGTATATGAACTCGTGGTGGATGTTCTTTAATACTCATAAACTGTAGTTATTGTACTACAGTCTTCGAGATCACCTAACCCGGCACTACGTGTGTTTGTTTTATCTGTGTTTGTTTTTGTACGTAAGTTACTTTCTTCCTGACAGTTGCGGTGCAGCTGATAGACAGAGGAAAGTTGAGAGACTTATGTGTGAGGTGGAGTTTTTTGGGAGGTGTGTTTTGAGGAAGGTACACCTAGTTGTTTTTCGTGTTCTAGGCTCCCACATGTAGTGCTCGGGATAGGTGGTCTCGAGGTTTTCCGATTTGTTAATGTGCAACAATCCTAAAATAGCTACCGACCCGAATCGCTTCGATCTCTCGATCGATATTTGCAAATTCAAGCTGTGCTTGTTTTAGTGTCACGCGGCCCTGCTTCTGATCAAGCTCTGCCTCTGTCTTGCCGGTTCGAAATCGAACACTCAGATCAGCGACGTGCTCATCTAGTAGACTACCCTCAAGCTCTGGCTCAATTTTTTCTTGCCAGACCTTTTTTGGATAGAGATGCAGATAATCACCGAAGCCTTTTGTGATCACTACCCCGCTTTCGAATTCTTCACGAAGTTCGACTGGAATTGTCAGTCGATTTTTGTCGTCAAGTTTTCGCACGAAGTAGTCGATATTCACTGGGGTACCCTTGGGTGATTTGCGCGGTGGATTTAATTTACTGTGGTTTTTATTTTTTCTAACCCACTGACCATAGTCTACACTCCACTTCTACCCACTGCAACCCCCATTTTCACACTTTTCTCTAAAAGAGACACTTTTCCACATATTTGGGGAAAAGTGTCTCTATAAGCTGGAGAGTTCTACATTGCACCACTTCCTCAGTGTATCCTCACCTCTTCTCTCTTCACAATCTCATCGAGAGAGTCTACAACAACGACTGCCTCTGGGACATTACCCTGCTGAGACGGTAGCAGTTCTGAGCCATCCTGTATCCAGTAGCCTACCAGTCCACTTCCCCAGTGACTAAAGGCCCGTGCCTTATCGTCAACGATAATAACCTCATCGTAGGCAACCATCGTACCGGGTATCTGAAATAGGCCGTCCGACCGCTTCCATCCGAGGACCACCTCTGTTTTCTGAGGGCTGGTGATAATTTCATAGTCCAACTCTTTTGCCAAGCCGCATGCACGGAGCTTCAGCTCTTGCCACTCTGTATCTCCATATGAAACAATCCGTGCGTCGTAGTCGTTCTTTTTTATAAAATCAAGTAATCGTCGCGCCCCTGGCAGCAAAAATCTATCACCGCTAGCCTGTTCCATGAACAACTTCAACACTCGTGCAAAGTCAGCCTTCCCTAATAAATCACGCGCCGCATCAAGCGTCACAAAAGATACACCAGTGCTCTCGGCGAGCTCCATCTGTCTTTCCAAGTCACGAGCCGCACCGGGAAGTACTTGATCATACGCGTCCAAAAGAGCTTTACTAAATCCATTCGTATCACCCAACGTTCGATCAAAATCAAGTACGTATAGGCGCTGCGTCATTCAAACCCAACTTTCATTAATGCCCGCGCGATAGCGTCTGAATCATGACGAATCAACGTACGCGATGCGGCAATTGGGTCTGATTTTGCTGAGTTTGTAGCTGTAAATTCGCTGGAAACAAAGTCACCGCCAATTGCCCGGTATGACTTATCAGCAAGTTTTTGCTCATCAAACCCAACGCTGTGCTCACCTTCTTTCGCATATTTTTCCAAAAGGTCACCTTCTGGCTGCTTATTGTTATAGAAAACGTAGTCAAGCGAAAACCCACCGAGCCGCTCGATTTCATCTGCAAAGTCAGTTACGTCAAACCCATCGGTTTGGCCCGGTTTTGTCACAAGATTACAGACATAAATCTTTTTTGCTTTTGTCTCATTGAGCACCTCGCTCATGCCTGGCACGATCAACGCAGGAGCCAAGCTACCGTACATATTTCCCGGTGCGATAACCACTACGTCAGCTGCCAAGATCGCACTACGAGCACGTGGGTTGAGTGATGGCGCTGGCTCCAGCCACATCGCTGGACGTTTATCACTACCAAAATCCGTATCACCAATCCGGAATTCTCCCTCTACCACGTTGCCGCTAGCGTCCCTCATCATTAAAGTCACCTTATCGAGTGTTACCGGCTCTACCTTACCACTAATATTGAGTACTTCACCTGCCGTTTCTACGGCCTCTGCAAAGCTCCCTGTCATTTTTTCGAGTGCGCTCAAAAAGAGATTTCCAAACGCATGTCCGGCCAAGCTACCCTCTCCAAAACGATAATTAAAAAGCTCACGGACACGCTCTGATTCTGATAAGGCGACGAGGCATTGGCGCACATCACCAGGTGGTAATACACCCAGCTCATCACGCAAGACACCTGTCGAGCCGCCATCATCGGCCATATTGACGAGCGCTGTAATGTCTCGTGAATAATTCTTTAAACTACGAAGGAGCGTAAAACTCCCCGTTCCACCGCCAATAACCGCAACCGTTACACCAGCTCTGTTCATTTCATTACCTTTCCAATTGTTTCAGTATCCGCGCTAGCCAAACTGCACTTGGTCGTATCATCCGTGCCATCGTCTTGTCATCAACACCGACCAATCCAAAGCGCGGCCATCTCCCGTAAGCCCATTCAAAATTATCGATCAAACTCCAGTGAAAGTATCCAAGCACTGGCACGCCTTCGCTCAATGCACCCTGCAAGGCCAAAAGCGTCTTGCCCAGCCACCACTTGCGACGCTCATCGTGCATATCGGCTAGACCATTCTCAGTTACAATCAACGGCAGCTTGTATTTCTGATGCAACCGCTCCAAAACATACTGCAAATTCTCCGGTTGCATATCCCAGCCCATATCACTCACCTGGTCTTCAGGATTGTGGACGCGGTAGCCATACACACGATTGGAAAAATAGTAATTCACTCCAATAAAATCGCTGTGTCGGTAAACTTTCTTGAGCACATAATCATCCTGAAAATACTGCATAACCCTTGCACTCAATCGAGTCAGCCACGCGTTGTCACCCGGATAGAAATAGTTACTATTCTTTGCAATCGACACCCGATAGCGACGATTCATCCCATGGATCAGCTTGGCTGCTCTACGGTGTGCGTAGAGCTGATTGTTGAGGACGCGCCAAGAGAGATAGAGACTCTGCCTTTGTGGTGGCCAGTTGCCTTCACGATAGCTTTCATTGGCATACACTTCCGGCTCATTGATCGTGATGATATAGCGCAAATCCTTGCCAAGCTCGCCAATGACCTTTTCTACATACCGTAGGAAGTATTTCACATTACGCCGCTTTTCAAATCCGCCCATACCAGAAAACCATGTCGGCAGCGTAAAGTGGCACAATGTCAGCATCGGCTCAATACCACGACTGGTCAGCTCGCTAATATATTGACGATAGTGCTCGATCGCCTCGACATTCCAAGCACCCTCGGTTGGCTCGATGCGCGACCATTCAACACTAAAGCGAAATGCGTTCAGCCTCAACTTTTTCGCTATATCGAAGTCTTCTTTGTACCGCGTATAGTGCTCTACACTTCGGCCGGAAACATAGTTGCTTGGCTTTTTGGCCTGCGACTTTATATCTGGCCATATGTCCAGATCGCCCCATTGGTATTCTGCCTTGGCGGCATTAGCCTTTGCGTTTTCCAGCTCCCACTCAGTCCATTGATTGTGCGTATTTCCCTCCACTTGGTGTGCCGCAATAGACGCTCCCCAGAGGAATTTTTTTGGAAATTTCGACTTTCTTGCTTGTGGCATACTTATCTTATTGTACTACGAAGCGAGAGTCATACGAACACGTTCGTATGACCGAGCGAGGACGTACGATATGACTTTGACCTATTGTACTACGTCTTCACCGAAGTGCTTTTGCAAGCGCATTTTTATGCTTCCTTCGTGTCGGCCGAGCGTTTTTGCCAACTCTTTGATTGTTGCTCCATTATGAAAATTCTGTTTTAGCCGATCATCATCACTCTTTTGCCACGGCATGTAAGCATTTGGGTGAGCTTGGCGCATCTTGGCAATTTTATCACTCCACGACGATGCGGATGGAGACTTGCGTTTTGATGGTGCAGCTTCAAGTCGTTCTTCTGCCTCTTTTGCTAAATGTGCCAAACGTTTCGCATCTATCGCTGTCTTCTGCCGTAGCTCTCCATCGATTGCCAATGCATCCTCACTGACCCGCAGTGCCATTTGGTTAATGCCATGCAAAAACAAGCTCTCAAGATTCTTCACCCGACTCAGAGCCACATAGCCCATTCCTTCTACAAACGCGCGGCGTAGATCAATCCTTGCTACATCCAGAGTCATGCCCTGGCTCTTGTGTACTGTGATTGCCCACGCCAACCTAATCGGAATTTGGGTAATACTCGCCCGCTTCTTATCACCATCCCTTAGCTCCCATGTATCCGGCTGCATAACAACCTCTTTGCCATTTCGAAACTCTACGATCGGATATTCCGAGCCTGGCTCAAAGCCAACCACCGTACCGATACTTCCGTTGGCGTACCTTCGATCCTGTGAATTTTTGACTGCCATTACTAGGGCGCCTCTCTTAAGCCGTAAGACCTCGGGGGCCAAGACTGATCGCTGCAATGTCTCGACATAGTTCTCCGAACCAGTTGTCGTACGCGTGTAATTCATCTCGTCACCCGGCAGCTCTTCGAGCTTTACTTCATTGAGCCGATCAACATCCACATTCATCGTATGAAGCTCTGTCAGCTGCTCACTACCATTTGGCTCAATACTGACCCGATCAAGTAGCTTCTCAGCATGATGCCGCCGAACATCCCCGCCGCGCAGGGCGTTCAAAATCTCCAGCAATACTTCATCATCTTGTCGATGCTGCTCTTCCAGGTAGCAAATCACCGGATCAAGCTCCCGCCAGGCTTCGCTATTCACCACAAACCCACCAGACCGCGAATCATCACGGTTTATCGGCGGCAGCTGGAAAAAATCACCACTCATGATGACTTGAATGCCGCCAAATGGCGTATCCGGCTCTTTGCGCACCAGCCGACAAATTTCGTCAACCATATCGAGCCGATAGTCGTGCAGCATCGAAATCTCGTCAATGATCAGCACGTCGGTCTTTTCGATAATTTCGCGCCTGCCCTTTGAAAGATTGTCGACAAAACGCGGCGGTAACTCATCATGAATACCAATACCACTCCAACTATGGATTGTCGTACCCCCCAGATGTGTTGCCGCGAGACCCGTCGTCGCCGTCACTGACACATGCTTGCCCTCGTGTTTGCTCAGGCGAATAAACTGATTCAATACAAACGTCTTTCCCGCCCCTGCTGGCCCGGTCAGTAGTACGCTCTCACCCGAGAGCATGATGCCTAACGCTAACCCCTGATTCATCTGTTACTAGTATATCACCCTGGGTGCCTCACTTAGCTATAAGGCTTGTTTGTTTTAGCCAATAAAAACTATGCTATGCTATGCTTTAACGATGAAAAACAGGAGCGGTTTTACGATCGTTGAACTTCTCATAGCTATAGTAGTAATTGTGATTCTGGCAACAATCTCGGTAGTAGCATATAACGGAGTACAAGACAGGGCGCGCAATACGTACCTACTTAATGATATCGAAAGCATTAAGAAAACCATGGAAATGTACCGGGGCGAATACGGCGAATACCCCCAATGTGCTCCGGACACTGCCGAGTGCACGTACGCCGATATCATACGCCCGATGCTGGTGTCAAAGTATGCATCTGGACTCAGTACCACTGACTTCGCCTATGTACATTTTCCAGGTACCGACAGTTGGGGTATGCGATGCCTAAGCGGAACACCACCCTACAGCATAACCTACTCAAATAATTGCAAATTCGGAGTGCAAATGGTAGGTTGGTGGTACAATAGTGCGCCTACATGTGGCACATAGATGCTAATCTTTGCCGCTTCGCTCCCGAGTGCGGAACGCTAATAGTGCGAGTAGTCTTCTAAACCGCAGGCCAGAAGGAGTACTCGCTATCTCCGCGGCCTCCTCAAGCGAAAACATAGCCTCTAGACGTGCTGCCACCTCCTCAGCTGGTTCGTAGCGCTGCTCGTCTTCGCACCAATTGACGCCATTTCCATCCGATGTCCAGACGCGGCAGCGGCGTCGACTCTCATCGATAGTGTCGATAAAACTAAACATCCACATGCCCTCACTAATCTTTCTGTATAGCTCACCGCCTTCGACCATGGCTCTTCGCTCGGTCTGCGGGCCTATCGCTTGCGGACTGTCGAGGATGCGGCTTGCGTAGCTTGAAAGCCTCTCGATGGCTTCACGCTCAAGGCTGAGGTGATGTTGCTCACCGTAGTATTCAGCTGATTCGTAGTCATCATAGGCCTCACCGGTCTGCCAGTTGACTGGATATTCCCTCTCGGCACGCGGCTGAGGGTCGGGATCATCGTCTTGCAGTAGTTCACTCATCTAAGTAATCGTATATTATAGATTATTCCGGATCATATTTCAAGAGCTCGTGCGGCTCTTTACTTGCAAAATGCTTCGTAGCTGTGCAAAAAATAATTACGCTCTAAACACTAGTATGACATGCTATCATAAGGGTATGGCATCCTCCGGCAACTCTTCTACTCCTTCCCGTACTGAACTTATCGAAGCTCAGATAGCGCTGTTTGCAGTCATAAGCCTACAAGTCGTTGTCTGGCTGATTAATCATCAGGTATTTTCCGAAGTACAGTATATCATCATTTTGGTCGAGCTCGTCCTATGCCTCGTACTCTGGTTTACTGCTGGCTCTAAAGAGCCCCGGGGACGCAAAATCCAGCACACTGCTGCTACTCTGCTGATCGCATTTATTACACTGGCGAACTTCGCCTCACTCGCCATTGTCGTCTATGCGCTCCTCCAAGGGAATGTCATTCATGGCACAGCTTTGCTCGGTACTGCACTCGTCATTTTCCTGACGAATATCATCGTTTTCGCCCTCTGGTATTGGGAAATTGACAGCCCTGGCCTGACTGACCATCGATGGACAAAAGCCGACAAAGACTTTCAGTTCACCCAGCAAAACCTCCCGCATGAGCATCCAAATTGGCAGCCGGAATTCTTCGACTACCTCTATATATCGATTATTAACTCCCTCAACGGCGCAACCATCAGCGCCAATCCACTGACAAGACAAGCCAAGCTTCTTTTGTCGATCCAAGCGATGATCTCTATCTTTACCCTGGCCCTGGTTGTCGCGCGGTCGGTCGGTATTCTTGGCACATAGATAGCAAGGCCTCGTCTGGCATATATCACATCACCATCAGACTTCCCGCGTCATGCTCTTTCAAGTGATTGTGAAAACTCCACGTACCGACTTTTGTCACCTTGAAAGAACCCGACTCCCCTGGGCGCAGCACATCCATATTTAGCTCTGGCTCATCAGTATGCGTAGGGTGAGATCCGGACGAAAATTCTAAGTCGTGATCTGAATTATTTTTTACCGTAACCGTACCTCCAGCTTTCACCATAAATGTCTCCGAAGGGAATCCAGCATTGGTATAGTTAATGGTCACCGCCAAAGACGCATCATGGTCGGTACGCTGAGATGTTTTCTCACTCGTCTGTCTTGCCCCCATCCTATTATTGCTAGAGTTGATCACCCAGTACACCACGGCAGCCATACCAACAACCACTACAAGCCCAGAGACCACCCGTACCGCCTGGCCTATCCTACTTGACTTCATCTCTTGCCTCCCCTCCTAGTCGCTTATCGTACCAATAATTATACCCCGTTGCTCCGATAAGTACTATGGCGTATACGCACCACACTACCCTATACCACCCGACGGACAGTTCACCTCCTAGGCTCAGTGCATGGAAGAAGATTGCTATCATTGCCGCTACCTGAGCGCATTCAATATATTTCCACCAGTGTTCTTTCTTGAACCATCGCCTCAATTCAAATGCAAGAAAAATCAAGAGGCTGACCGAACCAAGCAGCGCCGCAAATACCTGAGAGTCGTACACTCGCAAATAGCTGGCCGGTGGCAATCCAAATCCTTCTCTCCACAACTCATACCATAGTAGACCTGGATGTAGAACAATAAGCACCAAGACCATACCCATTGATACGGTCATGTATAGGTCGTTCTTGCCTGATTGAGTTACCTTCCATCCCCGCCGTAGTGCGCCACTGATAAAATGCGTCCACATCAAGCTAAATGCCAGCAAACCGAAAAGTGGAAATATATCAAATAACGTCAAGTTTTCCCCGGGATAAATGCGCGTCATTGCCCAAACTATAACCGCCAGTAGTACTACGATGGCCGCGATGCTCCACTCAATCATTTCAAACTGTCGCTGCTTCTGCTCCATCAAGCTTTCCCCTATCTATATCTCGCTAGCCATTGCGCAGAATTGATAGCAAATCAATGTCAAAAACAAGATCGCTATTTGCCGGGATATTCGGCGCTGGACTCGCGTCCCCATATGCCATCTCTGCCGGAATGATCAGTCGGCGCGTGCCACCAACTTTCATGCCAGGTACGCCGACCGTCCAGCCTTTAATGACTTGATCAAGCCCAAATGTGATTGCATCACCAAAATCATGACTACTCTGGAAAATGATCCCATTTCGACACAGTGCGCCCGTATAATGTGCAGTGATGTCGCACCTGGCCTTACTTCTTCACCCGTCCCGGGGTCAGTGTCAATAATCTCCAGTTCTTTCACCTTGCTGCGCGGCTCAAACTTTTGTAATTTGGTGCCCTCGTATTTCATCGAATCTCATTACTTTCCAGACGTGTTGCGTCTTTCATAATTATTTTTCCTAGTTTAAAGTAAATGAATAACGTCGCCGACATATCGGCTATTAGAATATAGGCAGGAAATGCCAAGTGCTTAAAGTCATATGTCGTCAAAATAGCCAAGGCAATGAGCGCAGCAACTGTCCCCATCATAAATGCATAAGGACTTTCGGTTTCCGGATGCCTAAAGGCCTTAACAAGTGTTGGCAGGAAGGCTAAGCCATCTGCCAAAATGGCAAACGTAATAGCAACGTTACCCTCTTTCAAAATAATCCACAGCAGGAAGCCCGCAATCGATAACGCACCGCATGTCAGATCGAATTTCGTAATTTCCCACTTCGGCTGCTTCGCGAAAAACGTACTGATGAAGATAATCAATGGACTGATGCCTGTTGCCAGCGTAAAGATACTTTCCCGAAAGCTCACACCTTGGAACATCATCGCCGCAAATGCCAATAGTGGCGCGAATGACAAGATAAACCACGTCACACGATTCGGCTGTGTTTTGCCATTTACTACTGTATATGCATAAATAATTGCCCCTACGAGGTTAATTGCAACAGCGAGAAATACCCAGTTTTGATCAATCATAGCACATCTGCCGCTCGCTTAGACCCGATAATGCCAAAAGCAATTTCACACCCAAGCTCCTGCTCGAAGATGATTGAGATTAAGTGAAGCACAGTGATTCGCGAGCAGTAGCTGATGCAACCTTAAATCATCTGTAAAGACTAGATACTCTTTGTGCTTTGCAGCTTCGATAATAGACACATCTGTAAAGCCCAAGACTTTTAATAAGTTGCTCTCTTTCAAAAAATTCTTATGTCGGTAGTCCTCTTTTGCGGCTTCAATATACTCCACAACTTGGGCTATATACTTTGTAAGTCCTGGCTCGCTAAATTCTGTAAATGTTAAATTGGAAACTTCTGAGAGTATATGCGGGGAAACTATAATCTTTTGAGCTTTCGCAATAATACTTTTGACTAAAAAATAATCGTCTGCAATGTATTTACTTGTTCGCCTGCATCTTTCAATAAATCCAACATCGTAAGAGCCAACCAAGAATAGAATCAGAAGATTGGTGTCAATCAAAATACCTTTTCTTGCACGCCATGCAACTTCACCCTCAGCCAATTTCATCAAAAATGCTACTTATCTCTTAGCTTCATAGAGATCACTTCACCTGTAGATGCATTGATCTTGAAGACTTTATAGATCACCTTTTCAGAATAAAAAAGTTGCGATGATTCTCGATGGCTAAGGGTAATATACCAAAAATCATCATCGGACAATTCAACCTCTTCAAGATTGACCTTCTCCTGATCTCCAGTGATCTCTTTATAGTACTTTGCAGCCAGTTGAGCTGCGGCCTTTGCATTAATGCGACCTGTTTTGGAGACTTCTGCCATGTCTACTCCTTTTACTTAATTAACTTATCAAACCCTAATCGCTTTTGCTCTGTCGTATCACGATCACGAACCGTCACCGTACCATCTTCGAGCGTATCAAAATCAATCACCACGCAATATGGCGTACCGATCTCGTCTTGGCGACGGTAACGTTTGCCGATGTTGCCGTTGTCGTCCCACATCACACGGCCAGGATTTTCTTTAGCAAGCTTTACGTAGACTTCGCGGGCTTTCTCGACCAGTTCAGGCTTGTTCTTTAGCAGCGGTGATACGGCATATTTCACCGGTGCAAGGTGCTCAGGAAGTGCCAGATATATTCGCTTCTCGCCATTCTGCTCATCTTCGCGGTAGGCGCTCACCAGCACCGCCATCAGTGCGCGTTCAACACCAAATGATGGCTCAATCACATGTGGTATAAATTTCTCATTTGTACCTTTCACCTGGTATTCCATACCCTTGCCGCTCATGCGCTGAATATTGCCAAGGTCAAAGTCGGTACGATACGCAAGACCCATCAGTTCTTCACGACCAATCGGATAGTCAAACTCGAAGTCAACAGTACGCTTGCTATAGTGTGCGCGATCATCTTCCGGCACTTCCAGCTCATGTACGCTCTCGGCTGGTAACCCAAGCGCCGCGAACCATTCCTTGCATTTTTCCATCCAGTGCCCAAACGATTCTTCCCACTTGTCTGGGTGGACGAAGTATTCGATTTCCATTTGCTCGAACTCACGACTGCGGAATACAAAATCGCGCGGGCTAATTTCATTACGAAACGCTTTGCCTACTTGAGCGATACCAAACGGCAAATTAGGGTAAAAGCTGTCTAGCACGTTTTTGTAGTTGGTAAATATACCTTGTGCGGTTTCTGGGCGAAGATACGACACACTATTTGGGTCGTAAGTAATCGCTTTCATACCCTCCAAGCCTTTCGAATCGGCCGCACCCTCCATAGGCCCACCGATCGTCAGCTCGTCCTGTCCGCTCGGGCCGACAAAGGTGCGAAACATCATATTGAAAGTACGCGATTTGCTGAGTGGATTGCCGTCTGGGCTCTTGATGCCATGCTCGGTGATCGCTGTGTCCATCTGTTGCATTGTCATGCCGTCTGGGTTGACGCTATTATCCTTGAGGATGTGGTCGGTGCGGTAGCGGCGGTGATTGACTGTATCCTCACACAACGGGTCGACAAACGTATCGACATGGCCGCTTGCTTGCCACACTTTCTGATTCATCAAGATTGCTGCATCGACACCATACATATCATCACGCTCGTCGACAAACATTTTCCACCACAAATTCACGATATTACGCTTTAACTGTACGCCCAGCGGACCATAGTCCCACGTACCGCTCAAACCGCCATATATTTCACTACCCTGATAAATAAATCCGCGCCGTTTGGCGAGGCTGACAATATTTTCCAATGATACTTGTTTTTCCATGACTAATGACATTATACCAGTGATTGCACAAAAACTTTATTCGTTGTATAATAATATATGTTCCACGCCCCTATTGATTTGGAGGTGATCTTGCGTGGGAAGTACCAACTATCAACCCTCCGTCAAGGAGGTCGACGGTGCCTTCAGACAAGGCAACGTTGATGAGTCGCTGCGGCTTTTGTACGCCAGCAATGTTCACCCGGAATCGGTTGACTTCTGGTTCCGGAGGGCTCTGATTGCACTTGCACAGAAGGAGCTGGACTACGCCGAGCAGTGCGTCAGCAGAGTCCAGCTACCACCGGAGCAAAGGGCGCGCTATTTGCGTCACCGGTTTCGGGCCTACATGCGCGCCGGCAGCACCGGTCAAGCATGTCTGGTCCTTGATGAACTCAAGGCTTGCGACGCCACTAACCCGGGTTGGCTCCTCGACATGCGAGGATATGCCATCTACGTGAAGGCCCTTCATGGGATGACCCGTAGCACCCGCATCAACCTTCTCAAGGAAGCCACGCGCTACTTCAAGAAGGCTGATAAGTACTGGCAAGAACATGCCTCACCCATGCCATCCTGGATTAACAATCACCGATGGCTGTGGTTCGTCGCAGAATGGCATCTGTCAAGACGTCTGCACATGCCTAGCAAAGCCCAGATTGATCAACTTGACCGGCTACGCTGGGACGTGATCGACAACGATCCTTCTTGCCGGCGCCGGCTTGCAGCCCGGATGCCACAAGTATTCCTTCCCTTCGCCGGGAAGCTGAGGTAGCGTGCGGGTGCACATCTCCACCCACGGCCCGCCCCAAGGCCCCAGTGGCTTTAGGGCGGGCTGCTTCTCATTGTAAAAGATGTATTTTTGTGATAAAATAATATACTGTCGTTCTTTTCGAACCTGACCGGACCTTAAGGAGAAAAATGGCAATTCCACTCAAGCCACGCGGAAGCGTAGCACGAGAGGGCCTGAAGCAACTGAAGGACCTTTTTGACGATCTAAGCCTCAGTACCCACGAGGAGGAGATCATCGCGTGGGCTGCGCTCCACGGCCCCTCGCGTGCCTTCAAGGCATATGGCGGAGAGTTTCTCCACCAGCTTGCACTCAGGAAGAGTGAGCTCCGCGGCGACGTAAGGCGAGCCCGATGGCTCTACGAGATGTCCTGCCGTATCCTAGAAGGCAACCCGCTTGGTCTTGCGCGCGTATTGCGTGACTATGGGCTCTTCCTGGCTTGGTATGACGATGACCCATCAGAAGGCCTGGAGGTCATCCAGCAGGCACTTCGCCTCCACGATGATGACCTGAATAACGAGAAGGGCCACCGGCATCGACTGATCACACTGTCTGCCCTGTGGCGCGTCGAGATCATGAGTGATAGCGAGCAGAGCCAAGACAGCCTTAATCGGCTAGTCGAATTGGCATTAGGGCCAGACTTTACTTTCTACGTCAAGGATCGAAAGGCCATCATTGACTTTCTGATTCCTCGTACTCAAGGAAGTATCCGGCGCCAGCTGCTTGCTCAAAAGGCAGTCATCCATGCCGAACGGCAGCAGCCCAAGCATGTCGTGGCGAGCTACGCCAGGCTCATCATCGACATCGAGGTGTCCGCCATAAAAGCCATCCGGCGCCCTATCCGACGAATCTTTGAAAGGAGTAACGACAACACCCCGTCCTAGTGGCGGGGTTTTCCCTTGATGCTAATGCGCCACCGCGCGTTCAGCCACCCAGAGACAATCATCAATAAGCTTGTCGAGACCCTGCACATTGCCCGCAACTTTGGGCGACTGTGCGCTCAACAAGCGCAATAGCCTAATATGATCGCTTGTAAATCGTCCCGCTGGGTGAAAAACAAACACACCATCCATCTCATCAAAATTGTACATGGCACCCTCGACCAGTTTCATGCCCTTGTCATCCGTTGCCAGGTTCAATCCAATGCCAAGCAGGATTCCAAGCTGCAGCCAAAACCATGTTTTTGTGGCCACCAAGATGATCTGCTTATCATCAAGTGCAGCAAATGTTTCATCTAGCAAAGTAAAAAATGCCGGCTCATCAAGACTCTCAGCTGCTTTTGCAATTTGCTTTATCGCTTCATAGCCAAATTGCAATCGCTCATAATCCTGCAGGATTGATGAATAAAATTTCTCCAACCTCGCCCCAGTCAGTACTGATAAGTCACCTTTTCCCTGATGTATCGTGACATCCGATCGCGCGAAAAGTTCAACGCCCCCCGCCAGTCGACTCTTCTCGCGCCGCACACCGCGTGCTATCACGCTTATCTTGCCGTCGGTTGGTGTGATCAACTGCAATATCCTATCGGCCTCTCCGTAGTTTGTCCGTCTCAAAATAATCGCCTTTGTACGCACTGTACTCACGTCAGTAGTCTCCTTACTGCCGCGACTATATCTTCGGGATGCATCGTTGTCTTATCTAGAAGTTCCACAACTCCGTACGGACGCAACGCCTCATAGTCAAACTGTTCAGCCAAAGTCGTCACTACAACTACCGGTATCTGAGCTAGGTCATCGTGCGACTGCAATTCATGCAGCAATGTCATCCCTGTCGCTACCGTCAGCAGCATATCAAGCAAAATCATTTTAGGACGAATCTCATCAATATGATCAATTGCCGATATAGTATGCATGACGTGACTCGATGAAAAACCAGCATTCTTGAGTACTCGGGAATATTGACGAGCTAGCCATTCATTATCCTCAACGATCAAGACATCCACTGTTTTCATAAGAGCGAAAGCTGGCGTGAAATTGGTACATCTACATAAAAGCTTGCCCCGTCCCGGTGCCGCAATGCACCAATCTGAGCATTACTCACTTCGGCAAATCGGCTGGCGATCAATAGCCCGAGTCCGCTACTATTTGGCCTTGTATGTGTCATGCCCGGCTCAAACGTATCGTCTCGCAACGACCGCCAAACCTTTGTTGGAAGTGCTGGACCATAATCCCGCACGCCAACACGCACCACGCCTTTTGTGCGTTTCAATTGGCTAAACAGCTCCACAACGCCCGATTCATCGCTATATTCAAGCGCGTTGTCGGCAAAATTCAGCACGATACGCCGCAACAAATCATAATTTGCGATAGCCAGTGGCCATGATCGTTTTGAAGCCATATGGAACTTTCTTCCTCGCGCTCTATACAGTGGTGCGATCTCCTCGGCAACATCACTACAAAGTTGAAACACACTGATTGGCTCGGTCGCAAATAACATTGCCTGCAGACGCTGGGACTTAGCTAGATTTGAGCTGAGCCGCAACGAGCGTTCACTAATCACTCGTATCTGTTCTGCGATGAGCATAGTTTCAGGATTAGTCGCACTAAGCTCGAGAGCGAGCTGACGAATCGTCGCGAGTGGCTCCTTGAGTTCATGAGCGATCATTGCTCTTTGCAATGACAATTCACCATTTTCAAGCAAAGAAAAGCCTTTAGCATCCACCCCCGGCTTGTCACCCTCACGTGCCATACTACTAGTCTAGCATGCAGCCGACTAACTGTTAAACTTGATCGTTTTGACTATCGTATTAAAGTCTGGCAAGAAAGTGTTGGCATCGGTGAATACCGAGATCGTTTTGTCACGCAATTTGTAGATGACGACCGCACCGCGAATATTCTCAGAGAAGCTACCGTCAAGACGAGTACCAGTCTGTCCATTGGCACTGGTAGTACTACTCTTTAGCTTTCCTTCTTGGACCAGTGAATCGTACTGGTTGACAGCTGAATTATAATCCTGCGTTTGTACTTGAACACGCAAAGCGAATCGCTGAGAATCGCCTCCTACTGGTGGAACAGTCACCGGATTTAGGTAGGCAGCGTAGTTTTTACCTTGAGATCCATCCTCGGCTACATATACACTCCACGTCTTTGGATAATAGAATGTCAAACGTCCGAGATCATCCGGGCCAACAAACTGACGGTTCGGCTCTTTTTCGCGCTTGGTGAACTTATCATCGTCAGCACTTGCCTGATCCCGCTTGGCAGTTGCAACCGCAGCACTCACCCTACCATCAACGTTCGTCTTTTGCTCATGGTAGTTCATATAGAGCCACACCGAAAGCGCACCGAGCAATACGAGCCCAACCCCCATCAATGCTATAGCAATAGTCCCGCCAGTTATAGATCCGCACTCTCTATTTCGTGTTGTCATTACTCTCGATTATACCTTATGCTTTTCAGAGTGCAAAGGGTGAATTTCATAAAGAAAATGAAGGTTATTGCGGCGTAGCAGCGGCGCATCAAGCTCAAACGCAAAACTCAAGACATACAGAGACCGGTCAAGCCGCGTCGCTTCATTTTGGATTTTACGTACTAGGCGTTTTGCATCCCTAGACTCCACAAAGACATATATTACAGTAGTCTGATCAGGAAATTTACTTGTCCAAATATTTGCTAATCTTGTTACGGCATTTGGCTTGCGAGGGCTCAAGATAGATGCGATCAACACAAGTACTGGATTAATTTCGAACCCTTCCGCCCGCGCACCACGTCTAGCCGCCTCGCGTACTATGCGTCCATCACCCGAACCCAGATCGAGCAGCACGTCACCTGGCCCAACCGAGTACAACTCATCGAATGCTCGGCGGACGGCCGACATCTTGGCCGGCACATATGGCGCACCAAAGAAAACGACAAACCCAAAAATCAGTAGTACACCGATCACAAAACCCAGTAAAATTGCTGTCATCACTTCGAAAAGTCGTGTTTGATCTTCGTAATTATGTTTTTAAGCGATTCAAGATCGTGCTCAATATCCTTTGCTAGCTTTTCAGCCTCGCTAAACCTCTCAATCGCCGCTTCCAGCTCAAACTCATCGCTATCAAACCACGCCATTAGTGCGTCAAGCTCGGCTATCTTTTCCTGAACCGTCTTCTTCTCCGTTTTATTTGTCGCTGACATGTTGTACCTCCGCTGTTATTACTTGTTTTCGTGTTTCAATCTCGATCACTTCACCTACTTTAGTAGTCCCTCGGATCAACGCATACCCTCGTTCAAGCACCCGCCTAGGATCATATGCTGCCAGCATTTCTTTACGCCAAGCCAGTTCGCGGGCCAATTGCACTTGATGAGTCTCGATATACCCCATGACAGACTTAACGTCTTCGTGAAGTTTTCGGCTTGTCTCATCAATAGCGCGTTCGGTCTGTCCGATAATCTGCAAAACAGTCCGCCTTGAGCGCATGATGACCTCACGTCTATCTGGGACGACCAGCTGCGCTGCATTGCTCGGTGTCGCAGCTGCCATATCGGCCGCGAGATCTACCAGACTCTCGTCGATCTCGTGCCCGATACCTGTCAAAACAGGTATGCGACTGGCAGCAACAGTACGAACAAGTAGCTCATCATTGAAGACCGCCAGATCATCAGCCGACCCGCCCCCACGTATCAGCACAATAACATCGGCCAACTCTGCCTGCTCATTGAAATAATCAAGCGCACGAATAATCTGATCACTCGCCCCCTCGCCCTGAACTTGCACATGCGCCAGCTCAACGGCCACGCCACGCCACCGATCATTCAATATCTTGATAAAATCTGCATAACCCGCTGCCGATTCGCTGCTGATGACAGCAATTCTCTCAGGCATTGATGGCAACGGTCTCTTTCTCTCTACGTAGAAGAGTCCTTCTGCCGCAAGCTTCGCCTTTAGCAACTCAAAGCTCTTTTTGAGGCTTCCCTCGCCCGACGGCCGGATCTGATCAATTGTGAGGCTAAACTTCCCCCACTTCGTCAGTTTTGGCCGCGCTTTGACGATTACTTTCATCCCGTCCTCTATAGGGAGACGGAGCTGAAATATCATCATAAAGCAACCAACCGATCCCTCCTGGTCTTTGAGACTGAAAAAGACATATTTGCCTTGATTTACTTTAAATTCAGCCACCTCGCCTTCGATCTCAACGATCGGATAGGCATATTCTAGCGTCTGATTGGTCAGCGCGATGAAATCAGAGACACTAAGCAGCGGGACGTTTTCCATACTTCACCAAAGCCTGTTGATAAAAGACATACCCCAGCCCAATCGTACCAAGCAACGTTGCAACACGTGCAAGTAAGGTAGCAGCAATCGCGGCATCTGGCTGGATGCCTGCTGTAGCAAGAAACGATACCATGATCGCTTCAAATGCCCCAGCGCCACCAGGTGTCACCACCACAACAGCCGACATACTAGCCAATCCATAAGCAATCAATACTGGTGCCGGGTTCACCGAAAATCCAAGTGCCCAAAATGTAACCATATATATTGATACCTCAAAGATTGTAAAAAGGATCCCCCAAAGATACGGCCGGATCAATAGACTCCGCTCGCGGCGCAACACAAGATATTCTGTATGCATCTCGAACAAAAATCCTTCGACGGTCTGGACCTTCGCAGCGCCCTTCTTTCGACCAAACGTCACTACTCGCACTACACGGTTGACCGTCCGCACCAACCACCTTGAAAACCACTCGGTGCGCTTCTTGCTACTGACAAAGTAAATACCGCCAAATGTTACGCCCAGCATTCCCCCAATGATCAGCAAGCTGAATAGCACTACCCAGCGGTTGATGTCGCCATCAACCGTGATGACCATCAACGAGATGATCAATAGCGTAATAAACGCGAAATAGCTGGTCGCAAATCGCACGAGCTGAGCCAATGTCGCCCGCGCCGGCGAGATATGAAATTTGCTCAATCGCCAGGTCATGTACGAAATACCACTCACACCCGCACTCGGCAAAATGTGATTGACGAAATTCATCTCAAGCGCCATGCGCGCCTGCGTGAGCGGCGCAATATGTTTCGTTTCACCCTTCTTCCTGAGATAAGAAAAAATCATCTCTCCGCCAGCTAGGTACGCCAGCACCTGTGCCGGAATGACTAATAGAAATATCCATGGATTAACTCGCTCAAGCAGCTCCCACGCTTTAACAATCTCATGCCTTGCAAAAAACAGTACTACAACAAGCAGTACTACAGTCACTACACTCACCCAGCTACGAAAGGACATACTCCCTATTATACAGGATAGGACGAGTATGCCATCCAGTGTTATACTATCCTCATGAAATATGTCTCCATCCTTGGTCGACAGCCTGAACTCGGAATTGCCGAGCTTGAAGCTCTGTTTGGTGATAGAAACGTTGCCCGATCTTCTCTTTCGTCAGCAGTATTTGATTCACCCAATCAGTCCGACGTCCAGCGGCTTGGTGGCAGTATCAAACTCGGTGAGATTGTCTTCACTGCTGCGGAAAAATCTTGGAACGACCTGAGCAAAAAAATTGTTCATCACTACAATGACCTCTGGAAATCCTCAAGTCAAAAAATTACTCTTGGTATCAGTGTCTACGATTGGAACGTACCGCCACGTGACATCCAAAAGACGACCCTTATCCTCAAGCAGTCCCTCAAAAAACATTCCGTCAGCCTACGGGCTATCCCGAGTAGTACCACCGCCCTCAACTCCGCTACTAGTCACCACAACAAACTTGGCCTCTCGAGCCGCAAAGTAGAGCTAATCGTTGTACGAAACAAAGACAGCGTCATTGTCGCTGAAAGTATCGGTGCTCAAAACATCACCGCTCTTGCCGCCCGCGACCAGGACCGGCCAAAACGAGATGCATTCGTCGGGATGCTCCCACCAAAACTCGCCATGATGATGATCAACCTATCCGGTATCAACACGCCTGGATTGATCCCAGCGACCACGCGCAAGACCATCCTTGATCCTTTCTGTGGCACAGGTGTACTCCTCCAGGAAGCAATGCTGCTTGGCTTTGATACGTACGGCTCCGATTTGTCAGAAAAAATGATTGACTACTCCGAGCACAACCTTTCCTGGGTCAAAGCAAAGTATCACCTCGACACCAACTTCCGCCTCTACCAGGGAGATGCAACCCAAACCACCTGGCAACATCCAATCAACGCTGTTGTTGCCGAAACATACCTTGGCCAACCGTTCTCTGCCCCACCTCGCCCCGAAAAACTCAAAGAAGTCCGTGGTAACTGCAATCATATCATCAAAAGCTTTCTGGAAAACCTTGCACCACAGGTTACAGCCGGTACACCACTTTGCCTCGCCGTCCCAGCTTGGCGCGACGCAAGCGGTCATATCACCCACCTCCCGCTCATTAATCAACTAGACGCTCTCGGCTATGAGCGTACCTCCCTGAAGCACGTCTCAGATACCGATCTTATCTACTACCGTGAAGACCAGGTCGTAGCTCGTCAACTCCTCGTAATGACTAAAAAGTAGCACCTGCCCCTTGACGCTTGCCTTGTAATTTAGTACAATTGTACAGATTGATTTTATTAATTTTAAGGAGTTTACCCCATGTCACATGTCAAAGCAGGTGGTTCATCAAAGAACATCCACAACAACGCTGGCGCTCGCCTGGGCGTAAAGCGTTTTGGTGGCCAAAAAGTCTCTACAGGTGAAGTACTCGTTCGCCAGACTGGCAGCACAAAGGTAGCTGGCCCTGGTACATTCATGAGCCGCAACTTCACAATTCACGCTGCCAAAGACGGCATTGTTGCCTTCAAAAAGGTCAAAACGCGCCGCTTTACTGGCAAAACCGCCCCACGCACGCAAGTCGTCGTCGAATAAAGAACGCCCATCTGGGCGTTCTTTATTCGTAATCTCTATGTAAGAGCATCTAGATATCTACGTATAGCGCCCTCGAGGTCTTCTCCGGGCTTGTATTTGTATATCTGCCTGACAGAAGCAATAAGCTTGTGGATCATGGCCTCAGAACTATCGTGTTGACCCATGCCATACCTAGAGCCTGATTCGTGTTCTCTATTTCTCACCTCAGCGATACGATTCAATTCTCCTACATACTCCCGCAAAATCGGCATCCCCTCAAGTATTCCCTTTCGCGCATCTACCTTTGGTTCTTCGGTACCGACTACCTCAAGCGCCCGACTGGCCATCTCTTTTGCCCTTGAATTTGGAATACGCTGCTTGTACGCATCTAGCTGATCCGGAGTAACGACTTGCGCAGGTATACCAACACTTCCATCGGGAAGCTCCGTTTCCGTAACTCCACTAAGGATGACTCGCTGCTCACCAGTATCATCTATATACCGAGCATACTCGTACATACCTACTCCCTCTCCAGTCTCTAGCGTCACAGGAATTAGCGTACGTACACCATCCTCAGCTTCGATAAGTTCGAGAGTATTTGGTCCTTTGGGAGGTAGATTTTTAGCGTTCATATCTTTTTATTTATTTCCTTATCTTAACTGCCTTATCTTAGCATAAACAGTATAAAAAGTCAATAGTACCTTCTAGTAAGGTACTCATTTTTTGATAAATATACCTTCTATTCGGCTGGCGCTGGCTGATCTGCTCCGAGATGGTGCTTAACGCGGTCGACTACATCCCCGATCACTACTTGCGACTTCACGAGGTAGTCATCGACTCCAAGGTTTTCAGCTCGCTCTTTGTCTTTTGGCTGGCTTAGTGCCGTCAACATAATCACCTTGATATTGGTTGTCTCAGGTGTATTGCGCAGGATATCCAGCACATCAAACCCGCTAATTTTTGGCATCATTGCATCAAGCAATATAAGATTTGGCTTGAAGTCAATCGCAGCGCTCAGTGCATCTTCGCCATTGTTTACCTGACGTACATCAAACCCTTCGAGCTTTAAACGTGCCTGATACACATCTGCAAGAGCCGTATCGTCTTCCACTAAGAGTATTCGTTTTGGTCCCATGTCTCTATTCTACCCCAGCTCCCAGGAAAAGCACAAGCTATTTTGCCCCGAGCTTATCAAGTGCGGCATTGAGCTGCGTATCCTTACCTGTATTGATGTCGGCAGGCGTCATTTTGGACACGACGTCCGGCACGATACCTTTGCCATTGATATTTTTTCCGTTCGGCGTATACCAGTGCGCAATGGTAACTTTGAGCTCCGCACCCCCTGACAGTGGGATAATCTGCTGGACGCTCCCCTTGCCAAATGTCGTCTCACCAAGCAGTGTCGCCTTGTTGTTGTCCCTAAGTGCCGCAGCGACGATCTCGCTGGCGCTGGCGGAGTTACCATCGACCAAGACAATCGTCTTGAGCTTGCCTAATAGCGGATTACCATCAGCATAGACTTTATCTGTGGTCTTGCCCCGAGCACGCTGACTCACCACGAGCTGCGTACTGTCGAGCCAGACACTGGCAACATCAACTGCCGAGTCGATGTATCCACCGCCATTACCTCGCAGATCAAGTATGACTGCCCTGACACGCTGACTCGTAAGACGCTGCGCAGCCTTGCGAATCAGCACGCCAGTCTGGTCGTCAAACCGACTAATCGTCAAAATACCTATGTTGTCTTGTACCTCTGAAGTTACACTCGGATTGTTGATCACGGCCCGAGTGAGATCATAGCTCTTTTCCTGCCCTTCGCGTCGCACGACGAGTCTGAGCGTGGTTCCGGCTTTTCCGCGAATCTTACTAGCCGCTTTTTCAGAGCTCCAACCATCGGCAGATTCACCATTTACAGAGACAATGACGTCATTAGCCTTCAAGCCAGCAGCTTCGGCAGGATTGCCCGGTAATACCCTGGAGATAACCGGCTGGCCATTTCGACTAGTAATCTCAGCACCAATCCCAGCGCCTACATCTCCATTGAGGTCTTTTGTGAGCTCATTTGCCTCTTTGGCGGTCAGGTACACCGTAAATCTATCGCCCGCAGCTGCTACCAATCCGTGATTTGCCCCGTCGATCAATGCCTGAGTATCCAGCTTGCCGTCAAAGTTTGCAGCCAGTCGTTGATACGTCTGCTCGACACTGGAGAGATCAATCGTTTTGGCAGTCGTCTTGATGCCAACTAGCGGCGCCAATGTCGCGCCAATCGTATCAGAGCGAGTCCCAAACACAAATCCAACTATCAGCAGCAAACAGCCAGAGAAAAACAACATCCGCTTTGATACAGTCAACTGGTCAGTTGCCGATTTCTTTGACACCTTCGATATTCCCCCTCTTAATCTTTACTAGTATAGCAGGAAAGCAAGGTGCTTCCATACTTTTGAGATAAACCCGAGAAGAGAACTATTTAAAGTGGATGAACTGTAGTCCGCTGGCGCTAATCGTCATCGTACTATAGGTGCCGTCATATGTGTAGTTGTACTGGGACACATTGATCGTCCCATCACTATTGACTGACTCAACATACATTGCGTGTCCGTAGTAACCAATATTCAGGATTGCTGCATCACCAGCTCGTGGCGTGCTAGAAACCGGAATACCATCGGCAATAGCGCTGCCTGGCCATTGATTTGCGTTACCACGACCACCCCAATAGGGCATGTGCCGACCGCTCTGAGCCACCTTGAAGGCAACATAGCTCACACATTCTCGATTGTACATCCCCCAACTGTCAACAAGACTGTCTTGTGGTGCATTGCACCAAATAGCCGGGTATCCACCGCCACAGGCCGGGCCGGTTCCTGGCTTGAGACCTTTGACTCCGAAGAACTGCTGATTAGCCGCAGCCTGTTCTTCCTGAAGTTTTTTGATACGACTATTATTCTTGTGGTTCAAGGCTGCAAACGCGCTCTCTTGCCCCTTTGTCTGAGCAATGAGTTGGCTCTTCTCATTCTCTTTGGCGATCAATGTATCACGCTGATTCTTTTGGTCCTTTATCGTGTCTTCAAGCTCTTTCTTCTGCTTCTCTAGGTCGGCCTTGATCTTATTGATGCTCTTGATCGTATCGGTTACTGTCTCTTTTACCTGGGTACGATTTGCTTGCATATCAACAAACGACGCAATATTATCACTGCTGGCGAGCTGCTCTAGCGGAGATATGTTGCCATCGACATACATATTAGCAATGGTCTTGCCAAGCAAGACTTTGTTTTCGTCAAGTTTTTTCTGATTTTCGGCAATTTTTTGCTTGAGCTGTGCTTCCTTGAGCAGACTCTCGTCAAGCTGGCCTTGAATAACATCTCTTTGAGCGGTTAATTTGTTGAGGGTGTTTTGTAACGTCTGCTTTTTTGCTTCAAGCTGGCGAATTGCATTATTGTTCTGGTCAATCTGATTTTGAACAGCCCTAATCTGATCGTCAAAACGATCAGCATAGCTCGGCTTGCTCAGCGAAACAGGGATAACAGCTGAGATCGTCAAAATAGCAGCAGCCACAATACATGCCTTACGCGCAAGAGATTGTTTCGAAACTGGCGTGGTGGACCGATATTTCATTGCTTCTATCCTAGCATAAGCGCTTTTGTATTGTCAAGTTTTGACTATCGTTGCTGTCGCCCTAAAGATTCCCGAAGTTTACCTTGAGATTCTTTAGGGCGACACGAGGAGTAAGGAGGAGCCAAGTCGGGACAATTTATATCTTCAAATAGCGTCGTGTAGCCAAAAGTGACGATATGATACCGATCACTGCCCCTACCCCGATCATAGCCAGTACAACAAATCCGATATATGATGTCATGAAATCAATCGTCGGCTGCACGGCAACCTCATAGCTGAGCAGTTTCTCCCGCGATGCATAAAGTGCTGCCATCCCAAGACCTGTGGCAATAATGGCAGCAATAAATCCATACACCATCGCCTCGACAATAAACGGCCCCCGGATAAATCCGCGATCAGCGCCAATCAGCTTCATCATCTGTATCTCCTCTTTGCGGTTAAAGATCGCCATGCGAATCGTATTGAAAACGATCAGACTGGAAATAGCCACAAAGGTAATCCCTGCAACGAGTCCGACTCGGTCGGCAAAAGTAACCCACCGTCCGATATTCTGAATTGCAGCTCGACGCGGTCCAGCAAATGATGGTTTGCGATCAGGGTCAATATGCGCTTTCACCGTTTCATTCGACTTGATAAAACCATCGAGCTCGGAAGTGTCATTGATATCAACTAGATTGACGTGTATCGTCCCCGGAAACTCATTGGTTGCTTCATTGAGTGCTCGCAGAGTTTGCGCATCGCTACTGTTTTGCTTGGCAAATTGCTCACGAGCCTCCTCAGGCGATGTATAGCTCACATCTTTTACTGTTTTGAGCTTGCGCATATCCGCCATGATAGCATTAACTTCCGACCGAGGTGTATCTCTTTGCACATATACCGACATGTCAACCTTGCTACGAATATCATCAACTGTTGTCTGCAAAGTACTGCGCGCTGCAAAAGTCATAAAAATAATCAGTAGCGTGATCGTCATGACTGCTGTTGCTGCAATAGTTAGCCAGGCATTACGACTGAAGTTATTGATACCATAACGCACCATGCGTACAAATGTAATCCACTGGCGACGGCGACGGCGCTGTACAGCAAAAGTATGGGCATCGGTTTTGCGCTTGGCCATTAGGCTGCCCCTCCCTGACGATAACTACCTTGCGCTTGATCGGAAGTAATCTTTCCATGGTCAATCGTGACCACGCGACGCTTTAGACGATTGACGATCTCAACATTGTGCGTAGTCAGAAGAACTGTCGTCCCATAACGATTGATCTTTTCCAGTAGCTTCACAATCTCCCAGGAGTGCTTTGGGTCAAGATTTCCTGTCGGCTCATCAGCGATCAATATCTTTGGCTGACGTACCATTGCGCGCGCGATTGCCACGCGTTGGCGTTCGCCGCCAGACAGTTGGTGAGGGAAACTCTTTTCTTTACCGCTCAGTCCAACAAGTTCGATAATCCGCGGAACTGTCGACTTTATCTCACGATTGGTCATACCAGCAATCTCCAGCGCAAAGGCGATATTTTCAAATACAGTCCGCTGTGGTAGTAGTTTGAAATCCTGGAAAACAACACCAATACGGCGGCGCAATAATGGAATGTGCTTGTCCTTCAATGTGTCATAGTCAATTCCACCTACGACAATTTTGCCTGTAGTCGGCTTTTCTTCGCGAGTGAGCAATTTGAGCAATGTCGACTTGCCCGCACCAGATGTCCCGACAATGATGACAAATTCCTTTGGCTGCACATGCAGACTGATACGGTTCAACGCCGACTTGGTCGTTTTGCCGTATGTTTTTGTTACCCTATCTAACAGAATCATTACTACACATAGTATACCATATGCACATTAGACCGTGCCCGCTTGTTCGAGGTATGCATTTATGAATGATTCCAGCTTGCCATCAAGCACACTTTTGGCATCTTTATCCTCAAATTTCGTCCGTGTATCTTTGACGAGCGTATACGGATGCAGTACGTAGTTGCGGATTTGACTGCCCCAATTGGCACTTTCGCCCGCTTGGAGATCAGAAAGTTTTTCGGCATGCTGCTCCAGCTTTAGTTGAGCCAATTTACTACGCAAAATTTTCATGGCCGTCTCTTTATTTTGCAGTTGGCTACGTTCATTTTGGATCGCCACGACCGTATTTGTGGGCAGATGGGTGATGCGAACGGCAGAATCTGTCGTATTTACGCTCTGCCCGCCGTGCCCGCCAGCGCGGTAGACATCGATCTTCAGATCTTTTTCGTCAAGTTCTACTTCATCCGGCGCATCAATCTGCGGCAAGACTTCCACCAGCGCAAAGCTGGTCTGGCGCAAGTTATCGCTGTTAAACGGGCTGAGGCGCACCAGGCGATGTACACCGTGCTCACTTTTTAGCTTGCCATACGCGTACGGTCCTGATATCTCGATGACGCTCGTTTTGATACCCGCCTCTTCTCCTGAGCTGCGTTCGACACTTTTCGTCGTCATGCCGGCTTTTTCCGCCCAGCGCAGATACATACGCTCAAGCATCTCCGCCCAGTCCTGCGCATCGGTACCACCTACACCAGCTGTGATACGCAAAATCGCGTCATGATCGTCATATTCACCGGTAAAAAGTAGGTCTTTTTTACGCTTGGCAAATTCTTTTTCTAGCGCTGTGACTTGTATCTCAAATTCGGCCCGTAGACTGTCGTCATCCAGTGCCATCAGCTCTTCGATATCATTCACCTGCCCCTCGAGCGTCTGCCATGGCTCAATAAGCGAGCGTAAATCCGCTGCCTTTTTGCTCACTTCTTGCGCATGTGTCGGATTGTTCCAAATTTCTGGCTCAGCCAGCTCTCTATCAAATGCCGCCAATTGTTCCTGCTTCACATCAATCTGCAAACGTTCCAGCGCAGCGACAATATCATTCTTCAGATCAGTGACTCGTTTTTTCAGAGGTTGCATTATCCCTTATTGTATCACGGGAGTGAGCTTGACAAAATCATCAATAATTGATATAAAAGTTAATAGCTTTTTGAAAAACTCGTTTGAGGTCACAAAAAGTGCACCTCCTCCATAGAAAGATTCACTCTCATGGGAATAGGTTTTATCATCGCATTGATATGTCTTATCATTATCGCCGGTACCGCCGGCCACATGGCGACACAAGGATGGTCGCGATCCTTAATCGGCATAACCCTCACAATAGGCATGGCAATAAACCTCAGTATAGTCATCCATATTGCCACAAATGCGGTCAACAACGCCTACGCTGCGGCGGCACGCCAGGACATCACCATCACCGTGAAGACCTGGGAACAACGACCAGTCGCTACCAAACCCTGTCGGGTTGAGCTGAAGCTGGAAGGCTCCGGCAAGGAAGCAAAGCTCATCCTGCCAAACTCAGGAAAAACCGTCACAGCAGCAATGCTCAGCGCCATCTGTGGCGATGGAGATTAAAGGAGGTCAACGCTCATCGAAAATAGTTCGCCGAACGAGTTCAATACAACTCGCTCAGCTTGAGCTCTTTCGGTGAGCTGTTTTCGTTTTATGTCCCTTGCGGTTGAGACACTCCCTACACGCATAACACCTGGTTAATGAAGTGTACCTAACGTCTCACATCCTCGAGCTTAGGCCCCAAATGCTCTCGCCCACTCTTGCGCTTCGTAAAGATAGTTACTGCTAAACTCTGTAGATGGCACATCAAACGGCAACGATTGATACCCATTTTCCAGTGCCTTACGGTACGCTAGTCGTAATTCATCTGTCTCACCTACGCATTCAAATGGCTTCATCAACTCATCAATTCCTAATAAGCCCTTAAATGTATCGACGAGACTCGATTTGGCAAATAAATCCTGGCTACCAAAGAGTGATTGTAGCTCGTCTGGCGTAATGAATGGTGCAAATAGCAGATACGAATTGGCGCATTTTGGGCATTCACCGCACCATTTCAGCATTGTATTATCGGCCCCCTGCTCGTAGTTTGCCGCGTTGCACGAGCTGAAGCTGTGGCCGTATTTCACCCACGCTTTATCTACAAATAGTTCGGTAACTTTTAGCTCACTATACTGCCTCAGTGGCGATCCCACACGAATGTCAGGCGAGATGTAGCGACGTACATACTCGGCAAATAATTGCTCGGCTTGCCATGTCTTCGACCATTGATGGTTAACCGGCAAATCTCCAATCCAGGTGTGCGGCTCTTCACCCTCATGTCCGATGGCGGCGAGCACGGTATTCTTGCCATCAAGTACAGCCTGCAATAGCGAAATCGCCAGCACAATATACGTCACTGGTACGTGGCCGTTTTTGCCGCCAGCTTCAGCCGCCTGCTTCAATGCTTCCCTATCAATGTGCCGCCGGACCAACCGAACAGGTTTGCCAATAGCGTCAATCACTCGCGGATAGTGCTGGCTGCTCGAAATATAAAGCGATGAGAAATCGATATTTTTCTCGGCCAGCAATGTCGCGACGAGTAATGAGTCTTTACCACCGCTCTGCAGCGAGATCATACCATTGCCACCATACGGCACTGCCACTTTCGTTTCGCCTGTAGCCCAAAAGTTAGCCAGATCAGCCCGCGTAAGATTATTTTCAAAGGCAAATTGACTCAAACCTTCCTGATAGACTTTGTTCAAAAAATTGGCTTGCCACTCGTCAATACCATCAGTAGCAAACTGGACATTGGGTGTTGGAAATGCCTTGTAATACGACGTACCAATGAGGATAAATGCCAGGAAAAGCGCTCGTTCAAACACCGCCTTGTCAAATTTACTATCGCCCGTGAAAGTTATCCGTTCGCAAAACGTGTAGCTACCCGAGCTATAGAAAAAGCTCGCCGTTCGAGTATGTTCATCAAAATCATACCGATCAAAGACAAATGTCATAGACTTTGTATAACACTCCGAAATTGGTCGCCGCGATCGTAAAAATTCTTGAACATATCAAAGCTCGCACACGCTGGGCTTAGGATAACGATATCGCCCGGTTCGACATAGCCGCGCGCTTCGGCTACAACTTCTGACATGGTTGCCGCTGAGGACATAACGGTATTGAGTCCTATGAATAGCTCGGCAAGCTTATGTCGTATCTCACCGATGAGAAGAATCTTTTTGACATTTTCTGCTGCCAGTGCGGCTTTCAGCTCTGAAAAGTCTGCTCCTTTATCTGTACCACCGATGATTACAATTTCTGGATTTTTAAACGATTTTATTGCTGCAATCGTAGCCGATGGAGCCGATGAGAAGCTATCATTGTAGTACGCCACGCCGTCCAGCTCGCGCACCAACTCAAGCCGGTGTGGTAGACCGCGAAACGCCGCCAAGCCTTTACGGATGGCAGCTACATCCACGCCAAACTCGCGCACCGCTGCGATTGCTGCTGAGGCATTCTCCTCATTGTGCTTACCGGGAAGCTGCAGACTGTCAACAAATTCAGTAATAAGAAACGGATACGCTATTTTACGAGCTGGTGACCGCTTGGCAATCTGGCATGCAAAGACATTGTTTTGGTTGTAAATCACTACATCGTCAGTTGTTTGATGTGCTACTATTTGTGCTTTTGCTGCAACATAATCATCCATGCTCTCATGGACATTCATATGGTCAGGCTCAATGAGCAGTACCACGGCAATATGCGGCGATTTCTCCAAATCCCAAAGCTGGAAGCTACTCATCTCAAACACCACGACGTCGCTCGGCTGAATCTTTGGCAATTCCGCAAGTGCCGGCGTACCGATATTGCCAACTAGATGAACCGTTTTACCTGCCGCGCGCAGTATCGATGTAATGAGCGAACACGTCGTGCCTTTGCCCTTCGTACCCGTCACACCAATGATCGGCGCAGAGCACTTGGCGAAAAATTCATTTGTCGCGCTCCACGCCTTACCGTTGGTTTTGATCTTACGCGGCGGAACACCCGCACTTCGCATCACAAGGTCAAAGTCGTCCAGTTTTTCAAAAGCGCCCGGTCCAAGAATCGTCGATACGTTTTCCGGCAAATCTTCGATCGTCTCACGTTCATCAACAACTGTCAGCTCATTTTCCGGGTTATTCCAATAGTCAAAGTTCGCCCGGCCTTCCATCCCATAACCAGCAATCGCAATCTTCATACTACAATTGTACGCTTACCGGAAACAAACTCCTAAATTTGTCGGCAAGGGCTACAATTTCATTTTTTTCCTCACTCGAGACTCCAGCCAGAGCCCATGTATTATGCGCAACAAAACTTTCGGCAGTCGTCATCATAAGCTCACGAGTAATTTTGTTGATCGCATCGGGCACTTTGTCATAATCTTTCACCACGCCATCGGCAAAATAACGATTTGTATAGAAATTACTGATCTGCCCAGGCGTTTGCGCGCCCATCTGGTGGCGACCGAGTGCATAGCTCTTGGCTGCTGCCAATTCTTCTTCGCTGATCTTGCCATCGAGAACGCACCTGAGCTCACGGACAATAATATCAAATAGCGCTCCAGCCGTATCATGATTGACTTCACCGCCAAAGTCCCAACTGCTGTCATGAAATCCTGAGCTCGTATCGGAAAAGACTCCGTACGCGAGACCTTTTGCGCGCGCTGAACCATAAATGCGACTATGCATCGTACCAGTCAGGATATGATCGAGGGCATTCATTGCATCAACTTCTTCGTCCGTTAATTCGCGCGGTACCATCAGACTGATACCAAATGTGAGGTTGGAGGCTTCTTTGCGACGAATCAGCGTCGGGTTGCCACTCGACAACTCATCACGTGGTACTTCAAAACGCTCGCCATGCGCCAACTCCCATGACTCAAGCTGACGGATAATCTCACTCTTGCGGCCGTACAACTTGCCGGCAATCACAAACCGCATGTTTTCTGCTGTATGCGTCCGACGATAATGCTCTTTGATATCGGCCAACGTGACAGTATTGATCGTCTGAAGCCGTTGCCAAAATGTAAAGATATCTTCGCCCAGCATCTGCTGGATTTTTGGCCAAAGCACACGATTATGATTGTTGAGATAGCCCGTCAGCTCACTGCGGACATTCCCCTTCTCAGCCTCAAGCTCTTCTTTGTTGAAACGCGGCTGTGTAATCGCTACGCGCTGCAATTCCAGTATCCGGTCCCACTCAAAATCCGCACAATCTGCCACGTATACCATCGAAAGATCAGAGGTGTACGCATTATGATACGCACCATTTTTCGTAAACTCCGCCTCGTACTCATGCTCTGTCTTAAATTTTGCATTGGCACCAAACGCCATGTGCTCCATGATGTGCGCTGTCTCGTAAATGTCCCTATGCTTCACATAGCGATTGCCAGCACGGAATTGAAACTGAAAACTCATCACCGTCGCGCCCGGTACATCAATAAGAAGACCGCGCGAGCCGTTTTTGAGTCTTACTTCAGCAACTGTATGCTTCACCTAAATTACCATTGTTCTTTCATATTGCGAGTGAAATCTAGCGGCGAGACTTCTTTTTATTTTGACGAGCCGCTTTTTTCTTTTTGCGTGCTTGGTTTTTTG
Source organism: uncultured Candidatus Saccharibacteria bacterium (assembly GCA_964407405.1). Lineage (GTDB taxonomy): Bacteria > Patescibacteriota > Saccharimonadia > Saccharimonadales > Saccharimonadaceae > JASLCR01. Next base: position 67,110 of record CAYOVH010000002.1, on the reverse strand, counting down.
CACGATTGTTCTCTGACGAGCTTTTTACACGTGTCACTTTGAAATCATCGTCGCGATTTGCTTCACCCTTGCCAAGGTCATTGACACCGGCTTCGACGGCGTTTTCGGCCAGACGCGTCAACTCAGTCTCATGCTCTTCATCATTAATCGCCAGTACATCACTTTTCTTGACATGCATGATCACACGTAGCACTTCCTCACGCAGGCTTTGCTGCAAACTATCAAACAACTTTTGCGACTCCGAACGGTACTCAACCAGAGGATCGCGCTGACCGACAGAGCGCCAGTGAATACCATCGCGAAGATGCTGCATATTCTCAAGATGCTGCATCCATAGTGTATCGAGCACCTGGATGTAGACATCACGCTCGACTTTACGCAAGACCTCTTCATCAAGAGCTTTTTCCTGCTTTTTGTAAAGTTTTTCAACTTCTTTTTTGGCCATCTCATAGCGAGTCTTGTCGCGTTTTTCTTCACCGATTTCTTTGATCTTCTTCTCGCCCAGTGGGAAGACTGACTCAAATTCCTCGGCAAATTTTGGATTATTTTTTGATGGCAGCGGTGTCAGATCACGGATCTTCTCATCGATCAATCGCTCGATTTCATCGCGAATGTTCTTACCCTCAAGGATTTTGCGGCGCATCGTATAGACAACTTTTCGGTGACGGTTGATGACATTGTCATACTGAACAACATTTTTACGCGTGTCGAAATTGTAACCTTCAACTCGTTTTTGCGCTGCCTCAAGCGTCTTTGAAACGGCTTTGTTCTGGATTGGCGTATCTTCATCCACACCTAGACGATCCATTAGTCCGGCAATGCGCTCGCCCTGGAAGATACGCATCAGATCATCCTCGGTCGAGACAAAGAACTGCGTCTCGCCAGGATCACCCTGACGCCCACCACGACCACGTAGCTGATTGTCGATACGGCGCGATTCGTGGCGCTCAGAGCCGATCACGACCAAACCGCCTAGCTCTTTCACGCCCTTACCAAGCTTGATGTCAGTACCACGACCAGCGATATTTGTCGCCAGTGTGATAGCGCCCTTTTCGCCAGCCTTTTCGACAATGGCTGCTTCGCGTTCATTATTCTTTGCGTTCAAGATTTCATACGGAATTTTTTCTTTATCAAGCCACTTGGCGATCAACTCATTCTTGGCGATCGATGCCGAACCGACCAGCACTGGACGACCAGCCTTGTGATGTTCTTTGATGACTTCAGCAACTGCTTTGAGCTTGCCTTTTTCAGTCTTGAAGATTAGGTCTTCCTTGTCATTACGCACTACAGGCCTGTTTGGCGGAATCTGAATAACGTCAAGGCTATAAATCTGCTGGAATTCCTCCGCCTCGGTGAATGCCGTACCAGTCATGCCCGACAGCTTATTATACAAACGGAAATAGTTCTGGAATGAAATCGTCGCCAAAGTCATTGACTCCTGCAAGACCGGGACGCCTTCTTTGGCTTCAATAGCCTGATGAAGACCCTCATTGTAGCGACGACCCTGCATAAGACGGCCGGTGTGCTCGTCAACGATCACAACTTCGCCGTCATTAGTCACGACATAGTCCTTGTCTCGCTTGAAAAGTGTCTGAGCGCGCAACGCCTGATCCATGTGATACACCGTGCGGACATTTTCTGGATTGTAAAGATTTTTCACGCCAAGCATTTTTTGGACTTTTTCGACACCTTCATCAGACAGTGCTACGCTACGACGCTTTTCGTCGAGCACGTAATCCTCTGGCACCAGCTTTGCGGCAACCTTTGCAAATTGCAGATAACTCTCTGGGTTCTCGGCCGCAGGTGCTGAAATGATCAATGGCGTGCGCGCTTCGTCGATCAAAATCGAGTCAACCTCGTCGACGATGGCAAAATTCAATTCGCGCTGGCGCAGCAACTCGACATCATCAACCATGTTGTCGCGCAAATAGTCAAACCCGAATTCATTGTTCGTACCGTAGGTGATATCAGCCGCGTAAGCCTCCTTGCGCGTCACCGGGCGCAGCTTACGCATACGCGGATCATCATGATCCTGGTTGTCGTAGTCCTTGTCGTAAACAAAGCTTGCTTCATTGATAATAACACCAGTTGAAAGCCCGAGAAAGTCAAAGAGTTCACCATTCCAGCCAGCGTCACGTTGCGCCAGGTAGTCATTGACCGTGACGATATGCACGCCCTTGCCCGAAAGCGCATTGAGATATGCTGGCAACGTTGCGACAAGCGTCTTACCTTCACCGGTCTTCATCTCGGCCACGTTTCCTTCGTGGAGAGCCATACCACCGATCAGCTGCACATCAAATGGCCGCATCTTAAGTACACGATCCGCCGCTTCGCGCGCGACCGCAAATGCACGCGGCAAGATATCATCGAGTGACTTTTTTTCTTCCAACTCTTTCTTGAAAGCCGCAGTTTGCTTTTTTAGCTGCGTATCGCTCATCGAATGATATTCATCCGAAAGTGCATTGACACGTTCAACTTTTTTATACAATTTACCAAGAATCCGCTTTTGCGGATCACCGAACACCTTTGTTAGCACGTTTTGTTTGCTTACCGCCACGCCAAATCCTCCATGATCTAGACTATTCTGAAAAACTCCCCTAATTATACCCTGTTTTTATGCGAGAGAAAAGGAAAAGATGACATTTGTTTGCAAATATGGACTGGCAAGACCTGGCTCGGGAGCCTCGGAGCTAACTTTCGCGAGCATAGCTGCGTTTGAAGCGGCTCAACACGCCACGAGTTTTGCCGACATGCGAAATATGGAGGTCTTTGTACTTGCGCAATTGGTTGACCAACTTCATTTCAACGATATCTACCGCTGCCAATATATTCACAGTCGAATCTTTGGCCGTCAATGTTTTGTCGGGCACATTCAAAATGATCTCAGCTTCGTATTTGTTGCCGTGATCGCGATTGACTTCTTTAAGTTTCACCTCTGCCGAAACGCTCTTGCGGGCGTGTCGCGGGAGGAACCGATCGAGCCGTGCTACCTTGCGGCGAACATACTTTTTCGTTTGCTCATCCGGCGTGTATTTGACCCCGGAAATTACGATTGATTCGATCATAGGTACCCTCCTTTTAGTTAGGATGTTGGTACTTTTATTATAGCACACTCTCCCCAGCAAACTGTTGACTTTTTACCATAAATTTGCTATAATATAGTACACTTTGTTGAGGTGGAAACTTCCAAAGTACTTTGACAAGCAGACAGATTTAACACAAGGTGAGATTTTGCCGCTCTACCAGAGCTGCGGAACCTCATCTTGTGTCTCCGCCATCCGGTGCGGTCAACAGACAAGTTCCGGATGAGGAGGAGAAAAATGACATGTACAAGGGATTGACCACGGACATCTGCAAGAAGGCGTGGGACATCGTCTCCGTCACTGCCGATGCCGCACACGAGGACGGCGTCACGAACAAGTTCGCCGGCACCATCGTGGTGTGCTTCCCGCGCACCCTTTCTGGCGGATTCGAGGTGATCTTCAGCGCGGACGCCGCGCCCAACCACCCCGACAAGGAGAAGTACGAGCGCATCGCCGTCGAGAAGGCGAAGGTGAGCTGGGAGACTGGTTTGCCGAGCCGGAAAGTTCAGCAGGATGCTCCGCATCTCTACCACCCTGGCATGACCAAGTGGGGTGGCTCCGTCATCGAGAACGGCCTGATCGTCGCCTTCAGCGGCGTCCAGGAGGTCTTCGATGAGGCCATCGCCGGCACCATGCTGCGGTGGATCGTGGCGCTGTGCCAGCACGAGATGACTCGCGAGGGGGGCGTGATGAAGTCGGACACCAGCTTCATCGGCGAGATCACGCCTCGGCAGATCGGTCGAGTTGTGCTCGAAACCTCTCCGTTCAGTGTCGGTCCGAACGAGGTTGGCCTCGCTAACAACTAGCTCCAAGGAGCGAACCTCTGTCTGCCTGTCATGTTCGCTTCCGTAAGTGTGTACTTACGCTGATGAGTCCAAAAGGACGAAAAGCGAATTTATAAAATTTCTCGGCCGCTAAGATATGGCCGCAAGACTTCCGGCACGGTAAGCGTCCCGTCTTCATTCTGGAAGTTTTCAATAACTGTAATAAGCGAGCGAGCGAGGCTAACCGCTGTACCATTGAGCGTATGTACCGTCTCGACCGAACCATCCTTGCGGCGTACGCGGATATTGAGGTTGCGCGCCTGGAAGTCAGTACAGTTTGAGCAGCTAGTAAGCTCACGGTACGTGCCATCGACTGGTGACCAGTATTCAATATCATACTTCTTCGCTGCCGGTGCACCGAGGTCGCCTGCTGCAATATTGATAACATGATACGGAACACCAATTGCTTGCCAAATCTCTTCTTCAATAGCCAGCAGCTTCTCATGCACTTCCTGGCTCTGCTCAGGGAGCGTGAAAGCATACATCTCTAGCTTGTTGAACTGATGCACGCGGAAGAGGCCACGAGTGTGTTTGCCTGCTGCGCCGGCTTCTTTGCGGTAGCTTGGGCTGAGACCAGCGTACATGAGTGGCAGCTTATCTTCATCGATAATCTCATCTGCGTGATAGCCGGTAAGAGAAATTTCAGCCGTGCCGATCAGACTCAAATCTTCACCCTCGATAGCATATTCATCTGACTGATCACTAGTACGTGGTGCAAATCCTGTGCCTGTCAGCGTACGCTGATTCACCAAGTGCGGAACTGTCATGAATGTAAAGCCTTTTTCCTGGAGCTTCGAAAGTGTAAACTGCGTGATCGCATTTTCGAGCAGCGCCAAGTCGCCTTTTAGATAGTAGAACTTCGCACCAGCTACTTTCGCACCGCGCTCAAAGTCCACCCAATCGCGTTTGATGGCAAAATCGAGATGATCAACAGCACCGGTCTTTTGCTCGCCCCATTTCTTGATCTCGACGCTGTCTTCTTCCCCGCCTAGTGGCACGTCGTCAAAGATAATATTTGGCACTTGCCATAGCAGGTTGGTAAACTCTTTATCGGCCGCCTCGAGATATTTTTCTCGCTCAGCAAGTTCAATTTTGATCTGCTTGCCTTCGTCAACCAGTGATTGCTCCGGCTTGCCGCCCTTCATCTTTGCAGCGTTGGCATTGCGTTTTTTGCGCAACTCATCGACTCGCCCTTGTAGCTCGCGCCGCTCGTCATCAAGCTTCAAAAGTTCGGAGATCGATACGTCATAGCCTTTGTCTTTGGCAGCTTGCTGTACTTTTTCTGGATTTTCTCGGATATAACGTATGTCTAACATAGACTTTATTGTATCACGCCGGATCACCGCAGGCACGCGTGCTATGCACGCGCTTTAGGGGGCGGAAGGTACTCTACGAATTCATTTCGTGAAGTGCCTGGAGGGGCAGACCCCTCCTCTTATTCTGTCCTCAATGCCTCAATCGGATCAAGCTTGGCAGCCTTCCTGCTTGGGAAATACCCCGCAACCACAGCAACGACGATAAGCGAAATGATCAATATCGCACTATAGAGCGGTGAAAAGACTAGAAGATTTGTCCCTTTCTCAAGATTCAATGCATGAGTAATGGTCGGGTTGAGCAAGCCAACAAGAAGCGCCAATCCCGTTCCGATAACTCCGCCCAGGAATCCGACCCATGCTGCCTCGTAGCGGAACAATCGCCCGATGTCCTTACGACGTGCGCCAAGTGCTTTCATCAGTCCGATCTGCTGCGTGCGTTCGAGCACCGAAATATATTGAGTGTTGATGATGCCAAAGATTGACGCCAAGATCGCCAGAGCACCAAAGCCGGCCGCACCACCCATCACAACGTTGACAAAGGTGAATAGCACCTGCTGCACGTCTTGCAATGAGAAGACCTCATAATCAAGCTCCTTGATCGCAGCCTGCACCTTCATCGGGTCGGCATCTGGCTTGACGCGTACCGTTACACCGTAGTACTGATCGTTGCCAGTGATATTCTGAAAATCATAGATAGTTTTGCCATCACTCGCCGAAACCCGGACACCGTCTGCATACCTCAAAACTGTGTCGGATTTTTTATCAACTGCCTCAATAGTAAACAGCATGTCCTTACCGGCAACCGGCTGACCAGGAGAGGCTTGAGGCTTATCGATACGGAGCGTTATTGTTTGGCCGATCGCTTCCTTGGCACTTGCAAAACCAAGAGCTTCCACATAACTGTCTGAGATGACGACCTTGCCCGGACTCGGCTGATTATTTTTCAACGAACCAGCTAGTAGAGGAATATTCGTCTGGTCTTCCTTGATCGTCAGAGTGGTTTCGTAGCGAATATTGTTGGGTCCGACCATATAGGTGGCATTGATATTGTACATTGGGGTCACACTTTCGACACCGGCAATTTTTTTGATACGCTCAACATCTTTTTTGCCAAGCAAACCCTGGCTTGCCTCAGTAGTGCCGTACTTTTTCGGACCCGAAGAGTCATCTTGGGTCGAGCTTTTGGCAAATACACTGAGACTGCGCGCATCACCATTATTTTGGATCAAGCTATCGGTATACTCTTTGCCACCCGTACCGGCCGCAAGCGCCAACGTGATCGTAAATGCACCCACGCTGATCGCCAGTGCCGTCAACAATGTGCGGACTTTCGCCTGGCGTAGATTGCGGCCTGCGCGTCGTATAATATCTGCTGTTTTCATAGGCTCACCCTCACTTTCTTCGCCTGCTTCATGTCACTGCCTTTGATGAGCCAGCCGTCTTTCATATGTATCTCACGGTCGCATCGGCTCGCCAGATCACTATCGTGCGTGACAATGATCAATGTGGCGTTTTTGTCTCGCGCATAGTCAAATAGCAACTCCTCGATTTTCTCTCCGGTTACTGAATCGAGGTTGCCCGTTGGCTCATCGGCAAATAAAATCTTTGGCTGGTTGACGATTGCCCTCGCGATGGCCAGCCGTTGCTTTTGTCCGCCAGACAGATCCTTGGCTTTTGCACGAACTTTGTCTTCAAGCTCAACAGCCTCCAGTGCTTGGAGGATCATCTTTTGACGGCGCGATCGCGGCACATTGGCAATCTCAAGCGGCAGGCTAACGTTGTCATAGCAAGTTTCGTTACCTTGCACAAAAAAGCTCTGAAAAATAAAGCTCATCTGATGCGCACGAAACCTATCAATATTTTTCTGCTTCATCTTACTGAGACTCTCGCCATCAATCACTACTTCTCCGCTGGTCGCATGATCAAGCCCGCTCATCACATGCATCAAGGTTGACTTGCCCGAACCGGACTTTCCGACAATCGCTGTGATCTGTCCATCTGGAATTGTAAACTCGACATCCGATAGTGCCGTAAAGGTATTTTTCTTTTTGCCGTATACCTTGCCGACATTTTTTACTTCTATCATTAAACCGCCCCCACTACTCCTGTTATTATTAATATCGCAATCACTCCACCGAGTATCAGTCGATACCAGATGAAAAGAGAAAAACTATGTTTGGAAATAAACTTCAAAAGCCAAGCAATTGCTCCATAGCCCACCACAAAAGCAACTATCGTCGCAACAATGGTTGGCGCCCACCCGACGCCTTCAGAAATATGCTTTGCCTGCGTAACGCTCTCCAAGGCACCCGCTGCAACCAAAGCCGGAATACCAAGAAAAAAGCTCAATCTCGTTGCTGCTACACGATTGATGCCGCGCAAAAGTCCGGCGGAAATCGTTGCACCCGAACGACTGACCCCTGGAATTAGCGCAAAGCACTGCACCAAACCGATAATCAGCGTATCACGCCACGTTGTCGCTTCTTCATCGCGTGGACGATGAAGCTTATTTTCGTGACGATCGGCATACCACATGACACCAGACCAAAGGATTAACCCGCCTACCACAAACCACAGACTACGAAACCCCGTCTCGATCTGATCTTTCAAGAGCAAGCCAACGATCGCCACGGGAATCGAACCAATGATGATATACCAGCCAAATCTATAGTCAAAGTTATCTCGCTTTGTCGCATCAAAAATTCCGCCAAACCATGCCTTGGCAACCCGGACGATATCTTTCCAAAAATATACGATAGCCGCACCGATCGCACCGATCTGAATGACTGCCGTAAATGCTGTGATACCGGGTGCATCAATCGAGTAGCCAAGCAGTTTTTCGACAATAGTCAGGTGACCTGTGCTCGAAACCGGCAGAAACTCCGTCAATCCTTCAACAATTCCCAGCAATATCGCGTGCAATAAATTCATCAATCCCCTTCTACTACACCAATTGTAACATTCGTACCATTAGCGATTAAAGTTTACGCAATAAGAATCATCGTCGCGAAGCTGGTCAACTGTTGTCGTCTTGTTGTTGACAGTCAGTTTGCCGACAGCACTAACATTCAGAGAAACCTGACTGCTAAAAGTATCCTCCTCGCAACCGCTTGGAACAGATAAAGCAAGGCTCTTCACATCTCCCAGCGATAAGACCGCCCCTTGAGTAAGCGTGGCATTGAAAGTATCAATATCAGCGAGGTAATTCGCCGTCAAAACCGCACCGCTCCCTACTGAAGCATCTACTTGACCGATCTTTCCCTGCACGTCAACCGCAGCCGCACGAACATGCACTCGTAGCGTTTTCTGCTCTGTAGTTTCATAGGAGAAGCCGGACACACTTTCCTTTTGTGGAATATCGATCTCATCAAGCACAGGCCCATACACATCAATACGGGAATTGTCGCAGTACACCCACCGTTGCATCTGACAAGTAACAGTTACTGCTGCTGTTCGACCACTTTTTGTAATATTTACCGCTGGCTTGGAAGATCCTCGTGGATAGACAACATTCATATGTGGCTGGCCTGTCGTAGCATGGTAGTTGAATGTAATATTGCTATCAAACTTCACAGATGATACACCCTTGAGTGAATCAATTGAAGTAGTCGCGGTATCCGTTTTGACATTCTTTGACAACTGCAGCCCATACTGACCAATGCCGATCGCCAGCATCGCCAGCATCGCTCCAAGGACTATAATCACACCGGATGCGACCACTAATCGCTTAGTCACGCGCCAGACAGCACTCATATACCCAAGAAGTATCATAAGGATTGCAAACAACAATCCACAGACTACCATGATACAAAGTGCGGCAATGACCCACGGTGCACTATCTGGGTATATCTGCGCCACGTCAATGAGTGATGCACGGGCTGCTATCAAGACGAATACATCAAGCATGATTGCGCCAAAAGCCGCCAGACCGAACCCAATCACTAGTGCCGTCCGCAGCAAAATCACCAATGGCTTTGAACGCTCCGGACGCTCGTCGACCCTCTCATTCGACGATTCAGCCCGTAGTGCTTCAAGCGTCACCCTCTCACCGCGTGACTGCAATTTCTCAGCAGCAGTCTTTGCCGGAGGCATAATGACCCACAGCAAGATATACCCAACAATAAGCGTTCCTCCGCTGATCAAAGTTAAAATCACCCAGCCAAGCCGTACCCATACGGCATCTACTCCAAAGTAATTAGCAATTCCGGCAAGTACACCACCAAGTAGTCCCTTATCTTGATCGCGGAAAAATCGTTTCGAGACAGGCTGCGCATCATAGCTGTCGATATCTACGCCCGCCGACTCATCGACAAAATCTTTTGGCTCGCCAAGTTGTGTCGTAATTGCATCAACCTCTTTTGTAGTGATGACATCTCCGCGCGCCACACCATGCTCCCGCAAAATATCAACGATTCTTGCCTCAACTTCTTCATACGTCTCTTCATCGTGAAGTGCCTTGGCAATCTTATCAAGGTAGTCACCAAGGGCCTTCTTGGCCGCCAATTCTATCTCATATGGTGTCCGTGCAATGTGAATTGTCGTGATTTCTTTCATGGTTACTCCTTATAGTTTCTTCAACGTCGTCGTCAATTTTGTCATCTCTTTGCCTGTGTATTTTGCTACAGACTCACCAAATGGTGTCGTCTGATAATACTTGCGCGGTGGACCCTGTTCGCTCTCTTGCCACCCGTAACGTAGCAATCCGTCTCTTTGCAATCGACTCAAAAGTGGATACACGGTTCCCTCTACTACGACCAGCTCTGCTTTGCGCAAAGCTGCAATGATCTCACTTGCATACTTTGGTTCGTCAGAGCAAACACGCAGCATACAATAGCTCAAGAAACCTTTGCGCATCTGTGTGACCAGTCCGGATGTATATGTACTGACATCTTCTATCGTGTATTCTTTTTGTTCCATAATTCTATGTTATACATAGTACCTGTCAAAGTCAATACTAAAATTTCTAGGCTCATAAATATCTTGAGGATAATGACAAGACAATTACTTTACGAACGTCTTCCCAGTATCTCTTTGAGCGTCAGTCGCCTACTATACTCCAGCGCTCCATAACGAAACGCTCGTATTCCTAGAGCCATCACAATGATGGTAGTACCAATCAGGATGACAAGTGCTAGTCCTGCCTGCCAATACTCAAGATTACCTACCGCATTGCGAAGAAGCAATGGAATCGGCGCCGTAAATGGAAAATAACTTAGGAATTGTACGATCGGTGCATTTGGCGATGAGACAAACAAAGTGACAGCATAAAGCGGTCCAAAGATCAGGATCATCACAACCCCAAAGAACCCGCCAGCTTCCTTGGCAGTTGGCGCTGCCGCACCAATCGCGACCAGTAGGCCGGTAAACATAATGAAACTGACCGCGAAGATCAAAAAACCGATACCAATTCGTGGCCAGTTAAACACTAGATGCGCCAGATCCAACGCCGGTAGATCAAGCTTGTTGTGGAGCAGCACATATCCAATCAACACGGGGGTAAGTACTACTACCATCTGGATAAATCCAAGAACTATGAGTGAGAAAATTTTGCCAACAATCAATGCCCTAGCCTCGATTGTCGTCAGGATCATTTCAATCACTCGATTTTCCTTTTCCTCAGTTGTAGCGCTAAGCATTTGATTTCCAAATGTTGCGATCATTATATAAAACAGGACCAAAAATACAGCCGGAGCGATCATCTCTCGAAAACCATCATACGTTTTGCCATCTTTGTACGTAGTACTGCTCACACCAACCTTATCGGCTAAGACTGCGGAGATATTTGGTGAAACAGTCGCCGCGACCGACTGGCTGAGCAGTGCCTTGGCAACTGATTCGTAGCGACCATTGTCAAACAATCCAACGTCTTTTCCATACACTTCAATTCGTTCTGAAGCCACATTCTTTGGATAGTAGAAAAACGCATCAATCTGCCCTGACTTCACGCTATCGATTCCTTCCGATTCTGAGGCCACCGTCTTCCCTTTCAGGGCTTTGACTACAACTGGTGACAGCTCATGAGACTCATCGAGCACCATAAAACTAAACTGTTGCTTGGCCGTATCCTTCGACGCATCACTTGTCGCTTTGTTTGAAAAATAAATGACGCCGGCAATCGCACCGATACCAATTGGGAACAACAAGCTAACGATCCAGAAGCTCTTCTTTTTCAAGGTCCGAGCGACTTCAAAGCGAAATACCGTACCGAGATTGTGCATTAGTTCTGCTCTGCTTTCTGGCCATATACCTCAAGAAAAATTTCATCCAGCGTTTTGCCTGCAAATTTTTTGCGCACTGCTTTCACGGTACCATATGCAGCCGCATTGCCATCTTTTAGCAAAATAATCCGGTCGCACAGCCGCTCCACTTCTTCCATCTGGTGTGAGACAAATACTACGGTCGCGCCCTTCTTTTGATGCTCCTCGATAATGTCCATCAACAGCTTTCGATTCACCGGATCAAACCCTTTTGTCGGCTCATCAAGGATGAGTAGCTCAGGATCGCCCATAATCGTAACACCCAGTTGGACCTTCTGCTGTTGACCTCCTGACAGTTTATCAAGTCTGGTGCCCGCTTTGTCAGACAGGCCCACCCGCTCAAGATATTCCAGCGATACCCGATGCGCTTCATGGCGATTCATGCCTTTGAGCTGGCCAAAATATGTCATCACATCTATGACATTTTCTTTCTTGTAAAGTCCTCTCTCCTCCGGCAAGTAGCCAAGCTTCACACCGCCATCAACGCGGTATGGCCGGCCGTCCACTTCGAGAGTTCCTTCAGTTGGCGTATAAATACCAAGTAGTGCCCTGAGCGTCGTTGTCTTGCCCGACCCATTCGAACCAAGCAACCCGAACGTCTCACCTCTCTTTACTACAAATGACAGATTATCAATGACTGTTGTCTTGCCAAATCTCATTGTAAATCCGGCAATGTCGATAATCTCCCTCTTCATTCTATCCAGTGTAACACGGCAGCCCTACCAGCCGCCACCGCCACCTCCGCCGCCACCTCCGCCAGACGACCCGCCGCCGCTTGAACCACCAGATGATGAGCTGCTGGCCGCTGTGTAACTCGATGTAGTAGAAAAGCCGCTCATCGCACTGCTAAACGCAGCAGCACTGAATACGGCATTGCTGCTGTACCACTCAGGCTGTCCGCCCATTGACTCGTAGTATTTGCCTAGCTGATTGTTCCATTCTTTTTCTTCGCCAAATAGGATCGCATATGGCAACATCCGCTCGTAAAGTTTCACCATTTGCTTCGGATTGCCTGGATCCACTGCACCAACTTTCTCTGCTCCTTCGGGACTCTGCAGCATCTTCAACCTGTCAGCTTCAGCCACCTTGATATACATCTTGAGACCTTGCAAGTAGCGGGACAACGCAAGGCCCTTGTCTGTCAATGGATAAAGAGTAAACCCGGAGGCAATCGAGACAATAGCGGCAACGAGCAATCCTGGATTGAGCGATATAATAGCAAGTATCAGCAGGATGACTCCTGTACGCTTAAACCATTTCATTTTTGCCTCATCTTTCGCTCTTAAGTCGTATGGCCCGCGGATTAACTCTTTTAGCTTTTTATCATTATCAAGTGTGCTCATATATACTGAGTTGTTATTTTTCAGCGAACTCATGGTCAGTCTTGCACCGATGGCTGCATTGCCAGAGAAGATATCGCGCAATATCTCTTGCTCTTCCTGGTGTAAATCGACAATATCACGGATTATCTCTATCTCGTAGTCTTTTGATCCAAATAGCCACTTCTTGTCTATTTCGTAGATTTTTATATAGTGTCGTACGGCAAAATCTACCAATTGCGCAGCAAATGTCTTCGTACTTCCCGACAGTATGCTTGCCGATGTTGTCACACTGGCATCGCGCGGTGGAGTGTATTCTGGTACGATTGTACCGATTTCACTTTTTCGATTTGATAGACTCACCCAGCGCCAAATGAGCCATATGGTAATGGCGATCCCAACAATGAGTAGTACAAGCCAAACAACTATTCCAACTGCGATTAGTTGTTCTATAGGTGACCTTTTGTAAACTCCGAACGTGTGAGGCTGGAACCCTACCGCAATCGTCACATTTTCGCCACCCATTAGATTCGTAGCCTGCGTTTGGTAGACATTGCCATTTCGTTGCACATTGCACTGGTTTGATGAACCTGCCCTTCCCTGGTAACACGCCACTTTATCGGTCAGATGGCCTGCTACTTCGGTGTCAACGTGTAACGTCACAGAAAGGTTGCTAATCGGCACTCCCCATTGCGTTCCGTTTGTATCCCAGTAAAATTCATCGTCATTGGTATCTTTGAAAAACTTCGTAACATCATACTGCATGTAGGTAATAACGTACGTCTTTGGACCATGCACATAGACATTTTTATCTCCGATTCGCACTACTTCATTGTTGTTGCTATCATAAGTCGAATATGTCAGTGGCACGCCGGACCGATCTGTTACCGATTTGATCTCCAGCCCCACAGGATGTCCATCGTAGCTTTTTGGAATTGCACGTTCTATGCCGTGATTTTGATCAATGGCTGGAAAATTGGCAGTAATTGTCTCGACGGTCTTTAGGGTTGATCGATTATCATGATCGCTGTCACGAGATAGTGTGTAATCAATTGAGTAGTCGGTAATCACAAAGTCGTTAACACCGGCCGCCTGAGCTGACGGCGGAAAAACAAACAAGCCAGCTGCTACAACAGCGCAGATAACAGCGCTTTTACTATTCTTCCAAAATCGAACCATTATACCTCCCCCTTCTTCTCAAGTCTACCCTCATTGTACTACGGCTCGAGAGAGTTTCTACGTATCAAATTTGAGATCAGAGTAGATACTCTTGGTCGTCTCATCAACTTCACGGCGCAGCTGCGGAAATGGTACGCCTTCGCGCGCAGTAATGCCCTCTAAGCTCCAGAATATGCGCTCACTGTAGCCAAGACCGCATGCCGGCGGCATGCCGTACTCAAGCGCTTCGACATAGTCGATGTCAAGCATCTGCGCCTCATCATCCCCTGCGTCACGCATCGCCTGCTGCTCTTTAAAGCGATCCAGCTGATCGATAGGGTCATTCAGCTCAGAAAACGCCTTACACATTTCACTCCCACCAAATACCAGATTAAACTGCTCAGTCAGGCGCTCGTCCTTCGGATTCACCTTTGCCAGCGGCTGCATAAAGACCGGCATATCAATTAGAAAGATCGGGCCGGCAAGAGTCTTGCGGTATTTCTTCCATAGCTTATCGAGACTACGAATACGATTGTCAACTTCCTCGACCTCCAGGTTTTCTTCTCTCAACTTGGTCTGAATATCATCCATTGATGACTCAAACACATCAATACCATACTGATCCTTGAGCACCTGGACGAAACTGATTCGTGGAAAATGCTCGCCATCTGCACCAAAGTCAACTTCCTGCCCATTCGCCAGCGTAAATTTGCGCGTACCCCACGTATGATCACAAACATAACGAATCATTCGTTCGGTGAGTTCCATGCCCATCTCCCAGTCGGCATAGGCCCAATACCACTCCATTGCATTGTGCTCCGGCAGATGCTCCTCAGTGTAATTTTCGTTGCGAAAGCGTGCACCGAGATCAAACACTTTTTCAAAACCGGCTACGAGCAGACGCTTTAATGGTAACTCATGTGATATACGCAAGTAAAAATCCTGATCAAGCGCATCCATATGACTGACGAATGGATTGGCATCAGCACCACCGGCAGTTGCTTCAAGTACCGTATTGTTTATTTCCACGAAGTCCTCATTCTCAAGGAATTGGCGTGTCGCTTGCCAAAATTTGCTGCGCCGCCTGAAGCGCTCCCGCACCCCTGGATTGACATTCATATCAACATAACGGCGACGGAAGCGCTCTTCCTTGTTGGTCAATGTCTCAGGCATAGGCCGAAGCGACTTGGTAAGCAAGCGTAACTCTCTCACGCCAACTGATTTCTCACCGGTCTTCGTGACCGTAGTCTGCCCCGTTGCCTCGATAAAATCACCAGTATCGAGTAGCTTTAGCTGCTTCATCCCGAGTACGCCGCGCGCGGCATCCAACTCGGACACTTCGTCTGCTTGAAGATATAACTGCACACCGCCCGTCTGATCCCGCACCTTGATAAATGCCAGTTTGCCGAAACTACGAATCGACACAATGCGTCCCACCACAGTGATAGTTTGATCGCCAAGCCTATCAAACTGACCAATGATCTCTGTAACTGTATGTGATCGATGTGCGTCCGCCGGATAAGGGTCAATACCGAGTTCTTTTAGTTCAGCGAGTTTGCGTAGTCGTTCGTCTCTGTAATCTTTCAATGTTGCCATACTTCGACTATTGTACCGTATTCATCAGACGAGTGCTACTAGTAGAGTATTCCTACAAAAAAGCTATTGCTTTTCCATCTATCAAGTGATTTACTAGTGGTACAGTCTCATAAATATAAACACGGTACACAGATATGAGCATTAGTCAAATAGAATTCCACTCACCCCCTAGGCAAGATATCCTACAGGGAAATGCCAGACGAGTCAAAAAACTCATTGACCATCTATTTTACAAAGACCTGCAGCCCCGTAATAACGATACCCAAGCACTTCTAGCAGTCAAAGCCCTTGATGCCACGCCAGACCTACTCTCTCGTCTCGATCAAGCAGTAAAACTTCATAGAGAACTGCCAGAGGCTATTGCTCATCAAACTATAGATCCTATCATCGATAGCACCTCGCACGATACCCTAGAAGACCTTTTGGCCGAAGAACATGAACAAAATGAGAAAAGCTACGGACTGGCACTCAGCACCGGACAGATAGAAGCTATTGTCCATGCTTGGGAAACTACCAGATCAAAAGAGGCAAAATCCTTAGCCGATTTTGCTGTCCGCCACGCCGGAGCAAAAGATACCAAAGATACGCTCAAAGCCGCCCTTGCACTGGCCAATGAAAAGCAGATGTCCTTTGATCAAGCTCGAGATATCGTCAACGATGACCACCTTGCCTCTCTTGTCGAGAGTCACCAAGTGACCTACCCCTGGCTCTACGATCCGGAAATCGAAAAACCGGCCGCTTAGACAGCAACGATTTCGTACGTGATGTCGCCTTTTGGTGTCGTAACGGTTGCTTTGTCGCCAACTTTTTTGCCCATAAGAGCCTGGCCGATTGGTGACTCATCAGAAATTTTCCCTTCGATTGGGTTGGCCTCTACCGGACCGACAACATGATATACAACCTTCTTGCTGCCGTTCTTTAACTCAACCTTGCTGCCGATACCGACAGTGGACGCCCTTGATGCCTTGATAATCTCAGTATTTTGCAAGATATCTTCAATCTCAGCGATGCGGCTTTCGACAAGTCCCTGTTCTTCACGAGCAGCATCGTATTCGGCATTTTCGCTAAGATCACCATAGTCACGTGCTGCCGCAATCTTTTCGGCGATCTCGCCGCGACGAGCCTTCAATGTATCAAGTTCCGCTTCAAGCTCTTTCTTTCCATCGATTGTCAGTTGGTACGCTTTTTTCATATCGTTTCCCCTATATTATCAGTGATAAAGTGGCGCCCTTTCGGAACACCACTCTGGTCTTATTCGTTAGTTAATTTGTAAACCCTCGCAGAAGAACTTTGTCTACAACACCCCTAGTGTATCAATTAGTTGTTCAGGCGTCAAGATTTGATTCTCCTCAGAAGTACGGGCTTTCAGCTCAACCTGCCCTGCCTCAACCAAACGGTCGCTCACTGTCACGCGATACGGTATCCCCATTAGCTCGGCATCGGCAAATTTTGCCCCTGGTCGCTCATCACGATCGTCATAGAGCACCTCAATGCCAGCGCCCTTTAGCGTATCATAAAGCTTATCTGCCTCAGTTTTGCCTTTATCCCCAATAGATACCAGATATACCGAGAATGGTGCAATACTCTCTGGCCAGACAAGGCCTTTATCGTCACTCATTTTTTCGGCAACCACACCCATGACACGAGTCACCCCGATGCCATACGAGCCGATATAGAGCGAGTGTTGTTTGCCGTCCTCGCCAGTATAGTATAGTTCCATTTCGTCAGTTTTTTGCGTACCAAAGTTAAAGATGTTGCCCACCTCGGCCGTCTTTACCTGTTCAAGCTCATCGCGTGATACACCGAGCTCTTTAATAGCATCATCGAGTACTTCCTCATTGACAGCAATATTCTTCTCTCTGTGAAGATAGATTACATCTTCGCCAGCATCACAGATCGTCTGAAATTCATGGCTAAACTTTGTAAAAGCACCGCCACTTGCAAATGTTACATACGTATCGCCACCGATGCCCAAACGATCATA
Organism: uncultured Candidatus Saccharibacteria bacterium; assembly: GCA_964407405.1. GTDB lineage: Bacteria > Patescibacteriota > Saccharimonadia > Saccharimonadales > Saccharimonadaceae > JASLCR01. Next base: position 49,573 of record CAYOVH010000002.1, on the reverse strand, counting down.
CACTCGCTTGTACGCTTCGATGACCTGATCATAATACGTATCTAGGTCCTCCTTGCTGGCATGGAACGAGTACATATCTTTCATGACGAATTCACGTCCACGCATAATACCGCTCTTAGCCCGCAGTTCGTTGCGCATCTTGGTCTGGAATTGATAGAGGCTGACCGGCATATCTTTGTAGCTCTTGATGTACTGCTTCATCATCTCGACAATTGGCTCTTCATGGCTCCACCCAAGGCCCAGCTCAGTATCGTCTTTTAGCCTGGTCTTAAACCACACATCAACAACCGCATCGTCCCAACGAGTCGTTTTCTCCCATATCTCTTTGCGCTGCAGGGCCGCCATAATCAGTTCGTTGGAATCAACCGCGTCCATTTCTTCACGAACAATTTGTTTGATCTTTTCCAGAACCCGAAGTCCGAGTGGCAAATAGGCGTACACGCCCGCCATTTCCTTATAGACATAGCCTGCACGAATCAACAGTTGGGCATTCTTTGCCACTTCATCAGCTGGCGCGTTTTTCAGTGTTTTTGTGAATAATTTTGATACTCGCATCGTAAGTTCCTCATCTATCAATTGGTATGGCTGATCTAAAAGCAAAGACTACCCGCCAAGGGGCGGCAAAACGATCGGCTGAAATGTCATACCAATTCGTCGCATCATCTCTAGTGTACCATCATTGGAAGGATAAACAGAACATAAAAGGCAATCGCATTTTTGGTCATATGAAGCAAAATGCCCGCCCAAATGCTTCCAGTTGTTTCGCGGAGGATGCACAGTACGATGCTCAAAGCAAAAACATCCGTTGCCACATTCCACTGCCACTGAAACGCTCCAGAGTCATTTGCTCCTGGCAAATGTAGCGCAGCAAACGCCGCACTGACCAAAAGTATGCTCGCTATCAGCCCCAGCCCTTTTCGTAATTTTCCGTAGAGATACCCCCGGAAAAGTGCTTCCTCGACCACGGGCGCAATAACCACCAGCATGAGAAACGCTAGCAACATCGACCCCTGGTCAGAGAGATTGCTATAGCCAATACTCTGCGCCTGATCGACGCTAAAACCTGGCACTATCGCCTTGACACCGGCAAGCATCAGCGCGCTCAATAAAAAATACGGCACAACCGCAATCGGCCCAAGCAAAAGATCAGGCCAATCCGGCAAACGCACCAGACCAAAATGTTTCAACCGAACCTCTTTTCGCCACAATAGCCATGGCACAGCTACCGTAACAAGCAGTGCGAGAATATACGCCAGCGCATTCAGAATTGTATTGAGGACAACAAGCTTGATGCTTTCGAGTGGATAGATACTACCGACAGCCTTTGCGATCAGGACAGTCAGTAGCTCGCCAGCTACAAACGCAACTATCACCCACACAGCAAGACCAATGCCGAGGCCAATCCGCCGTAAAAAATGCGGCTTAACGGAAAAGTTTACCGACATCCGCCCACGTCACCAGCACGACAAGCGCCATTAGTACCATAAAGCCGATAGTCTGTATCCGTTCCTCGCGCTCTTTTGTGAGCTTTTTGCGGCGCAAGCGATAATAGGTCATCGTCCACCATCGTCCACCATCAAGTGCCGGAATCGGAAGGATGTTCATTACTGCCAAGCTGAGTGATATGATCGCCGTCAAAAAGACAAGCGATCCCAGTCCCGCTGCTTGCGCCTCAGGAAAGATTACCCCCAAAATACCTACTGGACCAGCTACGCTCTTGCTGACGGTTGAGATTTCGGCAGCCCCTTGCTCTCGAGTGTCTTTATTGAAGCTAAGACTTTGCACGAAGCCCTTCAGTGCATCCCAGGCGATTTGCGCCGTACCTTTTAGTGTCACCCATGTAAACTGCGCCGTCAGACCAACGCCAACGATTGGCGCCGACCATGTCGCGCGCAACTGCTGGCGCTGTGATGAACTTACGCCCAAATAGCCTTGATTGTTGTCATTACTCTCACGCAGCGTCGCACGAGTAGTATATTCGGTACCCTTGCGAGCATAGATAATCTCAACCGTCTCACCATGTTGCCGCTTGGTCACGTCAGATAGCATGTCTGAGGAAGCAATCTTCACACCGTTGATACGGAGTAACTGATCACCTTGCCTGAGACCGGCTTTATCTGCCGGAGAGCCACCGACGATATGCGCCAGCTGAATCGGCTCCGACTTGACGATCGTATCTCCAGGTATAGTGAATTGATTCTCCAAAATTTTTGGCAAACCAAATAATGCCAAGATCGTCAGCAGTGCGATCGCGATAACCCAGTTCATCACTACGCCGGCTAGAAGAATCTTTGTCTTGACCCAATAGCTCGCAGCACCATAATCGCCCTTTTTGTCAGCGGCGTCATGCTCTCCCTGAAGCTTGACGAAGCCTCCAAGCGGCAACCAGTTCAGTGTATACTGAACATCTTTACCAAGAATACTTTTCTTTAACTTCTTTCCCCATGCCCGTGGCGGAAATCCGATACCAAACTCTTCGACGACAACCCCATTCCGTCTAGCGGCAATCCCATGGCCCAGCTCGTGTACGGCGACCAAAAGTATTAATATTATCAGTCCGGTGATAATCCCAATAACAAGCATATTTATTTCCCTATTCTACGTTCACGTTTCTTATATTCTTCTAGTATAGCAGTCACGTCTTCACGCGTCATGTCTGGCCAATTTTTGTCAAGAAAAATGAATTCACTGTAGGCAGCACGCCATAGCATAAAATTACTCAGTCGCTGCTCTCCACTGGTCCGTACAATCACATCACATGGCGGCACCTCTGGTGCATAGAGATATCGCGAAAGTAATTCTGGTGTGATATCGTGCTCGCTCACCCCATCATGAACAATTTTTTTAACCGCATCGGCGATCTCAAGTTGTCCGCCATAATTCAAACAAAGCAGCAGCTCGCCGCCATCCAAATGCCGGGTCTTCTCCTCGGCAGTATCAATAGCTTTTATCAACGAATCTGACAGGCCCTCCCGAGTGCCGATCACACGCAAGCGTACGTTATTTTCGATAAAGATCGGCAAATCAGCTTTCAAAACTCTCAGGAGCAACCCCATGAGACGACCGACTTCCTCCTCAGTGCGTTTCCAATTTTCGGTACTAAAAACATATGCACTGGCGTACTTTACGCCACGCCGCAATGTCTCGAGCAGCACTTCGTTGAGTGCATTGTATCCTGCCAGATGCCCTTCGTAGATCGGCAGCCCATGCTGACGAGCCCAACGGCGATTGCCATCAACGATGAAACCGACATGGAGTGGTATGTGGTCTTCTTTCATCCCTCCCTCCGAACCGCAAATTCTACCAGACCCGTGAGACGCGTACCAAATTCCTCATCCCACGACTTGGCATTTTGTGCAGCACTGATCGCCATGTCCATATAGCTTTCGGCATCCTCTATCGCCCGATTTGCCGCGTCCGTCCTTGTAAAGATCGCTCGCAATTCCTCCAGCTCAGCCGAACCCGACGTCTCATTGCCCAAGATACGACGAAGTATTTCATTTTCTTCCTCCATCGCCTTTTCGAGAGCATAATACAGCATCAATGTGTACTTCCCCTCTCTCATATCATCGAGATTTGGCTTGCCTGTGTCTTTTGAATCGCCAAACACGCCCAGGTAGTCGTCACGCAGCTGAAACGCAATACCGGCCGGCAAACCAAACTGCTCCGCATCATGGCGAGCTGTGTTTTCGTCTTTCCCTGCCAAGACCAGGCCACAAGCCAGCGGATTCACAAACGAATAGTAACTGCTCTTTTGTTCATATTTCCGTAGCAGCTCTTTTTTAGGAATCTCTCGCCCAAATTGATGCCGGATGTCATCAATCTGCGCTAAGTCAGTGATCGTCAGATCAACCGCCAACATACGAATGACAGCCAGTTTTGCTTCGGCATCCTCGTCAATTTGGCCAATGATATAATTAACGATCTGCCCTGGCAGCGAACCGATCAATATCCCGGCCATATCGGCTTCGCGCTCATCGCTTCCGGTCAGGTCTTTGTAGAGCCGGTGGATGGTCGGCAACCCGCGACGGGTCTCCGAGCGGTCAATGACATCGTCAATGATCAATAGATAATTTTGTACGATCTCTATCGCCACGCCCAAGCGCAGACCAGCCTCAAGTATATGACCACCCTTTGCCTGATCATACGCTGCCGCAGCCAAGCTCCCACGAACCCGCTTGCTCGGACGCAGTGTGTACTCTTTTACCTGATCAAGCGCCCACTGAGCTATCTCTGAGCGCTCTGGTAGCAACTGTACAAACTCATCGAGCAACGTACTGGCCTTGGCCTGAATCGCTTGATTGTACGCCGCCAGACCTTCATATGGTGATGCCATCAAACGGTCATCACTTCGGCTTCTTTTGCCTTGAATTGCTCTTCGATTTTTGTCTGATACTCGCCCATCAACCGATCAAACTCTTTCTCAACCGCCTTGACATCGTCTTCGGACAGCTCCTTCGCATCCTTCTTGCGCTTGGCGTCTTTTAAAGCATCCTGACGAACATTGCGGAGTGCGATACGTGCATTCTCTACCTTGTCGCCAAGTAGTTTTACCATTTCCCGTCGTCGCTCCTCGGTCAGTGCTGGGATTGGCACTCGCACGACGCGGCCATCGTCGCTCGGATTGAAACCAAGAGACTGATTGTCGCGAATCGCCACCGTAATTGCCGCGATATTGCCCGGATCAAATGGCGTTACCAGCAATTGTTGGGGCTCCGGCACCGTCACATTGGCTACTTGATTGAGCGGCATCTTGCTGCCATACGCCTCCACCACCACGCTTGCTAGCATGTCAGGGTGCGCTCGCCCAGTACGTACTTTTTTCAGCTCATCAGAAAAATGCTCCAGCGCCGCACCCATTTTTAATTCATACTCAGCTGTATCAAACATGATCCTCCGTTTCTTCTTCCTTCTAATTATTATACCACTGGAAACGGACGAAGAACGAGTATACTTATTAGTAGCATGTCCGTCCAGAAAATAACCGTCAACAACGTTCGCTCGTATGAGCTTTTCTTGACCGATATCCACCCAAAGACAACATTGATCCTAGGCAACAATGGCACGGGCAAGACGACACTGCTCGAAGCAATCTATATCGCCCACCGGGGTACCAGCTTTCGCGGCCGCGATCGCGATATCATCCCCCACGGTTTAGATCGTGCTGAGATAAAGATCGAACTGACAGATGGCGAAACAAGACGTCTCCACATAGCACATACGCCCGAGGGCAAAATATCAAAAGAGTTCATCATCTCAGAGACAAAATCAGCCCGACTCAGCCCGCAAAATCGCCTCCCTGTTGTTTTATTTGAACCCGATGAGCTCCGGCTTCTTACCTCGAGCCCCGCCCGGCGCAGGGATTTTATTGATGGCATCATATCGCGTCTATCACCTACTTACCAGGCGGTGCTCAATCGTTTTCAGCGGACACTTCTCCAGCGCAACGAACTACTTAAACAATTCGAGACTATGAACTCCAGCGCCTGGCAAAGTCATCTCTTTGCCTGGGACGTCAAGCTTGCCGAGCTAAGTGCCACTATCATCAAGGCCCGGCGAAATTTCATACTTCATTGCAATGACTACCTCTCAGACATCTACTCCCGCCTAGCTGGCACACCTCACACCATCACTGCACGTTATATATCGACCATCGATGCCGAGGATAGCGCACTGCAGCAAGCTATCCTCCATAAACTAGAGTCATCTCGGCAGTCTGATGCCCTGCAGGGCCATACAAGCACAGGACCGCATCGTGATGATATCGAGTTATTGCTCGACGAGCATCCAGCCTCAGAAACAGCCTCGCGCGGCGAAATGCGATCAATTATGCTGGCCTTCAAACTCCTCGAGGTCGAACTCCAAGAGCACCATAGCGGTAAAAAGCCGCTACTCCTGCTCGACGACGTATTTTCTGAGCTTGATCCCGCACGCGAGCAAGCGCTCCTCAACGCCCTCAAAGATTATCAGACCATCATTACCGCAACTGATCTGCGCGATGAACTAAAATCCGATGCTCTATTGGTCGAGCTAACCTAAGTCATGCCGCGGCGCCACACACCCCGAAAAACTCCTCGCTATCAATCAGCAGCCCAGGTGGCGAGCTGCCAGACCAAGCGCCGCTTCCCTACCGAAAAGCAAGCTCGCGACGCTGCCGAAACGCAAATGCTCATGGACATGCAACTTGAGCTGGATGTCTATCAATGCCCGTATTGCGGCTCTTGGCACCTCACGAGCCGCAACAAACACCCCTGATTAGTAACACTGAGCTTACAGTAGCCTAACTGTGCCGTACCAGACTTTATTCATACCTTAGCTCGCAACACATCGAACAGCAGATCCCCCGTTCTTACCGGCACCTTGGCTGGGGAAAACGTAGGAATTTTCGTGGTACAGAACGTGGGCAGCGGCAGTGGCGCTCTGTGACGACGACCAGTAGTAGCCTAGTAGGCCTTGACCTACGAACCCGCTCCCGCTGCTCCAGTAGCCGCTCCACTGCCCTAGCCAGCCAGAACGCAGGCCAGCATCGGTGCTGGTTGAACCATTAATAGCTGTGTTGAGTGCCCCGAATTCTTCCTTGGTTGGCAATCTCCACCCACTCGGGCAGACAGAGACGCCAGTGTTGGGTGCCGGTGTAGTGGCAGCCGCACAGGCGGCAGTGGCTTGACCACCCATGGCAGCGCACCAGTTGTAGAAATAGCCGTACTGCCCGCTGCCGCTCGTTGACGTGCTCGGATTAGTCGGACTGACAGTTGGGTTAGCACCTGATGGAATGTAGTACTTGGCTTCAGTGAAGGTATAAGTCGAGTCACTAGTACCATTCGAGAGTGTTTTCACATCTCCGTATGTACTTGTCCCGCCACCAGCATACGCCAAATTAGTCAGCATCCAGCACTTGCCATCAGCCAGTTTTTTGACCCAGTAGGTATGGTTGTCGCGGGCATCAACAGCTCTGGTGCGAGTGGTTGGGCAGTTGGCGGCAGTGATGGCTTGGATGGGGCTGCCGTCGGCAATGGGTCCGGTGCCACCACCGCCACTTGGTGGGGTGTGACCGCTACAGACGCCTTCACGCGGCGTGGTGTTATCGTTAGAGACCATGTATCCGAGAACACCGCTGCGACTACTTGTTGCAGTGAGACAGTAGGTATTTGAGCCTGATGGACCGGTGTATTGAAAAGTTGTACCGTCGCTTTTCTCTAGTCCTTTGCCACCGTCTGCTTCATCAATTGAAGCTGGATACGCACCAAGCCTCGAGCCGTCAACCTCGAGCTGGTCTGAGGCATGCTTCAGGTCAGATTGAAGTGCTACAGATGCGGCGCGGTTTTGCACCCCATTGTAGACGACAATGGAGACTGCGGCGAGAATGGCAATGACTGCTATGACTATGAGGAGTTCGACTATAGTGAACGCCGATTGCCGTGAACGATAGGAGTGTTTTAATCTGCTAGAGAGAGAGAGAGAGAGAGAGAGATTGCTTTTTCTTTAATATATTATCTAGTAGTAAATTACTCATGAACTGCTTCTTCCTTGAAGTTAATTTAGTCCGATTATAGCATAAGCTCTACTACAACGTTACTCGCTCTGAAAAACTCTTCACGTAGGCATGAAGCTTGAGCTTGACTGATCGCCTCTACTGATCTATCCTGATTCACTATGAATGAGGATGAGCCATTTTCGCGGCGATTTGCCGACCAGTATGAATCGATTTCTTCGACGCGTAAGGTAGGTAATAGAATTATCAATACACTTGCCGCAGTGGCAGCTACCGCTGCCGGGGTTAACTATTTTATAGTCTCGCATGAACAACGGCCGCTATATGTAGGAGGGGTATTCATCGGTGCAATTGCCATCAAGGCGACTGGCTCTCTGATCAACAAGCACCTTGAAAAGTTCGAGGCAGAGATGCTGGGCGCAGAACTCCAAGCCCACATAAAAGAAGATTCCGACGAATAGCCGGAATCTTCTTTTTGTTAGGCTCTCGCCTCTTTATTCAGTCACGCCTAGCTCAATGCGCTTGAACTGTGAAACACGAATGTTTTCACCATTCTTGGCGATCTGCTCTTTGATGCGCTCACCGACTGTCTTGCTGTCATCAAGCACAAAAGGCTGTTCGGTCAAGACCTGCTCGGCAAAATGCTTTTTCAGCTGGCCTTCGACGATCTTCTCTGCCATGTCGGCCGGTTTGCCCTTGAGGGCATCGCTCTCGAGAAGCTCCTTTTTCTTTGCCTCATATTCCTCGGCAGGAATGTCCTCGATATTCGCATATTTTGGCGCCATTGCCGCGATCTGCATAGCCATCTGGTGAGCAAATTCTTTGAACTCATCAAGACGCGCGACAAAATCAGTCTCGCAGTTTACCTCGACAACTACTCCGATACGACCCGAGTGGACATAAGCATCGATGATGCCCTCGCGTGTCTCGCGATCACCCTTTTTCTCAGCTTTGGTCAGACCCTTTTTGCGAAGCGCCTCAAGCGCCTTGTCAAAATCACCCTCCGCCTCAACCAGTGCAGACTTTGCATCGGTCAAACCAATACCGGTCAGTTCTTTCAATTTCTTGATGTCTTCAACGGTAACTGCCATCTATTTTGCCTCCTCTTTTTTAGCGCCCATGCCTTCTTTTACTGCCGCGACAAAGTAGTCGAGCAGCAGCTCTGAGCCTTTTACTGCGTCGTCGTTGCCAGGGACGACAAAGTCAACGTCATCTGGATTGGCATTTGTATCAACCACGCCAACGACGGGGATGCCAAGGCGTTTTGCCTCGCGCACGGCATTTGCATCAGAAATGATGTCAAGCACTACGACTGCGCCCGGCTGGCCGCCTAGTGCTTTGATGCCGCCGTACTTTTCATTCAAGCTGTCGATTTCTTCCTGATAGCGCTGGACCTCAAGTTTGGAATAACGCTTTTCAAGGTCGCCTGCCGCCATGCGGCGCTCCAGATCGTGCAATTTCTTGATCTGTTGCGTCATTGTACCGACATTTGTCAGCATACCGCCGATCCAACGCTCGGTCACATACGGCTGGTCGATTGACTCTGCTGCCTCGCGGACAATCGCCTTGAGCTGCTTTTTCGTACCGACAAATAGTACTTTTTTGCCGCTCGCTGCGGTCTTTGTCAAAAACGGCAATGCCGCCTCAAGACCCTCAACTGTCTTCGCCAAGTCGATGATATGGCTATCCTGACGCTTTGAGTGAATGTATGGCGCCATCTTTGGATGCCAACGACTTGTTTTATGTCCGAAATGAACACCAGCCTCATATAAGGCTTTCATATCAACAGCAGTTCCTGCCATGATATCCTTCTCCCTTCGCGCGTGCCCTCAATAATTAAGGATATCTGCACGCGTTGCTTCATTAGATTTGTTACAGAGTACATTGTAACAAAAAACACCCTTGACGACAACCCTGCAGTGACGGAAATGCGAAGTGACACGCCGTCACCTCCTATTGGACAAAATAATCATATACGCTATCATTGGCTTATGGTAAAGAATAAATTCCGAATCATCGCAGGCCGAGTCTCAGAATGGGCTGGCAGTGCAGCGGTCTTTATCACTGCCGTACTGATCGTGATCATCTGGGCTACAACTGGCCCGATTTTCCACTACTCTGACACTTGGCAACTCATCATCAATACTGGAACTACCATCGTGACATTTCTCATGGTATTCCTCATCCAAAACACACAAAATCGCGACGGCAAAGCCGTGCAAATCAAGCTAGACGAACTCATTCGCGCCACCAAAGGCGCCCGTATGCATTATGTCAACCTCGAGGAATTAACCGACGAAGAACTCAAAGAACTCAATCACGAATTCAAGCAGATCGCTACACGCCCAGGTGTTACTCGCTCACTCAGCAAGCTGCATGAAAAAATCGCCGCTGAGCACACCAGACGCCACGGTATACTGTCAAACCCATTCCGCCACAGTCAATCCACCCAAACAGTCATCGACGACACTCTCCATGACGGCTCACCCAAGTCAAAAACCCTTTGACATTTTCCTCAAAAACAGATACAATCACTAGGTTATGAAAAGCAGTATTCACCCACCCACCTATCGTCCGGTCGTATTTAGCGACGACGTTGCAGGCTTTGCGTTCTTGACGCAGTCAACAGCAACGACGGATGACACTATCAAATGGGAAGATGGCAACACGTATCCACTCGTAAAGGTCCATATTTCCTCAGCCTCTCACCCGTTCTTTACTGGTGAAGAGAAAATCATCGACACCGAAGGTCGTGTCGACCGATTCAAGGCTCGCGCAGCAGCAGCCGAAGAGCGCAAAAAAGCTCTGGCCAACAAGGCTAAGAAAGCCAAGGCTCAGGCAGAGAAAAAGGCCGATAGCGCAAAGTAAGCTCGGTGAGGCTTCTCAGCAAAAATCCGCTCCAAATTGGGGTGGGTTTTTTATTGTCTTACATCGACCATTAACAAGATGTTATACTCTTGTCATGTCCTCGCTTGAATCTCGTAAGCATCGCAATATGCGGCCTAATCCCTCTGAGCTCCTCCGCCAGACCACATTAGCTATTGGAGGCGGCCTCTCTGCCGCATACGCCGCTTGGCACAGTCTATCTCCTCAAGAAGGGCTAAGCAAAGCACATGCCAATCGGTTCGAAGAGACAGCTCGCCACGCAGATATAGAGTCTGAACGCGCTATGATGAGGGCCCTGTCCAGTCTTCCATCTAATATTCGATGGCATTGGATATCAGAAGAATTGGGTGAACACTGGTCGACTCCAGCTACCATTGCCGATATTACCCTAGTTGCCGATGGTATCGATGGTACGAGCAATGCGGTAAAAGACTGGGGGAAAGGCAGATACGGTGCTATGATAGGCGCTGCAGCCGGGAGCAACCCTACCTATGGCGACTACCTCACTGGTGGGATTGCTCTATTCACCGAAGGCGTCTACGTACAAGGCATTAAAGGTCAAGGTGCTTGCATTGTGAACGTTACTTCCAACGAAAAGATGCGCATCCATACTTCTAAAGAAACTGAGCTTCGCAATGATTCTCTCGGATTTGCTGAAGAAAATCTAAATGTAAAGCCTACCGACCCACTCTACGACTTCTTTATGCGCACTTCAGCTCTTGCTGCAAAACTACAACAAGGTGGACTTTACCGCGCTCACCCGTCCGGCTCAACCGCAGCCAATGCCTATGAGGTAGCCATAGGTAGGGCACTCTTTGATGTTTCAGCCACACGCAAGGGCAATCTGGAGCAACTAGCTATCAAAGCCCTTGTAGAAGAAGCGGGTGGCGTCATGTATGCGCTTGAACCAGACAGTCAAGGCCAACTTAGCTTCGTTTCGCTCGATGATAAAGAGTTTCTCACATACGGTCAGGATGAACACATTCCACTAGTCACAGCCGCCAATCAAGCTATCGCAGACCAGCTTCTCGACCGACTTACTTAGCTCGACTGCCCTCCAATAACTCACGAAAGGCCGCACCCCTTTTGCCTAGCAATTTGTAGCGCGTTGCGAGCGGATGCGACTGACGTATCATACACATCGATGACAACGACCCCACCAAGCATGATAGAAATATGCATATGTTTTGCCTTGACATTGTCACTCAAACCGTTTATGCTCCAGTCAGATAAGTAACACTTACAAAAGGAGCCTCTCAGATGGCAGAAACACCTGAACAACCAACCCCAACAACTCCACCAGCGGAGCAGCCGGCAGTTAAAGAGCAGCCTGTGGTGCAAGCACCAGAGCAAAACTACCAGCCGCCCACACCACAGCAACAGCAAGCTCCATACGAGCAACAGCCCGTCCAGCAGCAATACTTTGCTCAGCCAAATGCCGCTCCAGTACAATATGTCGTCACTCAGCAGTCGCTCAAAGGCCTACGGGGCTGGCTTCTCTTCTTTACTATCGTATCGGGACTCGCCGCACTGGGTTACGCTGGTATGCTCGTAAATACACTTGCTGACTTCTCAAGCGACAAAATAGCAGATGCGATCTTCTTCCCTATTCTCCTGGCAGCAGCAGTGGCATCAGTTACCCTCGTTGCGCTTGAGAAAAAAATCGCCAAATATGTATTCATCGGCTTTTTTGGAGCTGCGTTCGTCTACGGTCTCATCAGTAACATAATCACTGGCGTAGAAGCTGCGGCCCTTATTTCGAGCACTCTAGTTGGCGCACTATGGATACTTTTCGTTACACTATATTTCCTGACATCAAAGCGGGTCAAAGAAACGCTGGTCAAATAATAGTAACGTTCCTTGATAAACACTCCCAACGAAAAGCGGGAGTGTTTTTCGTTGGTGTCCTACCTCTGTTTTAAATCAGCATGTTTTGCTATAATTTATCATGATATGCCAAAAATCACACTCAATCTTGATGCCCTGACCGCCGAAAAGACCGAACTAACGGAATTTTTAGCGCGTCCCGATGCGTTTAACTCGCCTGATTTTGGCAGCAAAAACCGCCGCCTATCTGAGCTTGATGATCTGATCGCCGCCGGACAGCGCCGCGACAATCTTGAGAAACAAATCCTTGACGCTAAGGAGCTTGCTACAGGCGGCGATGAGCTCGCCGACCTTGCTAAGGAAGAATTACCCCAGCTTGAGAAGGAGCTTGAGGAACTAGAAGAAAGACTCTTTGTCATGCTGACGCCAAAGGATCCAAATGACGAAAAAAACGTCATCATGGAGATCCGTGCTGGTGCCGGTGGCGATGAAGCCGCAATTTTTGCTGGTGATCTCTACCGTATGTACCTGCGCTACTGTGAGGCCCACGGCTTCAAGGCAGACATCATGAGCGAAAACCGCTCGGATAACGGCGGCTACAAAGAAGTTATCTTCGAGATCAAAGGCGACATGCCGTACGCTACATTCAAATTTGAGTCGGGCGTACACCGCGTCCAGCGCGTGCCAGCCACAGAGAGCCAAGGTCGCATCCATACCAGCACGGCCACTGTTGCTGTCTTGCCCGAAGCCGAGGAGACAGATATTGAGATCAACCCTGGTGACTTGCGCATCGACATTTTCCGTGCGTCTGGACATGGCGGCCAATCTGTCAACACTACCGACAGCGCCGTGCGCATCACTCACCTGCCTAGCGGTCTCGTCGTATCCAATCAAGACGAGAAGTCGCAGATCAAAAACAAAGAAAAGGCCATGAGTGTGCTTCGCTCACGACTCATGCAGATTAAGATCGATGAAGAACAAGCCAAGCTCACCGCCGAACGCCGCAGTCTCATCGGGTCTGGCGACCGCTCAGAAAAGATTCGTACCTACAACTACCCGCAAGATCGCATTACTGACCACCGTATCGGCTATAGTCGTAGCGGTATTCCACAGGCCATGAATGGCGATATCGACGATCTGGTTGAGAAGCTTCAAGCCTACGAGCGCGAGCTCAAAGCTCAGAATACTGAGGGGTAAAATGACCAAAAATTACCTCATAGGCGGCGCATCCGGTACGGGCAAGTCGAGTATCGCTCGCGAACTCCAAAGTCGCGGGTATTATGCGCTTGATGCTGACTACGATGCCGGCATCGCTTATTGGCAAAATAAGCGAACTGGTCGTGAAGAGGCTTTCCCAGAAAATCCACTCGATTCGTGGGGCATTGACCATCATTGGCGGTGGCATATCGATAAGCTCGCCGCTGCACTCATAGAAAACACTACCGATCAACCAACGATTGTTTGTGGCACATCAAGTAGCCGCAGAAAAGCGTTCGATCTATTTGATACAATCTTTGTTTTAAAAGCATCACATAAAGCAATTCGGCGTCGTATAGCCGAACGAACCGATAACGATTTCGGCAAGCAGCCAAAGGAACTAACATGGCTACTCGCTGAACACGACCGAATTATTGAGGAAGCGCAGCAGTATGGATTCAAAGTTATCGACACTTCAACAAAATCAATCGTGGATGTTGCTGACGAAATTGAGGATTACATCCAAAATAATAACTAATTCAAAAAGGCCAAGCCCGCCTCTAGCCTAACTCATTGATCGTCACGATGGCCAATGAAGACGTGCCGTTACTATCATCCCCATCGACAATTTGAGCAACTATGCGTCAACTGTTTGAACAGCTGTGGCAATATTGATACGTCAAATAACTTGGAGATGCTTATGTTTATGCTGTATACTGAAATAAACTATAGAAAAGGGCATCTTTTATAATGGACAACAAAGAACCACGCACAGATAACATTCCAAACACCCCAGAGGTTGCACCGCCGGCACCAGCCATTGACACCTCAGTGATAGAGCAAGAACCAGCCTCAAATGATCTTTCCAGTCCGATAGCCGCCCCTATAATTGCTTCAGACGTCAGCGCCCCTGCCCCGGCATCGATAGCAACAGGACCCGTCATCAAAGAATCCAACGGATCAAAAAAGATAATCATCGCCCTTGGTGCCCTTTTGGCGATCTTCGTCATGGTCACTGCCGTGGGCGGACTACTCCTCGCAAGTCATATCAGTCAGCAGTCCGTCAAGCTCAACCAGCTCAAGCGCACATCAGAGCAAGATGTCGCAACCTTAAAGAGTGAAAATCAAATACTAACCGATAAGTCTAAGCAACTCCAAGACGACAATACCAAACTCCAGACCGAAAACAAGCAGCTCACCACAGACAAAGCAGCTCTACAAAAGAAGGTTGACGAGGCCGCCTCATCTTCGCAGACCAGTAGCACATACAAAACTTCCGGTACTACTTCCAATCAGAAGAATACCACCAGTACAAACAAAAACTCGTCCACAAATACAAAAAGCTCTCAGTCACCCAAGAGCAAAACGTCAAACTGAGCAATAGTTACTACTTTGGTGATTCGGCTACTGGGTCTGCCTCAGCCTTAAGCTTATCAAAACCGTTTTTTGATACTTTAACCTCGATCAACGTGCCCGGCTCGATGACTTCGGAACCAGTTTGGTCTTTAATTTCTCCGTAAACGTTCTTGCCTGCACCAACAATATTAGAGACTTCATTCAATCCAAAGCCGTACACCTTGGCTAAGTCTTCTACTCCCTCCTTTACCGCACCAATAGGAGTATCGCCCTCGTCAATAGAAACTTCCGTAGTGCCCACTTCATGATACTGGCTCTCCTCGTACACCCGTACGCCACCATAGCCAAGACCAGCAGTCAAGGCAGTTGCTGTTAGCGCGGCCACTATCTTTTTACCAAATCGTAGTTGGTTCGCAGCGCGTTGTGTATTTGGATGATGATCATGGTGCCTTAGTATGCTCATAGTCAGATACTATCACAGTTAAGCTTATTTGTCAATATTTTGCATATCATGCAAGAGATGAGATAATGTTAGTATGACAATTGGTGCGTGGTTATCTGATGCAACGAAACAGCTGGTTAAAGTTGGTGTTGATTCGGCGCGGCTTGATGCCGAGATTTTACTGGCTCATACCCTTAAAAAAACGCGTACCTCTCTCCACGCCCGCCCGAGCGATCAGATCGACCCCAGATTTGAAGAGATCGCCAACGCCAAGCTCGATCTTCGGCTTGACCGAGTGCCGCTCGCCTATATCATCGGACATAAAGAATTCTATGGCCGCCTCTTTGTAGTATCGCCGCATGTATTGATACCACGGCCGGAAAGCGAACAAATCATTGAGTTGCTCAATGCACAATTAAGTCAAACTGCGCTCTTTCCTAAAGATACTGTGCGTCTCGTGGACATCGGTACTGGTAGTGGTTGCCTGGGCATAACTGCGAAACTCCTTCACCCCGAGTTACATGTGACACTTCTCGATATCAGCAAGCCAGCCCTTACCACGGCTGCAAAAAATGCCGCCAGTCTCAATGCCGATATCGAGATCATCGAAAGCAACTTACTTGATGCATATCCATATACTCCTGATATTACCCTAGTCAACCTTCCTTACGTCGATAAGGCCTGGGGCCGCTCTCCTGAGACAAATAGCGAACCAGCCGAAGCTCTTTTTGCTAGTGAACATGGCCTCAAGCTCATCCGTAAGTGCTTTGAACAATTGGCAAGTCGCATGAAATCAGGTGGTATTGCGATTTTCGAGGCGGACCCGCGCCAGTGGAAAGATGCTACTCATATCGCTGAAAAGAACGGTTTTGTACTCAGCACTCAAGATACCTTCGCTGCCGTATTTACAAAAGAATAATCTTTTCTTTATTTGTATTGACCGAGGATGACTTTTTTGGTTAATTCCTTACCATCTCGCAAGACAGTCAGCTGAACTGTGTCGCCAGGCTGAAACTCACCGATCAGCGTTGAAACGCTCCTGCCAGGCCCAATTGTCTGATCATTGACCTTGAGCAAAATATCGCGATCTTGAATACCTGCCTTCGCTGCCGGACTTCCCGACTGCACCGCAGCACCAGACTGGCTCACTACATAATCACCAGCATCAACCGGTAGGTCATACTGTGCCTTTACCTCTGGCGTGATTGCTACATACTGTACTCCGATATAGGCACGCGCTACCTGACCAGTCTTGATCAATCGTTCGATCTGACCTTTTGTCGCACCAATTGGAATTGCGAAACCAATACTCTGAGCATCGGCAGCGATTGCCGTATTCATGCCAATCACTTGCCCACTCATATTGAGCAATGGTCCACCAGAATTTCCTTGGTTGATCGCTGCATCAGTTTGCAGTAGATCGCTAAGACTCTCGGTATTCGACTCGTTGTCGCTATCGCTCGCCGCAGCCAAAACCGGCCGGCCAAGACCAGAAATGATCCCGGTCGTTACTGTGTTTTGGTACTGCCCGAGCGCATTACCAATAGCGACCACGCTCTGACCGACGCGCACAGTCTTTGAGTCGCCAATCACCACTGGCGTCAGATCCTTAACGTTGCGAATCCTCAGGAATGCTACATCGTTGAGCGGATCCGTACCAACGATCGAAACATCTTTGTACGTCTTGCCATTCGACATAATGACAGTAGCACTCGCGGCACCCTTGACGACATGCTTGTTGGTTATGATATAGCCGTCTTTACTGATCACCATGCCAGTACCGGCAGCCTGTCCGACCTGTCCATAGCGTGAAGTAACCTGAGTGACTATAGAGACGACACTTGGTGAAACCTTCTGCACCAAGCTTGATAAGTCCTGCTCGTCCTGGCTTACCACAAGATTGCCGTCATTCTTGGCAGTTGAAAAATTGGTCACTGAACCGCCTGTTGTTCCGACTCTATTAGCTGCCAGATTGCCGCCAAAAGCTGCAATAAAACATAGCACGACAAGTACTATTGCAGACCAGATACGCCGCTGTTGGCGAGATTGTATGGGTACTTTGTCTGGCAACGGCTGCTCGGACACTCTTCGATCTGTCTCTGTACGTTGCTCTACAGGCTGTTCTTTTTCTTGCATAATTTCTAGGTGCCCTCCTCACCAAAGACTAACTCAAAAAACTGAGATTGCGTTGAATAACGTTAAAGACGGTCAGCAGAACAATACTACAACTTAGTACAAGTAGTAGTGGCAATATCATATCATTGAGACGAATCGTCTTGTGATGATAGTAGCTGGCATACGCCCGCTCGGCCAAAAAGCCAAGCAACGTAATGATGATTGCCGACTGAGCGAGCATCAAACTACCGGTGTTCGGCAAACGATATGCAAACTGCCAGTGATAAAATAGCCACCCAAGCTCAGCTGCGATCAATCCCCATATCAAACTAAGCAACATGAAGTGTGGCTCTTTGTACGCTGTCAGGACATGTCGAGCAGTAACGACGCCGATGATCCACATACAGAGCACGACCGCTGATGCCCACCAATTGTATGAGACTCCAGCGAGCGCCTCGACGCCCAAAAATGCACCAATCCCCGCCTGCAAAATCACCATTGATCGCTTTGACTGCGGCTTGATAAACAGCAGCCACACGACGTAGAGAACCGTCAACACGAGTTGCACAGCCACGATGCCACTGGCAGCGTATAGTAGCGTAACAAAGCTAAGCCCAATGATAATGTCGACCGCGTTACTGATAATATTAGTCAGCCAGTACTGTGGTCGCACAGCGAGTACACGCCATTTGCTGAGGAGTACCAATGCATACGCCGGTAGCGGATTGCCAACTGTCAGCACAACTGCAAAAATAATAGCAGCAACGCCAACATTCAACAAAATATAAGCAATCTCGCTGATCAGCGTCCGACGGCGTGATGGTCGTAAAAATTCCATATCTTTAGAATTAGTATACCATAAACAGCCCGAGTGCCGGCTCGCGCCCACTTTTTTAAAGAGTACTAATTATCCGTAGCCGTTCGCCCAAAAATGACGACAATATCCGTACCATTTGGTGCATCAACCGGCGGCTTGCTGGTCCTCGCCGTGACACTATAAATCGATTCCAGTTTCTTGATGCTACTCGGCTTCTTGCCATCTGTAAGATCATATACCTCGACTGCTTTGTAGGTTCCGTCTGGCGCATTCGCAATATTACTGATTGTAAAGCCAGCATCCTCCAGCTTCTCTTGTTGCCCAGCTGCATAGCCTTCAACCCCACTACCGTTGTAGAGGACTACTTGAGCCGCTTCATCTATCACCGCGCCAGCGTATATCTTTTTGTGGAGATACGCTTTGATAGCAGAATAATCGCCAATTCCGGCCGTTGGTACCTGGGCACTCTGCCCGCTTATCATTTCGCCCCGAATCAGATTGATATCATCCCCGACCAATGGTATCGAAACGATCTTGTCTCCAGAAATTTCTTTGCCTAGCCGCATCAATGTCTGTATCTCGCTGGTCTGGAAACTTGTACGAAGATTCTTGCCGAGTGAATCAATCAAACTCGAGACTTTACCAATATTTGTTAATGTACCAGCACTCAATGCCTTTGCTTGCAGGGCTTTTATGACTTTTTGTTGATTGAGCTGACGATCGTAATCCCCCCGATCAAGACCGCATGTCGGTGGAAGATCAGCCCTTGCACGAGAAAACGTTAGTGCCTGCAAACCGTTCATGTGATGCTTGCCTGGCGTATAATTTATCTTCATATTGGCATCGACAACACTATTTTTTGGATAACCCAGCATCTGACAAGTGCCACTATCGTTGCCCTTGACATCGACATCAATGCCACCAATCGCATTTACCGAGCTGACCAGCACAGCCCAGTTGACATGCGCGTAGTACTGGATCGCCATGCCTGTCACTTCGCCGACTTTCTTTTCAAGCGCGGCCGCTCCTGCTTCTTCATCCTTGCCAGCATTTGAATGGCATGTCCACATCGCATTGATCTTGCCCTGATAGCCTGCCGCACATGCAGCTCCGTAGTCTACCCATAGATCACGTGGCAAGCTCATCATATAGGCGTTTTTTGCCTTTTGATCAATCGAGAGCAGCATAATCGAATCTGTCAGGTCCGCGCCCTCATGGCGCTGATCGCTGATACTTCCCGACGTACCGTAGATCAGAATGTTTGTACGACCATTTTCATCAGTTTTGAGCGGCTTGTTTTCAAAAAAGCTAAAGAGATTCCCACGGAAAATTTGTGTACTCGCCAGCCAGGCTTGAACACCAAGGTATGCTCCTATAATGAGCAATACTAGTACCAAAAAAAGAGCAATGCGCTTGATGATCTTGCGGCGACGCGATACTGGCTTCTTTTCTTTTCGGCCACCAAATATCTTACGGCGATGCTTTGGACGGTCATATGCTTCATCATCAATGCTTTTGAGCGAGTCATTGATCTCTTGTTTTGATACAGGAGCTGGTAATGTAGTGCTGATTACCGACGAATTATCAGTCCTCCCCAACATCACACGCCTACCTGGCTGGCCAAGAGGCTTGCTCTGCTGCGGTACACCAAGAGGCCGACCGCTATTTCGCGGCACGAAACCATCAATGCTCTGAGTGTTTTTTCGCATAAAGTATTCCTCTAAGTATACAAGACGCCGCGCCTATTGAAAACAAAAGCGTATTGTATTTTTTCGTTAATCACCGGACAATACCTATATGAAGCTTTCGCGTTTTTCATGGCCATTCCTCTCTGTCGTTATCTGTCTCGCCTGTCTGTTCTTTAGCTATGTTCCTACACTTCAACTTGGTATCATTGCAGGTCTTCATCTCGATATCTCGCTACTCTACGCAGCTGCATTGATTGTAGTTGGCGTGTCTGTAAAGCGGCTGTGGAACAATCGAGGATTACTTTTATCATCACGTCCATGGCAGCTCCTCATTGTATTTTCACTATATACCAGTGTCGCTTCCTTATGGAGTACCAACTCAATCCGTGCGTTTTTCACTGCTGGATTTTTATGGCTGATGGTCGCTCTTGCCAGTGCTTTTATCGTCTGGCAGCCCATGCTAAAGCAAGAGTCAGCTCTCATTCGTCATATTCTTACTGCGTGCCTCGGTATGTCAGGATTGTTTGCGCTGTGGCAAATTCTTGGTGATGCAATTGGAGTAAGCAATTCCTTCACCCTACTACCACCTATATACCAATCAGAGCACTTTGGCGTGGCTAGACCAATCGGCTTCGCACTTGAACCGCAATTTTTTGCCAGCCTGCTTCTCGCACCGTTTGCGTGGCTCAGCTATCGCTTCATAAAGAAGCCCCAGGAATGGAAATATAGCCTTTGTCTGGTTGGTGTTTCAGTCTTACTACTACTGACGTTATCTCGTGGCGGCCTTATGGCCGCAAGTGTCATTGCTATTATTCTCATTCTGTCTCCTGGCACGTGGCGCAGCAGACTGCATTTTATGGGGCTTGGTGTAGTCAGCCTCATCGTTGCCGGGCTTATCATTACGCTCGCCGCCTCGCTCAATACTCGCAACCATATCTCCGGTTACTCTGCGAGTAATCGTGTACTTAATCAATTGTCATTAGGTATCCTCAAATTACCAGATCAGCCTCATACCGCGCCTTCAAGTCAGGTTTCCCGAGCTGGCAATAGCGGCTACGTCAAAAGTTCAACCACATCACGACTGTCAATGTTCCAAAAAGGCATTCATTTATGGCAAAGCACGCCAAGCACGATGCTTTTTGGTGTCGGTACGGGAGGATTTGGCACCAGCCTGCATCAGCAAAATAGCAAAACATCGGTCGGTAGCGTGGCCAACAATTATTATCTTGAGATGCTCGCTGAACTGGGAATTATCGGTGTCATGCTTTTTGGTGCATGTATCACTTTTTTGCTCACGGCTTTGGTACGATCTCGAGAATGGGTTCTCTTCGCGTCTCTAGCAGGGTTCCTTATCCAGTGGTGCTTCTTTTCTGGCAATGCCAACGTCGTACACGTCTGGGTTATTATCGGGCTAAGCATTATCATTTCTTCCCCGCAACTTCAGCATCGTCTGGTACAATAGTCTGGTATGCAACCGCGATTTCTCGATAGGCATAAAACCTTCAAAGACACTCTTGGAGTTGTAGCTTTTGTCATTAGCGTCCTGATTGGTACGCTTATTATTAATACCTTCATCTTTCGTAGTTTCAATGTTGAAGGCTTCAGCATGGAAAAAACGCTTGATAATGGCGACCGGCTCATTGTCAACCGTATGCCCGTGACTTGGGCGCAAGTCCAAAACAAGTCATACATTCCAAAGCGTGGCCAAATCATCGTCTTCAAAAATCCACACTACAATTACATCAGCAGTCGCGACGAATACATCGTCAAACGTGTCATTGCCCTGCCTGGAGAGCGAATCACGCTCAAAGACGGACGATATACAGTATATAATCCCGCTCGTCCCGAGGGCTTCAATCCCGACGACTACAATCACGGTGAGCCCGGCACTCCTACCAGCCAACCAGAAGGTGACATTGATCAAGTTGTGCCCTCAGGAACAGTTTTTGTCAGTGGCGATCATCGACAGGGTAGCTGCTCCGAGGATTCACGCTACAAAGAAATGGGTACGATACCCCTTTACGATATCGTCGGTCCGGTCGGGATTCGTATCTTCCCGTTCAACAAAATCCGCTCATTTGGCGCAGCGAGCAACATGCCCGATGCTGCCGGTAAAGAAAATCCCGGCAATGGCCGGGCCTGTGAAGGGACATCACAATAATTCATCTGTCAGGCGCTTGAGATCTTCATCGTCCCTAAAGACAAACACGATCTTGCCGCCGCGTGTGCCCGTCTCGATACGCGCTTTCGTCTTGTAGCGCTTGGCTATATTGCTTGCAAGTGACTCGTATCGCACGGTGTCGCGTTTTGATGGCTGCTTTCGCACAGTTTTGGCACTGCGCATAGCCGCCTCAATATCGCGTGCGCTCCACTTTTCAGCGATGATCCGAGGAAGCAATTTCTCGATCTGCTTCTCGTCATGGTCAACTAATGGACGTGCCTGACCTTCGGTCAGCTCGCCTGACAAAATAGCCTTATGGACAATCTTTGGCAGCTTCAGAAGTCTCAATGTATTGCTGATCGCACTGACAGACTTACCGCCAACACGCTGACCAATCTCCTCAAGACTGAGATTAAACTCATTACGTAGCTTCGCGTAGGCCGCAGCCGTTTCCAGCGCATTGAGATCTCGGCGTTGAATATTTTCGATCAATGCAAGCTCCAGCTTATGCTGGCCGCTTACACTGCGTACCAGCGCTGGAATCGATGCTAAGCCAGCAATTTTGCTCGCCCGAAAACGTCGCTCACCAGCCACAATCTCATATTTACCATTTTTGGGGACCACCACAATTGGTTGCAAAACGCCATGAATTTTGATTGACTCTGCCAACTCATTGAGCGCAGCTTCGTCAAAATGACGGCGTGGCTGACTAGGATTGGCAGCGATCTCAGTAAGCTTGATATGACGCAGTTCACTGGTGCTATGATCACCCGCCATTGGGTCAAACGATTCATCAAGCAAATCTATCGGTATGAGCGACTCAAACCCACGCCCAAGACCTGTTTTTGGACGTTTCTTTGCGCTCATATTTCAATCCTTTCAATTACCTCTTTTGCCAGTGACTTGTAGGCACGCGATCCTTTCGAAAAACGGTCATAGCTACCGACTGGCACTCCATGGCTCGGTGCTTCGGCAAGACGAATATTTCGCGGGATAACCGTATTGAAGACCTTACCTGGAAAGTGCTTCTTGATCTCCTCATGGACTTGACCCGACAGTGTAGTCCGTCCATCGACCATCGTTGGCAATACACCCACAAGATCAAGATACGGGTTCATGTTCTTACGAACAAGCTTCATTGTCTCAAGTAATTGTCCGAGGCCCTCAAGCGCATAAAACTCCGCCTGAACAGGCAGTAGTACATATCGAGCCGCGATCAGACCGTTTACCGTCAATATACTAAGGCTTGGAGGACTATCGATCAAGATAATATCGTAGCCTTCTGTACTAGTAATAGCATTTTTTAGCCGAGTGAAACGTCCGCGAGCATTTGCTAACTCTACCTCCGTATTCGCCAACTGCGGTGTACTCGGAGCAATTGAGAGATTTTTGTGCTTCGTCATCAATATGACCTGCTCAAGCGATCGCTCACCGAGCAACACATCACTCATTGTCCCCTGTTCGAGTTTTTGTTTGTCAAAACCAAGGCCACTAGTCGCATTGCCCTGCGGGTCAAAGTCAACAATTAGCGTTTTCTTGCCTTGTTTTGCCAAAAAATACGCCAAATTCACTGCCGTTGTCGTCTTTCCAACGCCACCCTTCTGATTTGTCACAGCAATAACTGTCGCCACTGTTGATATTTCCCTATCCTTTTATCTTATTGTAGCACGAGCAGTACAAATCCGCCCTCCCAATTCTTTACGAAATATAATCCTGACAAATTCCCTACCAGATAAAGCTTATCCCGTTACAAAAAGTAAAATCCCTGCTTTTTACAGGGACTTTACTTTTATATTTTATTTGATCGAGCTGATTTGGATTCGACTATATTTTTGGCGGTGTCCCATTTCTTTGTGTACGCGTTTTTTTGCCTTGTAGCGGATGATGCGGAGCTTGTCGCCCTTTACTTCTTCCTCTACTATCTTTGCTTTTACGCTTGCACCTTTGACTAGTGGCGTGCCAATAGTGGATTTATCACCATCAACAAGCATGAGAACGTCGAGGCTGAGCTCTTTGGTTCCATCCGGGAGGCGGTCCACCAGGAGGGTCTCTTTTTCGCTGACGATATATTGCTTTCCGCCAACTTTAACGACTGCTTTCATAGCTTCCTTTGCTTAATTTATTTCAATCTGAACTATTGTAACAGAGATAAGAGTATTAATCAACTTCGTGATTGGCTAAAAAATAACCAGACCAGAGTGACGTTCCTACCGCTGCCTCAACCTATCTGCGATCATTACCCCAACCGCAGCTGCTGCTGCAATCTTAGCCGTCTCACCAAGCTGGCGCAACACTCGCCGATGTGGTCGATTTCTATGCTCATCAAGAACAGTCTCAATCGCCTCCCAGTCACTCTCCAGTATATCGCTCAGATGGCTCACCACATGGCTAACATACGCTGCCTCACCTTCATAAAGTGGTGTATCCTCGAGACATTCAACAAGCCCCTGCTTGACCCTCGCAAGTTCGTCCTCTGAATATACCTCAACGCTATCAGTATACTCGGCAATGCACTTCGCGTGCTCATTATTAACTGTTGCGAGCACCAGTACAATAAGTACATTGCGGGAAGTCTCATCAAATATTGGATCGCTGCCCATAATTGTCTCACGAAGAAGATTCGCAAATGCCTCTATGAGATCATCACACCTACCACGAACTTCCTGCAGACGGGCTTCTGTCGGTCGATCAATATAGCGCGCATAAGCCATCTGGAGCATCACATCGACAGTATCAAATTCTTCCAGTACAGCCTCTAGCTCTGGCTCTGGTGATGGCTGCCCACTTAACTCCTGTGAAATCATAGACTAAATAGTACCAGTAGTCGGCCTACGAGCACAATCATAACAATTATGCACTAAGGAACGTAGCACTTCTACTTGGATAACTATATAGGCTAGAAGCTCGCAACGACATTATTCGCATGTAGCCAGCCCTCCACGCTACCAGCGTCGAGGAATTCGCCTTTTGCTTCAACTACTTTTATCGAGCCGCCTTTGGCTACATATTCGTTGATAACATCTGTAATCTCGTATTCGCCCCGAGTTGGATTAACAGGAATAGTCACTGCAGCTCGTATGGCGGCTTTTGGCAAGACGTATTTGCTAACGTTAATGAGTGTGCTTGGCGCATCCTCGATAGTTGGTTTCTCAACAATTTTTTGATAATTTCCCTGCTCATCGAGCTGTAACACGCCATATTTTGACACGCTTTCGCGCGGAACATTGACACCAATCATCGAGCCACCCTCACCAGCTGCTTCGATCAATCGTTTGATCTCATTTGTACCATCCTGACTGTAGATGAAGTCATCACCCATGATCACCGCTACAAGTTCACCTTCTCCTATATAGTCGTTTACCAGTCCCACTGGCACGGCCGTGCCGTACTTACCGACACTCGGCTGCACGATAAAATGAAATTTTACTCCCTCAACCGGTGCCACGAGTGGCAACTTGTCTTCTTTACCTTGACGCGTCAAGTAATCGTTGAGCTGTATGTTGCTACGATAATAATTTTGCACTTGCGTACTCTGCTCCCCCACCACAAAATAAATATCATTGACGCCAGCATCAATCAGATCGTGGACAACATAATCTATTACGGGGCGTGTACCGATTGGCAGCATGCATTTTTCAATTGTCTTGGTAATTGGCAGCATGCGGGTACCCCAACCAGCTACCGGGATAATTGCTTTGGTAATCTTCATACACCTAGTGTACTAGATTTGGCCGCCGCCGTAGAGGGCTAATAAAATAATCACCAGGCTGCCCATGCCCAATGCTTTATATAGACCGTGATGACGGAGCCAGGTTTTTCGAAGTGCAAATGGTAAATGATTGCGGTACCTATGTGCACCCAGAGCAACAACCATCACCAGCAAGATAAGTATGATTGAACTAAGCAATGCTGGTGTCATCGACTGAAGCCCAACACCGATTCGATCAATTGGTGTCAGCGAGCTACCCGTCCCAACGCCCGCCGCCGGCTGATTGCTACTAGCCAGCTGCGAGCCAGAATCTACTGGCTTGGCATAAAACGCAACAACAAGGGTCGTCTCTTTGCCATCTAGATACCCTGTCTTGACTGCAAATCCAACATCTCTATAGCCAGTGTCAAGAATATTTTGCCGGTGATCAGGCGAGTTCATCCACGCCGTCACGACACCACCGGTTGTGTGAAAGCCTTTTGCCAAATTCTCGCCTGCCTCGGCGTACTCATAGCGCGCCTCTCCAAGCCAGTGCCATGGTGTTGTGCCACGAGGTGAAGCATGCGCCCAATATTGCTCTGCAAGCATGTCATCTGCCTTCATGGCTGCTGCATAACTTAATTGTACATTCAACCTTAGTGGCTGCTCACCAATCGCGCTGCGCTGAGCGTTTGTATCTACTAACAACTGCTCCGCAGTGACGTCTGTTTTTTGCCCCAAAACAAGCCCGGTTTGGCTAAAGTTGTAGATCAGCTGTACGCCCACAATCAGTGCAATAACTATAGCCAACCCATGGCCACGAATAAGATGCGGGCGATAGTGATTCCGCTGATGTGGCACAACAGCGTCTTTGGTGATGCGCTGCAGATGCTTCCGGCCGGTTCTTTTATTTTTCTTCTGATATGGCATAGTGATTTTGGTGTTGTAAATCTTTCCTTAAGTATAACACCAGCTCGCTCCGAAACAAAGATAGCCCCTCAACTGGAGCTATCCTGTACATTGGCCTAGACTCTAGAACAGCTCTTTTTCGGCGCGCCGGCGGCGTGCGACCAGTAGCCACCAGAGGCCCACAATGACTGCTAGGCCAAGCAACCACCAATACCAGGCAGTGCCAAATAGCTTCCAGCCTTGATCACTTGGTGTTAGTGCTGCCGTATTCTTCAAAGGTGTGCCATCTTTGGTACCGAGGACTTCGCCGTTGTCATCAGCTTCATTACTGGCATTTGCAGATGGAGATGCAGCATTCGTCGGACCAGTCGCTCCGACCGGCACTACCGGACCAGTCGCTCCGATTGGGGCAATACGCGACAAGACATTTATTGTGTTGACAGTGCTTCCCCCTACTGATGGAACTGTAAAACTCCTTGACTGACTGGCTGTATTTCCGTACGCATCACTGGTCTTCACATCAACGATGTGTGTTGTTCCGGCTCCCATATAGCCAGTCGTATAGCTCCACAGCCCGTTGATAACCTGCACCACTACAGGAATTCCGCTATCAACCGAGATAGATACCTGTTGAGTGCTACTATCTGCTGTACCGCTGATTGTGTAAGTACCGTCATTATTGAGAAGCGGCTGATTGACTGTCAGCTCAGGTGCGGTCGTATCAATAGTAAACTCCCGTGTTGTTGAATTGCCAGCTGTATCCGTTGCAACGATCTTGTG
The DNA here is from genome assembly GCA_964407405.1 of uncultured Candidatus Saccharibacteria bacterium. Lineage (GTDB taxonomy): Bacteria > Patescibacteriota > Saccharimonadia > Saccharimonadales > Saccharimonadaceae > JASLCR01. Next base: position 22,215 of record CAYOVH010000002.1, on the reverse strand, counting down.
GATACCGTCGCCAGTAATAGTCCCGCTAGAAGGAGCGGAAGCTCCATCGACTATTAGTGAAGATATTCCGACGTTGTCACTGACCGTATAGAGCACATCACTCGTATAGACACCTCCTGAGTTTGATCCACTCACAGTAACTGATGGCGCTGCCTTGTCAATACCAGTCACAGTGATTGTCTTGGGATCAGAAGTGTTGCCTGCTCCGTCGCGCACGTTTACGCTATCGGTTGTATTTGAGGTGTAGGCTCGAATAAATTTCTGACCGCTGGAATCACTCGGAGTCCACCCGGTCGGTGCTATGACTGATTCAGTTGTTGTAATCGTAACTACGACATTTTGATTGGTTAAACTGCCGTTATTTGAGTAGGTCACTGAGTTAATGATTGGCTTGGTGTTATCGATAGTGACAACAAAATCATCGGAACCATTGCCAGCCTTATCATATGCTCTGATCACATAGGTCCCTTCGCCGAGCCATGCGATATTCGCACGCCGTGAGTTGCTCGTAGCGGTCCAGGTAGAAATCTTAGTGGTGCCCTTCCATAGCTCAACACGATCAAGATTTGGATCAGTTGCTTCAAGCTCTGGATTAGAAGCCGAGTTCGTTGATGCACTACTACTGATATAGCTACTTCGATTGAGGTTGACTTTCACAACTGGCTTAGCATGATCAACGACAATCGTACTTGTCTTGGTAGCCGATAGATTGCCAGCTGAATCTTTGGCATTGTAGCGAATCACATAACTGCCGTCAGCAAGATTAGTTGGTATCGCACAATCCAGAGTGTAGCTTGTTTGTCCATCAAGTGAAGACTTGGAGCATGATTTGAGAAGTGTCATGTTGCTACTATCATACAGATGGGCAGCCACAACACTTAGAGATGCATTATCATTAGCCGTAACCGAATGACCAGTTGGATTATATGCGCCATCGACAGGGCTGACGAGCACCGCATTTGGCTTTGTGTAGTCCGTCGTCACCTTTGCAATGGCACTCCATGGACCAGCAACGCCGTCGCTATCGATTGCTCGTACCTGCCAGTAGTAATCCCCAGCCGGTGTCCCACTATTACCCCGGGATACGGCTCCCTGGCTCACTGTAAAGTTTGACGGTACCAAATGATAGCTTGCGCCGTTGCAGCCATCACCAACTGTCACAGACCCGTCACAATAGATGATTGGGCCGAGCTGGTTACCATTTATCGAATTTGACGTACGGTATTGGTACCCGGCTGCATTTTCGACAGCACTCCAGCCCATCGAAAAGGCTGGGTCTTTTGTATAACTACCGTCTGCCGGAGTTAAATTTGTTGGTGCTGCCAATTGAATAGACGGCTCAAAATTATAGAGATCATTAACACCAGCTGCGGCAATATGAAAGCCGTCAATATTACCCGTGTAGTTCGTCCAGGCACTGCCCGCTTTGAAGCCAACAAGTGGGTCTGAAGCATTGACACCAATGTTTGGATAGTGGCTGATGAGCTGATCAAATGTACATGGATGGTTTTGAGCGCAGTGACCGCCAAATGAGGCAGGCTTCGTCAGCCACCATTTACCATCTGCGGCATGCCACGTCTGCCATGTATTATCGCTGACGGTTCCGTTCATGTATGGTTCGTAGACAAGGCGTCCGTACCAACCGGCTGCACCACCCACATCGGGGGTCACATTGAGCTGCAGCGTCGGCGCCAAAAGATTGTTGCCAGTTTGCGAATAAGTTGAATAGTCCAAAATCGCAATATCAGCGAGTTTCAGGCCGCCATAGCTACTCTTGGCCAAGATATAACCTTGATTTGCAGAGACTACTCCCAGCTGTGCACTACCATCGCCAAGCGGGGCTGTGCTAGGACCTGAAACAAATGTGAGCGACCCCCCATTCCCATTATCATCCATACCCGACCAACCGTTGAGACTGCTTGGGCGCACGATCGTCGTTGTTTGGGCAGGTAGTGTCACACAATGGCGCAGCAACACCTGATTGTCAACACTGGCGTTATTGTTGTCCTGACGAATTGTCGTAATTTTGCTGCAAGGATAGTTATTGGCGGAGTTATCCTGACTGATGATAGCGATGTCAGTCGCATTGTTTGCCCACGTATTGCCATCAAATATCAGATCCGTATCAGAGACTACTACCCAGCCCCTGGAATTGTTGAGCTCATTGCCCGTGATCGTACCGCTGACACCATTGTTAATGTAGGCAGCCTGACGCAGATGACTGATAGTATTGCCGGTTAGTGCTAGACCAGTTAGGCCTCCCGAAACTTCGAAAGCACGTTCGATATCACCACCCCCGAGGTTGTATTGACCAGTGATTGTATTGCCCGAAGCGGTAAAATTGCCAGCCTGTACGCCGAAAATAGTTTGAGTGGCAGTATCAGTCTTCGTGATAGCCAGCCCTTTGACTGATACATTTGGTGCCGTCACTAAGAATACGCTCTGGCCGCCGCTCGTAGTAATAGCTGCGCCGCTCTCACCTTTTATTGTCAGTAACTTATTGATGACAATTGTGGAAGTGACAGCGTATGACCCCGGCTTCACGGTGATCGTATCTCCGTCCGACTCGCCAGCCACGGCGGCGGCGATCGTTGTATACTCACAACCGCTCGCACAGACGGTATGCGGCTCTAGCGCTGGAGCGGCTACAATCATAATCGTCTGCGTGGCAGCAGACCACGCATATGGCGCATCGGAAACATCGCTAGCCGTTGCCGTCAACGTCGGAGTACCTGCGGTGCTATCGCGATAATAGAAGTTCTTGTTTGATGAGTTACTCGCCATTGTGAATGTCGGCGCGTGCGTCCATCCAGATGAGCCGTTTTCCGAAAATTCGCCGGTTGCAGAGCTAGTAGCCAACTTGAGCTTGGTGCCGGAAGTGTCCAGTTTTTCACTACTACCTGAGGCGTTTTGGGTCTGGACTGTCAACATACTTGACGATGCGTTTTGGGCTATTGTCTGAGCCGCTGTCGTAAACTCGAGCTGCGCGACATTCGCCGTGGCCGCGAATACAGATGGAATATTGAGCGTCACAAGCGGCTGAATAAGAAACGCCAAAATTGCTACAAAAATCCCAATATGCTTTCGCGAGGTCGCTAAGCCCGTTGATTTGATTTGTAATGCCATACTAGACCCCTCGCATAATGTCCGCCAGTGACTCCACTCACTTTTGTAGGCGGTGATATAACTCTAGGCCTAATTATACACGTGATTCTCAGGATTTTGAAATATAAAAACTAGCGGCCACGACGCTCATCCATGTCATCATGGCTCAAACCATAGTAATGTGCTATCTCGTGCCACAATGTACGCTTGATCTGCTCAAATAAGCCCTGTTCATCACGTGTCACTGCCAAGATCGGGTACTTAAACAGGGTAATTTTGCTTGGCAATAGCCCGTTCTCATTCCCCGTCTGGAGTGTCCGAGGTACTCCTTCAAAGAGGCCCAAAAGTAGCTGATCGCCACGCAACTTTAGTTTTATGCGTTGCTGCTGATCGGGTGCATCTGCCATGACAATAGCTACATTGTGCATATTATGGATATACTCTTGTGGTAGCTCGTCCATTGCCCGCGTGATAAACGCATCAAATTCCTGGTCGGTCAATTCTTTCACTATAAATAGTATAGCCTACTACTCGTCAATCGAGCGCCTTAACTCATTATATTCGGGGTCGTATTCAGCATCATCCAGTATTGCCTGCCAATTATCGGCCAGCGTCCCATCAAATTCTTGAGAAAGGTCGATCGCCTCTGGCTCGGCCTGTTCGGCAGCGATCTCATCGCCAAGACCATTGCCCAAAGGGTCGATCTCTTCAAAATGTATGTGGTGAAATAGTTTCATGGTGATTTTTATTTTTTATACTTACTATTCTATTTAAGCATAAATATAATAAAAAGTCAACATGTAATAAGCCGGTCGACCCCTCGACAAAGTGATGAGGCAACTATCTACGCTTTTACTAGTGAAACAACGAGCTCAGCTTCATCAGCTTTTACCACATCTTTGTAGTCAAGCTCCCCATCGTGCTCAATACTGTCAGACAATGTCTCGGTACAGATAGTGTCCCTGTGCTCATCAATCGCTTTTTGTAGCTCGTTTTCGTCGGTCATCAACACTAAATGAATACGGTCATCGACATTCAGCCCAGCTTGCTTGCGCGCCGCCTGCACGTGGCGAATCACCTCACGCATCATACCTTCGCGCTTAAGCTCTGGAGTGATAGCGAGCTCAACGCCTATCTTTGTATTCTCTCGTTGACCTTCAAGCTTCTTATCATACATAAAATCAATCTTCTTGATATTGACTTCCTCAACCACCATTTCACGAATATCATCACGAAAGTTGTGCGAAGACTCGATCTTAGCATATGAAAGCGGCTGACGCGTCTTGATGCCTTCTTTGGCGCGAAGAGACAAGATATCATTGATTACTCCTCTTGCCCCTTTCATCTCATCAAGCACTAGCTGATCGACCGAATAGTCTGTCGGCCAATCAAGTAGATGCACAGACTCACTGCCGCCACCGAGTTTTTGGTACAGCTCCTCGGCAAGGAATGGTGTAAATGGTGCTAGAATGACCGAAAGTTTTAACAGTACATAATGCAACGTACGATAGGCCTCAGCCTTATCGCCATCATCTTCGCTCTTCCAGAAGCGGCGGCGGCTACGACGCACGTACCAGTTGCTGGCGTCGTCGAGAAATGGCAGTATGTCAGCTATCGCATCAGGGATGTTGTAAGCATCCATATGCTTGGAAATGTGCTCGTTTAGCTGATGGAGACGACTGACAATCCACTTGTCGAGCGGGTTTGCCAGATCGTCTGGATTTAGCATCGACGGCTTTGAAGGATCAAACTCCCAGCCGTCGACTTCAGCGTACATAGTGAAGAAATCATACATATTCCAAACCATACTAAGCTTGCGCGCCACGTCACCGACGTCTTTATCTTGTAGACTAAAGTCTTCGCCATTCAGTAGCGGACTGCCGAGCAATAAAAAGCGTAGACTGTCAGCACTAAATTTATCCATTAGCTCATTTGGATCGGTGTAGTTGCCCAGAGATTTGCTCATTTTGCGACCATCGTTTCCGGCCAACGTACCAGTCGTAATGACATTTTTGAACGCTTCACTGCCAAAGAGACCAGTATTTACCACATGTACATAGTAAAACCACGCGCGGACTTGCCCCACATATTCGACGATGAAATCGCCTGGGAAATTGCTCTCAAATTTCTCTTTGTTCTCAAACGGATAGTGGAACTGGGCGAATGGCATGCTGCCGCTCTCGAACCAACAGTCGAGGACTTTATCAACGCGCACAAATCTTTCACCATCAATTTCGAAGGTAATATCATCCACCCATGGACGATGATAATCCTCCAGCTCTACCCCGCTCAGCTCTTTTAGCTCTGCGTAGCTACCGATGACTTTTGCCGTGCCTCGATCGCCTTTCCAGACCGGCATCGCCGTTGCCCAGAAGCGGTCGCGGCTGAGATTCCAGTCTGGGGCTTGCTCGATATTTTTGGCAAAACGACCGTGCTTTAGATGCTCAGGGAACCAATTGATATTCTCGTTTTGTTCGAGCATCAGTGGTTTAGAGTCTTGGATATCAAAGAACCAACTTGGAATGGCGCGATACATGATGCGTTGTTTCGAGCGAGGATTAAATGGATATTCGTGACGGATATGCTCAACTTTCCAGACGGCACCGGCTTGCTGCAAACCTTTTGCGATGTCTTTGTTTACTTCCCAGCACTCAAGTGGTTGCCCTGCTTCACGCCACGGTATCAGACCGTAAAGCCAGTTCTGGACAGGCTCCACGTAATATCCGTTTTCATCAATGGTATCGACCACGATCAGCAGCTTTTGCTTGGCTAGCTCAAAGTCGTCTTCACCGTAGGCGGGAGCGATATGCACGATTCCCGTGCCATCTTTGTCACTCACGAAATCAGCGGCATAAATCTTCCAGCTGCTCGCCCATGGCTCACCATCGTCAAATTCCTCACGCGTGGAGTCATTAAATGAACCAATAGCAAGCGTTGCGTACGGCCCAATTTCTTCTACGTCCGCTTCCCATAGCTGTTTATACGAGAGTCCGTCTAGATCGCGACCGCTGACTTCACGTACCACAGTGTATGAAAGTGGCTGATTCTTGTCGTCTTTCAATACATGCTCCAGACGGTCTTTGGCGATGATCAAGTTATCGCCGTCTTCCATCCGTACCAGACAATACTGCATGTCCGGACTGACAGCAAGCGCAGTATTACCAGGAAGCGTCCACGGAGTTGTCGTCCATCCCAGTGCATATAACTCATCACTCACATCACCGAATACGCGTCGAAGTACATCGTCTTTCACCAGCTGGAACTTTACGAATGCAGACGGGTCTGTGACTGTCTGATACGCGTCATTGTCCATAGTGACTTCGTTTTTCGATACGGGAGTCGCAAATTTCGTATCGTACATCAACACCTTGCGGCCTTCATATATTTTGCCAGCATCATAGAGCTGCTTAAATGCCCACCACACGCTCTCCATGAAGTTTTTGTCCATAGTACGATACGCACCCTTGAAATCGACCCAGCGACCGATACGATCAATCACGCCTTCCCAGGTCTCACTGTTGGCGACCATTGATTCGCGAGCTTTGGTAATATACTGCTCTAGCGTAATAGTTGGGAGTGCGTTGCCATCTTTATCGAGTGGCGCCTTTTGGTCGCTGCCTGTAACGATCTGCCGACGATCGATAATGTTCAACTGCTTTTCAACGAAGTTTTCAGCAGGCAGACCATGACAGTCCCAGCCCCACACTCGTTCAACACGCTTGCCTTTCATCGTCCAGTACCGCGGAACGGCATCCTTGACGATACTGCTCAATAGCGTACCGTGATGCGGCACACCCGTGATAAACGGTGGACCATCATAAAATACATACGCACTGTCTGCCGGTCGGTTTTCAACCGACTTTTCAAACGTCTTATCTTCTTTCCAGCGCTGCGCCCAGTCTTTCTCATATTCTAGCGCTCGGCGGCGTGTTCCGTGTCTAAACTTCATTGCTTTCCTCCGTGATTATCTTGATCAGTTCATCATGCACTACACCATTACTAGCGATAAAACCCTTGGTCGGCTGATCATAACGCTGGTCGTTACCGTACAGATCTGTAACCTTGCCGCCAGCTTCTTCAACGATCACCTTGATCGCAGCTGGGTCTTGGGGAAACGGCACATTGAGTATTACGGCCGTGTAATCACCTGCGGCAACCAAACAACTTGGAAGAATGGCCGACCACAGCGAGGTCACCTTGGCTCCTTCTGCGAAAATTGCATTCATTAGTCTACTATCGACGTCAACAACGGGCACTGTGCTTGGAAATCCAGCGATGTCTACTAGCGCATTCTCGAGTCCACCATTACGTACAGCTAGCTTGTTGTCATTGCAATACGCTCCGCCATCCTTTGTCGCCCAAAACATTCTCTCCATAAATGGATCATATACCACGCCGACTATTGACACGCCATCGTTGCAGAGTGCCAGACTAAATGTCGAGATAGGCAATCCATGTGAATATGGCATCGTGCCATCGACCGGGTCACACACCCAGGTATAGCGACTATCTTTCATAGCACTTTGTTCCTCGCCCAATACTGAATGCTCCGGGAATCGCTCGGCTATACGATCGATGACTAGCTGATTGATGGTCGTGTCGACGATGGTTAGTGGTGTTTGATCCTCTTTCCACTCGCGTTCGGTATGCAGGAAATACTTGCGCATCACCGCGCCGGCTTCAAGAGCGAGGTCTTTTGCAAATTTTAGATAGATTTTTTTATCTTCGCTATTCATTATTTCGAAGCCTTTCGCATCATTCGCATCATCGGTATCTTATCTTTAAATAATTCAGCGAGCACATCCGCATCCTCAAAGCCACATTTTCGGTAAAACGCCTTGGCGCGTTCGTTGTACGTTGCGACTTCGAGGTCGCATGTGCTGGATTTGCAAAACATGCCCCGAGATGCTCGCATGACTGCTCAAGCTTCTCCGACGTCAGCCAACTTTCCGTTGTCACACCGAGTTTATCGTTGCGATATGTATCTCGCCATGACTGTGCCTGCATACGTCGAATCGTCTCAACATCATTGAGAGTTGCTGGTCGAATCTCGTAGAGTGGTTGTGCTGTCATGTTTTCTCCAAACAAAAATCCCTTCCTGGTCACTGGAATCCGCGGGGATTATTATCGCGGACGGTACCATCCAGTTTCCAAGAAAGGATATTCTTAGCACTTAATTCATTCGATCTGACGCGTCGAGAGCGAGAGGGTCTACTAAGCTATCAGAGCCTTTCTTCCTCCTCCTCGTGGCTGATAACCACTCAAACGGATTGTTTTTAGTATAACAGATTATATGCTGACTTCAAGACTGACGGCTACTTGCCTACCACAGCCATTTGTTCTTTTTGACAGAATCAAGGTTGATCCACCAATGCACCAAACTCCACTCCCGACGAGCTGCAGCGGCCGTGATGATGACTGTCGCATATATCAAGTGCTCGTCTATGACTGGGTTATTCTTTAGCGGTATCTCAGCTGCCCACATCATGACAAGCAGCAAAGTGCCAGTAGCTGCAGCAACTCGCAATCCGATACCAAGCACCAGCGCTAGTCCGATACCAAGCAAGCCAAGCATAAATAGCCAGTCAACCCACACCATACCTGCGAGTCCATTAAAGAATGAAGCGAATGGGCTGTCAGGATTAACACCCATCTTTAGAAAGCCGGTTGTTGGCGAGCCGCCTGCAATCCATGCTTTATCAGCCGCAGTCGAGAGACCAAGCCCCAGCAATTTATCCAGAAACGCCCAAAGAAACACCAATCCGACCATGATTCGAGTCACTGCCAGCATGCGCCATGCCAGTTTATATGTTGGTTGATTTTTTGCCACCTCACGCCTCCTTAAACGCTACGTTTTATGCTCTTACAGTAACGCTTGTGCTTGAAAAAAGCAACAGAAAATCAAAATTTAGGTGTCCGGGTAGAACCTTTCTTATACGAAGAGACCGTCGCCATACTTGATCAGTATAGCCACTACGAGTATAACGATCAGACTCCACATCGCCAGCTTGTCGTAGTCGCGCTCAATAAAACCATGAAGAGACTTCTCTAGTTTTTTCGGTAAATAGAGATTATTTTCACGAATGTTATACCGGGTAATGGCAAACCACACCAGGATTGTCGTCAATGTCACAAGTAGACACCATGGACACAGTGCCTGAATGATAACAAAGCTAATATAAAACAGTGCCAGCGCAAAGATAAAGCCTAATGTATAACCAATTTGCGCTGCAAACATAAACTTGCGAGGAAACGCTATGCCGGCCAAACCGGCAATAGCCACGGTGATGACAATTGGCTCGGTCATCATCCCGATAAAACTATTCGGAAAACCAAAGATATGCCCGGTTGGATGATTATTTACCGTCGCGCAGTTGATCACTGCGTTGACACTACACGGCAAATCGGTATTTGGATTCTTGGCAAGCTCAATTGCCTCAGTGCTAAGCACAAATGCCGCCAGCAAACTAAGCACCGAACCGACCAGCATGCTCGTGAAAATCCAACGATTGTCACGAAGCTTTTTGTCACTATGTAAGAAAAACTCTCTGATCCTACGCATAATAGCTTACCTCGCTAATAGTCGGCAGTGGCAGTCCTCTCCAACTGGTCTGAAGTTGGTTGTCATCAGATAGCGCTAGCATCGTCGGATATTCTACAATGTCATATACACGACAAAAATCAGCTCCGTCTGGCGAATCAGGATTTATAATATCAAGCGTTCTACCCGTCTGACGCTCAAAATCATGCAAGAATGTCTCAACAGCAGTTGCAACTTCGCTATCCTCCCGATAGACCACCACGACTCGCATGCTATGAGGTGCCCCCAGAAGAGCGTGATGCGAGAATCTTCACAAAATCATCAAGCGTCTTAAAGTCATGAAATACACTTGCAAAACGCACGTATGCCACTTGGTTGCGACGCGCCAACTCATCTAGGACAATCTCACCGATCTGCTTTGAAAAAATCTCATTGTCACCTTTGTCGTAGATCGCTTCTTCGACATTATCGACAATCTCCTCAACCTCTAACTCTGATGAGAAAAATTTACCAACTGATTGTTTGATCGCACCAGCTAGTTTGTCGCGGTCAAACAATTCGCGATCACCATCTTTTTTTATGACTGCGAGATTTGGTTTTTCAATACGCTCATACGTCGTAAACCGCGTACCGTCCGGGGTTTCGCGACGCCGACGGATTGTCTTGCCATCACCGACCTCTCTGGATTCGAGTACTCGGCTATCGCCAATGTTTAGCTGTTTAGCCACAGTACAGCCTACTCTTTCGATTTCTTCTTGCGTCGCCGCAGGAATGCCGGAGTGTCATCTTCATCATTAGCGTTTGATTCTGGCTCTTTCCAGATATCAGCCGTTGGAGTGTCATCAGCAAAATGCTCGGCAGCAGCTGCCTGGTCAAGATCTAGATTTACACTCGCAATCTCTTCATCCTTAACTTCAGTGGATGGCGTAGCAGGAATCCCTGTTGGCTGTTCAAGGCTGGCTGCCCGCTCCTCAAAGAATTCACTATCAAAACCAGTCGCGATAACGGTGATTACGAGCTCATCATCCATCTCAGGCTTGAGTGTCGCGCCAAAGATGATATTAGCATCTGGCGAAACCGCAGAAGTGATAATCTCGGCTGCCTCTTGAATCTCAGACATGCTCATATCGTAGCCGCCAGTCACATTGAAGAGCACGCCCTTTGCGCCATCAATTGACACTTCGATAAGCGGTGATTCGATTGCTTGCTGGGCAGCTTGAGAAGCGCGCTCCTCACCGCTTGCACGACCGATGCCCATCAATGCAGAGCCAGCATTGCTCATGATAGCTTTCACGTCAGCAAAGTCGAGATTGATAAGCCCATGTTCGGTGATAAGTTCAGAGATACCTTGGACGCCCTGACGCAACACATCATCTGCAATCTTGAATGTCTCAAGTAGCGGAGTACGTCGATCAATCGTCTGCAATAGACGATCATTTGGGATAGTGATCAAAGTATCGACTTGACGGCCGAGCTGTGCTACTGCCCACTCGGCATTCTGCCGGCGCTTTTCTCCTTCAAAGCTAAATGGCTTTGTCGCGACGCCAACAACCAAAATACCAAGATCACGTGCGACTTCTGCGACAACATGTCCCGCACCTGACCCCGTGCCGCCACCAGCACCAATCGTTACAAACACCATGTCCGCGCCTTCGAGAGCACTCCGAATATCATCGCGGCTCTCATTTGCAGCTTCCTCTCCCTTTACCGGATCGGCACCGGCACCAAGACCACCGGTAGCATCTTTACCGAGATGAATCTTTACGTCGGCTTTTGAATTATGAAGTGCCTGCGCATCAGTATTCATAGCAATGAACTGCACACCGTGTAAGCCGGCATCTTTCATGCGATTAACTGCTGAGCCGCCAGCACCACCCACACCAACTACTTTGATGCTGGCAAAAGTCTGGATTTCGCTAGGTTTTACTTCAGGCATATACGCTCTCGCTTCCCCCAAATTATCTTCATAAAAGTTTTACTCATTCCAGTATATCACTCCTGAGTACAAAAATTAAATATGGCAGAACTACACTTTAAATCGACCGAGAAAACGACTCATGATGCCACCGGCCTTCTGCAATCCAGCCTTTGCCTGTCCGCTAGTATTTTTACCGCCAAACCTGCCCTTTGGCGACGAAGGTTGAGCACTCTCCACATCAATCAACATCAGCCCGATAGCTGCAGCAAACTCTGGCTTTTCCGCATCTTCCGACACGCCACCATAGCCTTCGGCCTTTCCAATACGAGCAGCGAGGCCAAGCTGCTTTTTGGCATATTCGGCGATTTGCTTGATATTAGCCGTACCCCCGACCAAGATAACACCGCTTGGCAGTTGTCCGGCCCGACCGGCTTTCTTGAGCTCTGCATGAACAGCCTCAAAAATTTCTTCGAGTCGGGCTTCAACGATCTCGTCAATCTCACTTGAACTAAACGTATGTATCTCATCACCATGTTTGATACTCACACCCTCGGAGTGCTCTCGTCCCATAGCAACAGCATTAGCCAACTTCACCTTCTCCGCTACCTCAGGGTCTGTCTTTAGACCAATCGCAAGATCATTGGTGATGTTGTTGCCGCCGATCGGTATCACGCCAACATACTGCAGATCACCTTCCTCGAAAACAGCCACACTCGTGGTCGCACCACCCATATCGATCACTGCTACACCATTTTCAAGCTGCGACTCATTGACCACCGCCCTCGCCCCGGCCACAACACTTGGTACGATCGTATGAATATCGACCTTGGCCATCTCGGCAGTTTTTTGGAGATTATTGAGGTGCGGTGCCAAAACTGACACCACATTGGCATTAATCTCTAGCCGTGTACCGCTCATACCAAGTGGTTCTTTGATATTGTCTTGGCCATCCAAGCGGTAGCTATGCGGTACAATTTCGATAATCTCACGATTTGCCGGCACCTTACCGACTGTTGCTACCTCTTCCAGCCTATGAAGATCGTCAGAGGCAATCTCATGATCTGCCGCACCAACTGCTATCATACCGTCCGCCTTAGTACTCAATACATGCTGGCCATTGATACTAACTGATGCCGCGTCCACTTGGTAGCCGCTCATGCGCTCCGCCTCACCAAGCGCCTCATCAATCGCATGCGCCGGCCCGGTGAGATTTACTACCACGCCTTTTCGCATGCCGCTGTTTTTGATTTTTCCCACACCCACAATCGTTGAACTGCCCGTCGTAGCATCAACATGACCGACAACACAGCGAATCATTGTCGTACCGATATCGAGCCCAACTGCATAACGAGAATTTTCCTGCATGAGCTTTAGTATAACGCTTGTGAAAAAAAATGCCTAGTTCTTAACGTATCAAACAGAGGTAAGAATTTCAGCACCGGTCTGGGTAATGAGCACTGTGTGTTCAAAATGTGCGCTCATACTACCGTCGTGCGTCGAAATCGTCCAGCCGTCAGGATGATTCGCGACTATCCTCTCCCCACCAAGCGTTGCCATCGGTTCAATCGCGATCGTATCACCAACGTGTAGCACTCCACCTGTTCCCGCTACGCCATAATTTGGCACTTCTGGCGCCATGTGCATCTCTTGCCCAACGCCATGTCCGACTAGCTCACGTATAATTCCTAGATTTGCATCTTTCAGAACCTTTTCTACTGCAGCTGAAATATCACCAATCCGCGTGCCATCACCTTTGATCGCATCAATCCCCGCATAGAGGCTGCGTTCAGTCGCGCTCAGGAGATGTTTTACTGCGCCCTTCAGCTCTTCTCCTATTACCATTGTGAATGCGCTGTCGGTTTTCATATCTTTGTACGTAATCACGAGGTCGAAGCTGACGATATCTCCTTTTTCAAATGGTTCTGAGGTTGGTACACCATGAACAATCTCATCGTTTTTTGAAATACAAATCACATTCGGAAAACCGACTTCCGCCGTCTTGTACGTCGCTGTAGCGCCACGCTCTATGATCTCCTTGGCCACCCAACTATCGACCTCAAGGCCGGTCATACCCGGGCATACATAGGCCTTCAAATCACGCAATATCCCGCCTAAGATTTCGCCACCCTCGCGCATGGCTTCAATTTGTGCTGGTGTTTTTGACGGCTGGCTCACGCCTTCGCTCCAGGCTTACTAGAGGATTTTGCTCGTACTTTTTTCAGAGAGACTGTGAAGTCCGAAGCTGTGCCCGAGGATTTCAGCCGAACGCTTGGAAAAATTTCCAGCGGAAAGTTTCCCAAAAAGAGTGCTCTTTGAAAGAATGTACGAGCAAAATCCGACCAGGACATAGACATCCCCCACTACTCTCCCACAACTTCTGCAAACAGTCGATCATGTACCTCGCCGGCCGTTCCCGTGCCATCCAAATGCACAATTCTCACACCATCTTCAGCAAACGTCCCTAATACCGGATACATTTTTTGTCGATAAATCGTCATGCGGCGCGCGATCGTTTCGGGTGTATCTTCCATACGAGCCCGTTTTTCAAGCCGTTTCATAATTTCGCCTTCTGGCACCTCGAGCACCACTACCTGCTCGATCCTCTCGCCGTTCTTCTCCATATGGTCAGCTAGCCACTCGGCCTGCGCTTTAGTGCGAGGGAATCCATCGACAATCACTTGGGGGAAGTTCTTGTCTTTAGCATCTTCGATCGCTTTTTCAAATACTTCGTAGGTCAGCTGATCGCTAACCAATTCGCCACTTTTTAATACCTTGATGACCTCAGGATCGTTGCTGTCGCGTAACATCTGACCGGTTGAAAGCCATTTCCAACCCATTCGTACAGCTAGCATCTGGCCCTGCATACTTTTTCCGGCACCAGTCGGGCCAAAGAGTAAAATCATCAAGCTTCCCCTATTTGTTTAGTTGTTCTTTTGCAATACGAGCGATCGCAGCACCATCGGCCGAGCTGCCAGCCTTAGCTTTTGCAGCGCCAATCACCTGGCCCATCATCTGTGGACCACTTGCACCAAGCACCTCAATAGCCTCGTCCACGAGCTTGCGAATATCATCGTCAGTCAGTTGCTCAGGCAAATATTTCTCAAGTACTGCGGCTTCTTTTTTCTCGTCATCGGCCAAATCCTGACGGCCATTTTGCTCGTAGAGTCCGATCGACTCGCGGCGTTTTTTTACTTCGCGGGCGATAACTTGCTCAATTTCCACATCGCTAAGACCCTCACCGCGCTTGTTTTTCGCCACTTCTTCGTTCAAGATGGCTGCCTTGAGATTGCGAATTACATCCGCCTCAAAACGATTGCCGCCCAATAGAGCGGCTTTCATATCGTTTTGGAGCTGCTCCTTAAGAGCCACTCGCTAGCGCACTCCTAGGCGCATCTTGGCCATCTTGTCAGCTTTTCGCTCACGGCGAATAATTGCCTTTGATCGGCGCTCTGTCTTTGAGATTGGCTTCTGAAAACGCATGCTCGCTTTCGCAGTTGAAAGCACACCACTCTGCAACACCTTGCGGTTAAAGCGGCGAATGACATTTTCGTTTGCCTCTCGTTCGTCTTTACGTGTAACTTGTACCATATCGCTTGCTATTGTAACAGATGAGAAACTGATTTGCAATAAATCTCTGAAAAGAAATCGAGCCTGCACCCGAAGGAGTTGAGTTCGACTCCTGGGGACAGACTCTTATGAGACAATCGTCGTTAGAATACTTAATTTCCTCAAAAATTGCAGCCTTTGCAAGCTCAAGCAATTTCAATATGCAATAATTTGCCTTCGATACTCCGCCGTCCCATCCACTCGTTGATATCCGGCTGATACCATACCGATATCTTGGCACCAACGTCCACAAAAAAATGCTCTGGCGCATTAAACGCCAAAAATTCCATCACCCCCATCCGCACACTCTCAACCTTTATCTTGAGATGCTGCCCGTCATTGCCCATCCTGCGCACATGTAGGACCACCAGATGTTGACTGCACAAAATAGGCTGCGGGTTACCCTTGCCAAATGGCTCAAGCGCAGCAATTTTTGCCACCAGCTCTTCACCAACATCATCAATCTCCGCCAATGCATCTTCAAGAGGCAATAATTTTTTTGCCTCTTGCGTATGAGTTAGGCCTTGCTCGTCATAAAATTTATTCACTCGCTCCCTGAAAGCCTGAATATTTTTAGTTGGCATCGTCACACCAGCAGCAAGCCTATGCCCACCACCCTTGGTGATTATGTCATCCGCATTTCGAATTGCATCAGCTGCCGAAAAACCACCGTAGCTGCGCGCACTTCCCTTTGTCTCTTCGCCCATCTCCTGCAAGACAAATGTAGGTTTTGAAAATCTCTCCAGCAGCTTTGCTGCCACAATCCCAACGATGCCGTGATTCCATTCTGGATCACTGACGACCAATACCGGATCGTCCTTGTATTCTTCGGCTTGCTTCAGCGCAGCTTTGTAGATTACGTCCTGATCACTGCGCCGTGCCATATTGAGCGTATCAAGTTCCTGGGCCTTCTCAAGCGCTACTTGAGTATCTTTTGTCGTCAGCATATCCAGCGCGATTTGCGCCGTCTCCAGCCGTCCGGCTGCATTCATACGCGGCCCCAGGCCGAATCCTAAAGATCGTGCATTTATCTTTTCCGTTTCCACACGAGACACTGCCATCAACGCCTTTAGTCCGGGCCGACGTGTCTTTGCTAGTACCTTCAACCCCCAATATACATTCGCCCGATTTTCATCGACCAGTGTCACGACATCACACACAGTCCCAAGCGCCACCAAATCGAGCAGCCACTTCTCTTGCCCATTCGGTAAACCATCGAGCTTTGTCTGTAGTGCCTGCACCAGCTTGAAGGCTACACCACAACCAGCGAGATCCAGAAATGGATATAACTTTTTTCCTGACGATGCCTTCAACTGCAAGTTTTCATAGTCATCAGGATAATCTTGGAGTAATCGTTTCGGATTGATCACTGCTACAGCTGGCGGCTGCTCTGGAGCCACATTATGATGATCTGTCACGATGATATCAACGCCGAGCTCATTGGCGCGCGTGATCGGCGCATGACTCAAACTGCCACAATCCACCGTGATGATGAGATCTGCGCCTTTCTTAGCGATTCGCTCAATCGCATCAACCGTCAGTCCGTAGCCTTCAACAAATCGATTCGGGATAAACGCATCGACCCCCTCAAACCCAAAACTCGCCAACGCATCCAGCAAAATTGTCGTCGCCGTCAGTCCATCGATATCATAATCGCCATAAATCGTAATTTTCTCTTGCTTCTCGCGGGCCTGCACCAATCGCTCAACCGCTTTCTCCATATCCGGCAACAAAAATGGATCATGCCTGACGTCATAGCTCGGATTCAAAAACGCCCCGCGCTTTTCCGGGCTATCGAGCCCCCGCTTTTTCAAGATTTCTTCAAAAATACCCATCTGTAACTATTGTATCCTAAAACTAAGTCGAGCCCGCTCCCTAAGGAACAAAATGAAAATGTCGCAATTTTATCCGATTTTACTTCGGTAAAATTGCGTTAACTTTGGAAAAAGAGTAGCCCGAGACGACGGATTTATTCCGGCGCCCGGCGCGATGAGAAAAAACCTTGGCTTTGTCTCATTACCGGTTACACCGGCGAAACATCAGTAGTACGCTTACTGCGCGCACTCTGATGTTGCTGGCTTTTGATGACAATACTCTGTAGTTCTTTAAAGATCGGGAACTGCTTGTTGGTCGAGTAAATCTTGGTATTTCCCTGTTTCTCGCTCCTAAGAAATCCGACTTTCTCAAGCTTTTTCAGCTCGCGTTGAATATTACCCGGGTCTTCCTTGATAAGCTTGGCGAGACCACGCACATGTGTATGAAAGTCCGGATACTTGGCATACACAACGACGATTTTCCGCCGCACCCGTGAAGTAATAAAAACGTCTAGCATCATTCTCCCTTTTAGTTAGACTTCGAAGTTTTCGTTCTTCCTATCGTAGCACAATCTTACAACGTTCTTCAAGGCGAAAACGGTCCGATTTTTGGTATTTTCTGCGTAAGCTATCGCCAATTCAGAATAATCTGATTGATCTTAGCGATCGTTTCTTCATGGCTCGGAATGGTATTGTCCTCATAATAATGATCGACACCCATGAAATTTTCCTTTACATCCAAAATGTGCAACTCGTCTGCCATGATGTGGAGCTTATCGACCGCTGGAACGGTCGCAACGGGCGTCGCTACGACAATTTTTACCACACGAATTGGCTTCAAAAAATCCATCGCAACATCGATCGACGCACCAGTGTCGATACCATCGGCTACCAAAATAACCGTCCTATCCAGCAGCATCTCATTTGATATGATGCCACCATCGCCGAGCAGACGATTGATCTTTTGAAATTTCTCCCGCTTTTGCTCGTCGAGATAACCATGAAACTCCGCGGTATAACCTTCGATCTCCCCGGCCGAAAACATCCCATTGTACGTGAATGCGCCGTTTTGGGACACACCACCAAAGCTCACGCTCTCGCCCGGCACTTCAATGTCCTCGATCAATAGCATTGTCAAGACACAGTGTAGCCCTGCAGCAATCTGCTCGCCGACCAGTACTGCTCCATCAGATAATGCCACCACTGCGCAATCCTCGTAGCGATACTTCTCGACCAGCTGCTCAGCCAGCAATTGTCCCGCCTGCGCCCTATTATCAAAATACATACCTTTAGTGTACCAGGTATAATGAGTTCATGTACTACTACGAGGTGGCTCCCAACAAGATAGTTCGCTCAGCCGCAGACACATTTACTTATGCCTCAGAAAAAGAGCTTGCTATAGGCGCCCTCGTTGAGATTGAAGTTGGTAAAACATCACTGACTGGTGTCATCATGCACCAAGTTGCTCGTCCGGACTACCAGACAAAGTCAATTTCGCGTACCATCGAAGACGCCCCCCTACCAATCCATCTTGTCAACATTGCCACATGGATGAGTCAGTATTATATGACGCCGCTCGCAACTGTTTTGCAAACTATGTTGCCTCGCGGCCTCTTGAAAAACCGTCGAGATAGCACTCGTAGCTCCAGTCGTCACTCCAGAGAACGAACAAATTTTGTATTCACAAATGATCAGGCGAACGCCCTAGAAAAAATCAATGACATGTCTCACGGAACTGCCCTGCTCCACGGCGTGACAGGATCAGGCAAGACTGCCGTCTACATTGAGCTTGCCAAGCGGGCTATTGATAGCGGCAAGTCTGCCATCATACTGGTCCCTGAGATCGCTCTAACATCTCAGCTTGTCGCCGAGTTCTCTCAACATTTTAACGATATCATTCTAACCCACTCTCGGCAGACCGAAGCCGAACGGCATAAAATATGGCGCGAGACACTCCATAGCAAGACTGCTCGTGTCGTCGTCGGACCACGCTCTGCTCTCTTTATGCCGCTCAAATCCCTCGGCCTTGTCATCATTGATGAATGTCACGAACCCAGCTTTCAGCAAGAGCAGTCTCCTCGCTACTCGGCCTTACGGGTAGCAGGTAAACTTGCTGAAATCATACCCCTCAAAGCCGTCTTTGGTAGCGCCACTCCGCTCACCAGCGATTACTATCTAGCTCAATCTATCGGCAGACCGATCATTGAAATGACTACTTCAGCCCGAAAAGACACCGTCCAGCCACGTATTGAGCTCGTTGATATGACCAAGCGGACTAACTTCAAGCAGCATCGTTTTTTGTCTGATGCACTGCTGGCCGACGTTACAAAAAATGTCGAAACACATAGCCAAACTCTTCTCTTTCATAACCGCCGTGGTAGTGCTAGCTCTACGCTCTGCGAACATTGCGGGTGGCAGGCTGGTTGTCCGCGCTGCTACGTCCCGCTCAGCCTCCATGCTGACAATCACGAATTGCGCTGCCACGTCTGCGGCTACAAAGATTCCGTCCCGACCAGCTGTCCTGTTTGCCGCCATACGGATATCATCCACAAAGGTATTGGCACCAAACTTATCGAATCAGAGGTCAGAAGACTATTTCCCAATGCCCGAATCAAACGCTACGACAGAGATACCGCGAAAGACGACACGCTTGATGCAAACTACAGCGAAGTGTACAAAGGAGAAGTTGATATTATCATCGGCACCCAGGTCATTGCAAAAGGACTCGACCTGCCAAATCTCCGTACCGTGGGCGTCATTCAAGCCGATGCCGGGCTCAGTTTGCCCGACTATAGCTCGCCAGAGCGAACATTTCAATTACTCAGTCAGGTTATCGGCCGAGTTGGTCGATCGCACCACGAAACAACCGTCATCGTTCAGAGCTATCAGCCATCAAACCCAGCTGTTCTCGATGGCGTCAAGCGCGACTACCAAGAATTTTACAAACGATCTCTCGCTCTCCGTAAGCACGGCGACTTTCCACCCTTTTGCTACCTCCTCAAGCTTACCTGCGCCTACAAGACTGAAGCAGCTGCCATCAGAAATGCCCAAAAGCTGGCAGACGAATTCAGAGGTCTCAACCTTGATGTAGAGATTCTCGGACCAACACCGGCATTCTACGAACGCACTGCCGGGACGTTTCGCTGGCAGCTCGTCATCAAAAGCAAAAAACGTGCCAATCTACTCGCCGTCATCGGCCATCTTCCACCCAAAAACTGGCAATTCGAGCTTGATCCACTATCACTCCTGTAGGTTCTATCTGTTACAATAGGTACGAGAATGAAAAAAGAAGACATCATCACCCTGCCAAATCCTCATTTGCGGCAAAAGTCAGCCAAGGTCCATGTCGTCACCGACAATACACTACAGCTCATCAAAGATATGACCGACGCGGCCCTTGACTGGGAAGCATCGCGCCCGCACGAGATCAGTGCTGCGCTTGCAGCTATCCAAATCGACCGGCTCGAACGTGTTGTTATTATACGCAGCGATTTCGAGAACAAAGAAGATCGGGAATTTACTCCTCTGATCAATCCTGAGATCACAAAAACTGAAGGTGAACTCACCGCCGACTACGAAGGCTGTCTCTCTGTCTCAAAAATCTACGGTAAAGTCCCACGTTGGTCAAAAATACGCGTCAAAGCACTCGATGTCGAGGGTAATGAGATTCGTATCAAGGCCACAGGCTTCCTTGCCCGCGTCCTCCAGCACGAGATCGACCACACCAAAGGCCTTTGTTTCGTCGACCACATTCGCGACAAAACCGATGCATTTTATACGCTCGATGAAAATGGCGAGCTTCAACCACTTGACTATGACAAAGAGATCAAAACCAGTACTGTTCTTTGGGACTGAAGATTTCAGCCTCATAGCACTTCGCGGCCTTGTCGGAGACGGCTATGATATTCGTGCAGTCATCACCAAACCGGATTCTGCGCGCGGACGCGGCCACAAGATATCCAAACCAAGCGTCAAGCTCTATGCCGAATCAAAAAATATTCCCGTATGGCAACCGGTCAAATTATCCGAAGTTGCAGAAGATATCAAAGCAATCGGTGATGTTGCTGGCGTACTCGTCAGCTACGGCCAGATCATACCCCAGAGCATCATCGACTTATTTACGCCGGGCATCATCAACCTCCACCCCTCTCTACTGCCAAACTATCGCGGCCCTTCACCCATCGAATCAGCTATTTTAAATGGCGACGAAGAAACCGGTGTTTCTATCATGCAACTTAGCGCCAAGATGGACGCCGGACCCGTCTATATTCAAGAAGAGATCGAGCTAAACGGACACGAGACCAAGCCAGAGTTGTACAATAAGCTTGGTGAAATTGGTACTGCCAAATTACTCGCCGTCCTGCCGCAAATTCTCGATGGCAGCGTGCAGCCAATTGAGCAGGACGATACTCAGGCAACTTACTGCAACCTCCTGACAAAAGATGACGGGCTGCTTGATCCAACAAAAATGACCGCCATGGAGGCGGAGCGGCGCATACGAGCCTTCCTCGGCTTCCCCAAAACACGCCTCAAAATCTTCGATGAACTGAGGATTATCACCAGCGCTCACGTCTCTGACAAAGCAAAAACACCACTTGACGTGATGTTTTCTGATAGAACCTATCTCATAATTGACGAGCTCGTCGCACCGAGCGGCAAGATTGTTTCAGCCGCAAGCTTTCTCAACGGTTACAAAAAGTAGCCTCCTATGCAGCCATCGGTGGCTGTTGTTGACCCTGATCTTGCGCAGGAGTTGTAGAAGCGGCCTGTGCTTGCGCCTGTATGCCCCCCAGGATTGCCTCCCGATTAGCCATAATTTCTTGCTTCAGTTCACCCAGAACCGCCGCGACAACTTCACGATAGTCAGGACGATTGACCTCAAGCCATTTGGTCGCCGTATACTCTGAGACTAGTCGAGGATCGTCGGCTGGCAGATTTGTCGCCTGTTGCAGCTTCATAAACGCCGCATCCTGCGCATAGCTTGGCGCATGCTGGCTCAGCCAATCCATGATCTTATCTTGCTTGCGATCGATAATCTGCTCAAATTCTTCAAGTTGCGCATCACTCAAGCCATCGCTCAAGCGCGTACCTACACGAAGCTCCAGCTCGCTATAAATATGCTGCAAAAACGGCTGCTTCTGCTCCTCCGGCAGGCCATCCAGCCCTATATCTTTCAGAAATTGCTCATCTAGTCGAAACATGCGCGGTATCCCCTTCTATTACAGTTGCTT
>CAYOVH010000001.1:197437-265198 GCA_964407405.1 uncultured Candidatus Saccharibacteria bacterium | reverse complement strand
TACCTGGAGTGCGGAGGTCGTGGCCGAGGATTTGGAGTTTGGGTTGTTTACCGGATGTCGTGCAGAGCATGCCAGATGTTTTCCAGATATTAACGTCCGATTTGTAGGTCGGCTTTTGCACGCGGGCGACGTAGCATATCCGGTTACCAAGGGGCTCGGGACCGATCTCAGATGAGCTCCAGTCTGTGGAGTAGTTTAGTGTGGTGGGCAGTGCAGCGACTCGCTCACAACTGTCAGGCAATCTGTCCTTTGTAGGAAATGCACCACACGGCCCGGGGCCGGCATCCATACCAGTGCCGCTATTGCCCACACCCGTCGTGAGAGTGCCAGCCGCAAAATCATCTGGCATGTCTGAATACTTAACTCGCCATAGGTCAACTCCATGACTACCAACATTGGTATTGGTATTGTCAATCTGGGCACCGTAGGTCAGCGGTGTCGTGGTATAGGCGGTGAATTTGGGATACAGACCAGTGAGGGTGGCAGAGAGGTTGTAAGAAGGAGGTGGGGTGTAAGTCCAGGAGTAGTTTATAGACATAGGCTGACAATCCTTCAATTCAGCACCATTATGCTTATAATACTGGCACATCTGACCGTCATATGTAGCGGAGCCAGAAGACCGTGTGCTCCCGAGGTTTACCTTCGTGGTAGTAGCCGTGTTAGGCAGAGAGCTTATGACTTGACCATTGTTCTCTGGATTACCGTCTACAGGATAGGCTGTCTTCCTGTAAAGTGGAGCCTGACGGAAGGTACTAGTCGTGCACTTTTGTGGAGGATTCCAGTTGCCACCCTTTGCTGGAGATGCATTCTTATTGACAGCACACCCCAGTGATGGATTGAAAGCATCATTGCCTACATTAGTAATATATTTCACGCAGTCATTGGCCATCCAGTTGTCATTTCCCCTCTCACCTGCATAATGGCCGGAGTCTGGACAGTAGGCACTGCTATAGATGGCATACGCATCTGTACCGTAGGTGCTCTGTGATGCGCACGTCCTCCATCGTACATTAAGACTAAAGCTCAAGACACTTTCATTATTACCAAGTATTATATCTGCGCCTGAGAGCCATGCCGAAAAGTTAGGCTTTTTTCGGTTGTTGGCACAAAGATCACCAACCGATGTACTCGGTGTGTAGCTATCTATCTTGGCGCTGAGCGTCCCACCATCTGGTGTCGGCTGGGTGTTTGCATATGCCTCCAGCGGTGGCCATAGGGCCATTACGGTACCAATGAGCACGGAACCAGCAATGACAAACAGCCCTACCGCTGATAGCTGTGGTGATCTAGTTATTCGTGGCCGATGTCGACTGTACATACTCGCACCTATTTAAGCACAAGCTGTTCCTCAAAAAAAGATAACTTCCCTCAAAAATTAAGAGTGCTCCGCCCGCGTGCAAAATTTTGCACGCGGGCGGAGCTGTAAGACCCCCAAACTCAGTGCAGCCGGCGCTCAGCGCAATAGGCAGTTTGCTCCCTGTACTCGTGCAGATACGCCTTGGCCTCTTTTACTCGTGCCTTGGCCCTTTTCACTCTCTTCTTGGCCTTCTTGATCTTAGCCGCACGGTGGTGCTTCTTGGCCTTCTTGAGAGACTTCTTGGCCTTCTTGAGAGACTTCTTGGCCTTCTCCACTCGATTGATGACAACCGTCGGGTCAAAGACCGCGCTCTCCATCAAGTCATAGGCACCTGTTCCCACGACGGGTGTGGCCGTATCGACATCAAAGACAACTGTCACTGGAGAGGTCTCCCGATGGGCCCTATCTGCACACATCGGACTCTGACCACTATCCCCGCGGGCCGCGATCGTTCTTGATTGGAATCCGTAAGTCGGATCACTGTACTCCACTCGAATGGGATGATTCCCACTGTTCATGATGTCCAGCTTGCCGCTATACGAATACTGGTACAGCCTCACGTCTAAGCGAAAACCATCTGACGTTGTGATCAACGTGCCACCGTTGTTTGAACCCATCGCTGGCATCATCGTGAAAGTCGTCAGCCCAAACAGGGCTGCGACCAGAACCACAAAGAACTTCATCTTCATGATCGGTTCCTTTCTTCCTGTAGGGCTATAGCAATGAGATCGTAGAATCTGGAGAAATTGTTAATGGCACCTCGGAAAGCGGACCACTATTGATCAACGCATCCAGAGCTACGAACCCACAACCATGTAGGTTAGAGACATTATCTCATAAAATAGGTATGATGTAAAGCATAAGCAAGCCCCAGATATGCTCCCTACACTTTATCTGTTAAAATATCTCTATGAGTTTGTCTATCGGCATCATCGGACTGCCAAACGTCGGGAAATCGACGCTTTTTAATGCGCTCACCGATGCCGAAGCACTAGCCGCCAACTATCCATTCGCCACTATAGAGCCAAATACCGGCATCGTGCCAGTCCCGGACAACCGTCTCGGCGTACTGCAACAGATGTATAGAGCCGAAAAGGTCATCCCTGCCACCGTCACCTTCGTCGACATCGCCGGGCTGGTCGCTGGTGCATCAAAGGGTGAGGGCTTGGGCAACAAGTTTCTCGCTAATATCCGCGAAACCGACGCGATTATCCACGTGGTGCGAGCCTTCGAAGACAGCAACATCCTACGCCACGACGACTCGCCTACCGATCCAAAAAACGACATCGAGATCATCAACACCGAACTGATCCTGGCCGATATACAGACCATTGAGGGCCGCTTGCCACGCTTGCAAAAAGAAGCCAAAGCCAAACCAGATGCGCGCACCCAAATAAGCTATCTGGAGACCCTGCTCCGCCACCTCGAGGGAGGCACGCCGCTCTCTGCTCTGCCTTCGCTCGATCACGAGGCGATCGCCGACCTCCATCTCCTGACCGCAAAGCCCGTCATTTATGCCTTTAATATCGACGAAACCACCCTCACCGATCAGCAAAAAAAGCTCGAGCTGTCACAGATAGTGAACCCCGCGAAGTCAATCTTTGTCTCAGCAAAACTCGAGGAAGAGCTAAAGAGCCTAGACGAAAACGACCAAAAAGAACTCCTCGCTAGCTACGGCGTCGACGAGTCCGGCCTAACACAGATCATCCATGCCGCCTACGACACGCTTGGCCTCCAAAGCTACCTAACCGCTGGGCCAAAGGAAGTCCGAGCCTGGACGATCCACCAAGGCGACACTGCTCCTCAATCTGCCGGCATCATCCATACCGATTTCGAAAAAGGCTTCATCGCTGCCACTATCGTCAACTACGACGACCTAGTTGTTGCTGGCTCAGAAGCAGCCGCAAGAGCCGCTGGTAAGATTCGCACCGAAGGAAAAGACTACGTCATGCAGCCCGGCGATGTCGTCGAATTTCGCTTCAACGTGACAAAATAGCCCTTTATTGCATGTGCTTGTTGATCTGCCGTGCTACATCGGCGATATCGGCCCACGAGCCACCCTTGGAATAAATCACCAGGATATAGGCCCCTTTTGGCGAGTACACGATGGCCGAATCATGCAGCAAGCCATCCAAAAAGCCTACTTTGTCTGCCACCGGCACTCCGACACCAGCTGGAATACCTTGGCGATAGACTTGTCGCTTCATCGCGCTCAACAACCGATTGCGCGAGGCTTCACTGATCCCCAGTTTTCCGGACTCAAGCTTTTGCAAAAACAGCGCTTGGTCGTTGGTGGTCGAGATAAACCCATCGGCGCTCCATAACGAAGTCCGGTTCAGTCCAAGCGCCCGCACCTCACGATTTACCACTGACCAGCCGACCAGTGTGCCGCCAAACCACTCAGCGCAGGCATTGTCGGAGTTAACGATCATCATATCAAAACACTGGCTTATCGTGCGCCCACCGGTGGCATTTTGGTTCCATGATATCTGCTTGCTATCGATCCGGCGCAGCACCGAATACGCCACCAACAATTTGTACGTACTAGCCGGGTGATATTGTTTGTCGCCATTTGCACTCACGCCGCTATCACCGGGCCGGCGCAGCGAGATCGCCATATCTTTGTGATCTTTGGCGAGATCCGTTACCAGTGCTCGTAGCCCAGCCGGCGTCTGGCTGTAGGTGCGCTCATAGCGCTCAACTGGCGGAAGGCTTGATAATGTCACGGTGACTGTTCCACCACTGGTAAATAATTGCTTTTTGATCAGTGGAAGCGTCGCCTCTACATCCACGCCCCGGCCTGGTGCACCGACAGCCCGACCAGTTTCTTTGCCATCATGCATGCGGACCACTGTCACGCCTGGCGCTATGTAGACATCTTTTTGAAGCTTATCCAGTGTTGCACCAACTGTCTTTTCGTCGAGATCAATCACTAGATTGCCGTTTTTGTCGTCGTGAAATGCCAACCAGGAGGCTATCGTCTCTGGCGCAATCGTCTGTGTTTTACCCGATACCGACAACGCAAATGGCCGATGTACAATCGCTGCCGCCTCTGCGAGCAGAGGTTGCACATCGCTGTCTTGGCGCGCTGCCTTGACGGTCTGCGGTCGAATCGTCACTTTCACACTGTCATGCTGCAGCGGCACAGCCGTGATTTGCTTTGCCAAATCATCTACTGTACATTCTTGGCCATCTTTGGCTGGATCAAGCTCGACTTTGTCTTTTGCGACCTTTATGCCGGCATTTTTGGGCTCGACCAAGCATTGGTCGATCAGTGCCGTAGCATATTGGCCAAAACGGTCTTTGTCCACGCGCATTGAGGCTGGCACATCACGGGTCGCGCCGATGACCAGACTGCTCAGCGGTACTATCCGCCAATACCACGGATAGTCAGTTAGTCGCTTAGTGATAGTAGTAGTATCTGGCGAGAGACCGGTCGTATCGAATGGCACCGTACTCGTCTTTTCGCGTACGACAATCGTGAGCTTGGTCGCACTATACCGTTTTGCGACTGATTTTACTATATTGTCGCTCGTCTGCATTCCCACACCCATGCCATCGACTCGTGCAAATGGCAGTGCTCGGTCGTGCGGATAGAAAAACTGCATAAGTATCACAAAAAGCAGCGCAACAGTGATGCCCATCACAGCTTTTTTCCATCGTGGCCACCGTTTCTGATCTGCAGCCTGTTCTAGTCCCCTGCGAAATACCATTAATTTTATCATACGCGGCCCCTCCACCACATGCAAATCACTCCAATTGAAGAAGGCCCGCCTCCCGCGCACAAACTACGTGCGCGGGAAGACGGACCCATTACATCTTCGGTTCTAACTGATCATGCGGGCGAACACCATGGTGCGTTTCGAGTAGTCGTCGGGCTTGCACCCGATCAGGACGATCCGAGGTGGACCATCCACTCGAAACAAAGGCTTGATCGACCGCTTGGCCGACCAATACGCTCGCTTGGTGACACGGAACTTGCATCCGGATACCTTGATGAGAGAGCCTTTCTTGAGACTCCCCCATCGGTCGGCAACACCATCACCAGACCGCCAAGCGTGTCCAGCGTACACCGTCGTCCCGAGGGGATCACACGGTGAATCACCGTGCCTCCAGGTGTATACGGCATGAACGTTGCCCCCGATAGCCAGGCCACCATTTTTCAGGCCAACCTTGACAATCGGAGCATCCATGCCGATCACAGGTGCTTCTATCCGCCCCGAAGCCGCACCAGCCGCACCCTGACCCCCGAGGGCCACAGATACGACAAATGCGACTACCAGAGCGGATGCCCAACGCCTCACTTATACGCCCGTGTGGGGCGAATTATGAGGCGAAGCGTGGCAGGGCTTGTTGTTGGGGAACTTGATCAGGAAATTCTTCTTCCCGACCAGGTTGTATCCAGGCTCGGCAATCATCCTGATCCTGACCTTCTTTGCCTTGACCTTGATCCAGACGCCCTCGCGGATGACCTTGCCCTTCATCATGGCACGCAGCCCCTCCCGCTTCTTCACGTAGACGAAGTTGTTTGAACCACACTTGTCCAACTTCTTCACAGCACCCCGGACCGGTACAGGACCCGGCGGCGGACTGACCTGAATGCACCCCAACTGCTGCTGCTCCGTAGCCGTCAGACCACGGTCAAACACCCAGCCGTTCCACTGAACGATTGGAGCTGAAGCAACCCACTGCCAAGTGTTCTCGTCGAACACCCAATCGGTGGTCCTTGTGCCCGCACGATGTTCGACACCGTACTCACACGACTTGCGGACCTCCGACAGCGGCTCGACCACTGGCCGTGGCCTATCCGGCTTGGTGCAGTTGTGACTGGCCTTCTCTGCGGGCGTCAGGTCGCGGACCTTGACCCAGCCGCTGTCGTTCTTGACCACCGGCTGGCCCCAGACCCAAGCACGGGTCGTCTTGTCCCACACAGGCGGGTACGAGAGGTCCCACTCGCGGTGGAACACCCCGCTGCAGTCCATCTTGTCGTCCGTCTTGTGGACGACCTTGGGCTGCGGGGGCGTAGGCCGACAGTCAGGAACAGTGTTCGGGTCGAGCTTGTCGGCCAAATTCCCCGTGAAGGGCTTGGTCGGCGAGCCGTCGCTGAACGCGTGACCTTGGTTGGCCGTCGCCGTCACTGAGTAGGACCCCGGACCCGTGGTGCGAGTCGGAGTACCCCAAGTGGCCTTGATGGCCTGGCCCAACACCAGCTTTTCGGGCGTGGTGCAGGTCGCAGGCGTGGTGGACACAGACGCCGAAGCATCCTTGACGACCGCTGGCTTGCAGTCGCCCTTGAGCTTCGAGGTCAGTTGACCATCGGACCCCTTGCCGTAGCCATCCGGGGACCACTTGGTGTACGCATACACCCACGGGCCATAGCCCGTAGTGGTACCCGGCAGCGACCACGTCCCGAGAGTGATGGTCACATTGCCATTGGAGCTGATCGGCCCCTTGTCCATGCCGTTGGCGTTGCTCGGCGTGCCGTCAAACGACGATGTGCCGATGCGCCACTTGGTGGACCCGGTGTTGCCGGATGGGACCGAGCTCAGGATGAGCTTGGCCGTGAAGTCCTGCTGGCCAGTCTGCTGGTTGCAGACGGCCGTGACCCTCAGGTCGCCAGTATGAGCACTGGCGGCTTCCGTACCGACCACCTGGACTCCAGCGGTTGCTCCCACAACCAAACTGACACCCAGGGTGGCCATGCCCAGGCGATGCCTGAGCGAATTCCGAGATTGCATCTCGGTTCCCTCCCTACTAATTGGTGGAACTTCCCTCCCCGTCCCAAAACTGAGATGGGTCTACTGAAAGTATAGCGCTAGAACCAAATTGTTAACTGCCGACGGTCGTCGACAGCGAGCAATCCTGCTCTAGCTGGACATACCTCAGCAACACCGACACCTTGCTACAGATGTCAAGTATATACATTATACCATGGTTGAGAGGAAAAGTAAATTTCAGGCTATTCTTTGCAAAAGGTAAAACCGCTCACGATTTCCCTTGCTCCCAGCCACATCGCTATCTTTTTTGTCGACCACCACAAACCTGTTTTTGGCCCACATTTCAAAATCTTTTACTATCTGGCGCCTGATCGAATCATTTTTGATAATGCCTTTATTGACCTGTGCTCTGCCCGCTTCAAACTGCGGCTTCAACATAGCTACAATCTGCGTATGTTTCGTCGATATATCAGCGATATGCGGCAATATCTCCCGTAGGGATATAAAGCTGACATCCATGACAATGATATCGATAGACTCCTCAGGGATAAAGTCGCGAATATCTGTCTTTTCGTGTAATGCGATACGCGGATGGCCGTGCAGGCGAGGATGCAGCTGATCGGTGCCGACATCTACAGCAATGATCTTTTGGGCGCCATGTTGCAATGCATAGTCAGTAAATCCGCCTGTTGATGAACCAACATCAAGGACGATCTTGTCTCCAAAATCAAGCTTCAACGCTTCGGCCACACTAGCAAGCTTTAAGCCCGCCCGCGACACGTAGCGCTGCTTGTCTGCGACAACAACGCGATCATTCGGACCAACAAAATGGCCAGGCCGTAAAACAACCTGGCCATTGATCTTGACATCTCCAAGTCGAATCATCGACTCCGCCTGCGAGCGTGTCGGTGCAGTCTTTCGCGCGACCAAAAATGCATCAAGCCGCTGGCGCATAGCTACTTCTTTCGTTCGCGATACTCACCCGTCGTCGTATCGACACTGATGATATCACCGGTCTTGATAAACGCTGGCACACGGATCGTGAGGCCTGTTTCAACCGTGGCATCTTTTGTCACGGCATTCGTCGTGTCGCCCTTTACTACTTCTTCGGTATAGGTTACTTCCAAGAAAAGATTTTTTGGCAGCTCAACATTGATGACGCGATCACCGAAAAACTGTAAACTCAGGCTATCGCCCTCTTTTAGGTAATCTTTCGCCGCATCGACAACATCTGTCGGAAGCTCAAATTGCTCAAAGCTTTCCGGGTCCATGAAGAAATAGGTGCCGTCATCACTGTAGAGATATTGAACAGTTTTGTTGTTCACTTCGGCTGGCTCGATCTTGTCTTGTCCTTTGAATGTCTTCGGAATGACACTACCATCAAGCAGGTTTTTGAGACGGACATTGACGATAGAACCGCCACGGCCCATTACTTTTTGTCCATACTCGACAACGCGATACGGCTTGCCGTCGAGCTGGACGACCGTGCCTTTCTTGAGATCAGTTGGCTGATACATGGACTACCCTTGTGTAACAAATGGCAACAGTGCGAGGTGACGTGCGCGCTTGATCGCGACAGCCAGCTGGCGCTGCTGCTTGACGCTTAGACCGGTCTTTGAGATCGGTTCGATCTGCCCGTAGGCATTGATGTAGCGCTGCAAGGTCTTTACATCACGGTAGTCAAAATAGGTGACTACATCTTTTTTAAATCGTTTTTGAATCATGGATATTCTCCTTTATATACTATAAAACTGCGATTGTTTTGTGAACGTGCAGTGCAAGGCGGAGCTGAGGATTGGAGCGAAGCTGTATTTGACATACAGCGAGCGAAACCCGGAAGCTCCAACGCCGCAATGTGCGTTCAGAAAATGATCGATCTAGAATGGGATTTCTGAAAGATCAATAGGCTTATCATCAATATCATCTGGCGCAACATCATTTGAAGCCTTGGAATTCGTGCTGCCATTTGAGCTTGGAGCCGGAGCGCTTTGGCCATCGCCACCGCCCGGACTATCGAGAAAGGTTACGTCAGTTGCAACCACTTCGACACGCGAGCGTTTTTGGCCGCTCTCTTTGTCATCCCAACTATCTTGACGCAGGCGTCCCTGAATGAGCACGCGACGACCCTTTGAAAGATACTGCATGACGAGATCGCCAAGTTTTTCCCATGCCGTGATGTTGAAAAAGTCTGCCTGATCGTCTTGAGTCGGGCGGTCAACCGCGACCGAAAAGCTCGCGATAGTCTTGCCGGTTGTCGTCGTGCGCTGCTCAGGGTCGCGCGTTAGACGTCCCATCAAGATTACCTGATTGATTGAACGTGCCATTTCCCCTCCTACTCCTCTGAACTGTCTTCAGATGTTTTCTTCTTTGATACCTCGCGCTTGGTACGCTCTTTTTCATCTACCTTTACAAGTAGGTAGCGCAGAGTGTGGTCAACGATATTGAGTGCATTTGATATCTTGAGCGGTGCATCAGCTGGAAGCTCGACATCAAAGGCTACGTAGATAGCAAAGTCCTCTTTCTTAATACTGTAGGCTAATTTCTTCTTGCCCCAGTTGTCTTCTTTGAGTACTTTACCACCATTGTCAGTGACGAGCGACTTGATCGTCTCAATGGTTTTTTCGATCTCGCTCTCGAGATCCGGATGTACCAGTACTGTCAGTTCGTACTGCTGCATAGACATTCCTCCTCTTGGAATCCCTCTGCCGAGGGATGCTTATCCTGTTTCAGATAAGCTTGGGTTAATAACAAAGATAATTATACCAGAGATAAGAGGAAAATACTAGTTGCTGATAGCGCAAAGAGGCGGCCTGATGGCAGCCTTGGTAGAAAGATTTAAATTAGTAGTCTTCAGTGGTATCGCTACCCCCAAGATCATCAAGACTTGAAATCAGTACTTCTCGAGGTCGCGAACCATCGGCCGGACCGATGACACCCTGCTCTTCCATCTCTTCGATAATACGAGCCGCCCGGGCATAGCCGACACGCAGGCGCCGCTGCAACAAGCTAGTTGATGCTTTGCCGCTCTCCACGACCACACGCAGTGCGTCCTGATACATATCGTCCCCGCCTTCGTGTCCCATATCCATCACCACACCGCCCTTGCCATTAAGCTGGACAGGCTGCGAGATGATCTCATCGTTGTATTGCGGCGCTGATTGCATACGCAGATGGTCGGTAATCTTCAGGACTTCCTCGTCCATCACCCAAGCGCCCTGGATACGCTTTGGCTTGCCCATCTCGGCAGTTTTCATAAGCATATCACCCTGGCCAAGTAGCTTTTCAGCGCCAATCTGGTCGAGAATCGTTCGTGAGTCGATCTGACTCGCCACAGTAAAGGCAATCCTAGCCGGCACATTTGCCTTGATAAGACCAGTAATGACGTCAACACTCGGACGCTGGGTAGCCAGCACTAGATGGATACCGACCGCTCGGGCCTTTTGTGCTAGACGGACAATCAGTGCTTCGACATCACGTGCCGCCACCATCATCAGATCGGCTAGCTCGTCAATCACGATCACAACATACGGCATATTGCCTTCTTCGACCTGCTGCTTGCGGCCCTCTTCGTCTTCGACAGCAATCTTTGTACCGCCAGACTGGACTTTTTTGTTGTAGCTCGCGATATCACGTACTTTTTCTTCGGCGAGTAGTTTGTAGCGGCGTTCCATCTCATTGACAGCCCACTTAAGTGCGCTAATCGTCTTTTCCGGCTCGGTAATTACTGGTGTGAGCAGATGTGGAATATCCTCGTAGGGTGCCATCTCGACTTGCTTTGGGTCGACAAGGATCAGCTTCATTTCTGAGGGCGAATTGCGATACAAAAGGCTCGTCAGAAGTGTATTAATCATCACTGATTTACCAGAACCGGTCTGACCGGCGATCAAAAGATGCGGCATTTTATTAAGCCTACCGACTACCGCTTCACCAGAAATATCCTTGCCGATCGCAAACCCGAGTGGCTCGCGCGTACTCGTCCACTCCTTTGACTCCAAAATACCCCTCAAGCGGACATCAGCCGCCTTGCGGTTTGGCACTTCAATACCAACCGCACGCTGGCCCGGAATAGGCGCTTCGATACGCAAGCTTTGGGCAGCTAGATTGAGTGCCAGATTTGTCTCAAGCGCTGAAATGCGCGTCAGTTTGACGCCAGCCGGCGGTTTCAACGTATACTGGGTCACTTTCGGACCGATATTGGCGCCCTCCATCTCAACATTGATATTAAACTCACCCAAAGTATCCTGAATGACCTGTGCATTGTGCTGTACATCACCAGCATCAGCCGGACTTTGCTTTTTCTCAAGTAGATCGAGGCTCGGTGCCTCCCAATTTGGATCGGCCGCAGATACCAGCGCTGCCTGTTCTTCGGCAACTTTATCTGGTGCAACGCTGCTCTTGAGACTCGACAGACGAGCAGCTTTTTTGCTTTCGGCGGCGTCGAGAGTCGGTACGCCAGCATTGAGTTTGAGCTCGCCAACTGTCGATGCCTTTGGCCCATCGGCTGCCTGAGCTTCTTTCATGACTTTACTGTTGTTTGCCTGCTCTTCACTAACATTATTGTTGAGACTGCGCAGGCGATTGATAATGGCTTTTGGCGTCAGACGAAGCACGAATAGAAGTGTCAGAACAATCAAAAGGATATAGATAAACGCTGCCACTCCACTATCAACAAGGGTCAGCATAGCAGAATTGAGCGTATCGCCGACAAACCCACCGTGACTCGCCGATTCGTCTTTCATAAGACCAAATAGTCCCGACAATTGCACAATGAATAGAACCGAGGCGAATTTCACCACAAAAGGCAGGCGATTCTCCTCAGATCGGAACGTCTCTACCGCCACGTAGATAAAGAGAAACGGCAATATATACATTGCCCACCCGACCGTAGAGAGCGATGCTGTCTGAATCCACTCAAGTACTGGCCCGCCGACGCCAAACCACGCCACAATCAAAAGAAGTGCCAGCGCGATCAAGACAACCGCACCAACT
Organism: uncultured Candidatus Saccharibacteria bacterium; assembly: GCA_964407405.1. GTDB lineage: Bacteria > Patescibacteriota > Saccharimonadia > Saccharimonadales > Saccharimonadaceae > JASLCR01. Next base: position 253,135 of record CAYOVH010000001.1, on the reverse strand, counting down.
TGATTCCAAAAGCCTTCCGGCAACGTATGCTGCGGCGTTTCGACTTTCTTTGCGCTCTTGCGCTTCCTAGTCGTCTTCCGTGTCGTTTTTCTTTTTGCCATAACTTTGTCTATTATACCCTGATTGGTAATATTCGGAATAGTGCAGGTGCTTGACTATTCATTCGAATACTTGCATTATAGCAAAAATTACAATGTTTTGCAAGATGTTTATGCTTTGGTCTCTATAGGAGCTTCCGTCATATCAATAGCGCTTGCCGATCGGCCCTTGTATCGATATTTAATAATGAGTGCTGCCATCGCGACATAGAAGCTGACCCATACAGTATTTACCACTGTCATCAATGTGTTTCCAATACTTATGACATACACCAGGGTGATGGTTTGAGTCATCGCCCATAGTACCCATGTACTCAGGTTCAATTCATCGGACGCTTTTGCTTTGATCAACTGCCTTAGCTGAGGTACGCAGGCCCCGATAGCGATCGTTGCGGCAGTCAAATATAGCACTTCGATTAGATGTGAAAACATGATTCTATTTATTATCTTATTGTTTGTTTTGGGTTGCTTACATCTTTTATACTAACACACTAGAGAATAATTGTCAAGCTACTTGCCCTTCTGAAATCGCTCAATTGCCGCCAAGCGCCGCATGTCTTTATCTCGACCAGTTTCACGTTTTGTCCGCTCTACGTAGTCAACCGTTGCTACCCAAACACCGGTGTTCGGGTCCTGTTGACTACACGCCTTTTGTTCATCAAGCATAATCCGGCCGTTACCTGTACGCTTGTAGTCAAACTGCGAAAAATCCCGATAATGAACATCGAAAAGCTCTTCCGGGTCATGCGTCACTCTCACGTATATCGGTGCCTCAGCTGCGCTATACCCTATAATCTTGCGTATCGTTTGCCACCCAAGAGCCCTGCGCAGATACTCATGGTTCGTTTCACACGTCGAGCCATCAATATCCCCAACCTCTTCAACTGGGATCACTCCACGCTCAGCAAGAGCACCACTCGAATTTAAGACAAAATCATAGGGGTGCGGCAATTGAAGAGCTTCGATCTTCTTTAATATCCTGCCATCAAAATGCGGCTCGCTCATGCCATATACCTAGTAGCCGCGATTTTCGACACGGACTCGCGGTTCAACAGTTTCGGTATCAGGCACCTGGCGTGGCGGGAATTTCTTTGGAGCTGGTCGCTTGAATGACTTTTGCTGTTTCCCGTCCGTCCTTGAATCCTGACCAGCTTGCGGCTTCTGTCCACCGCCAATCTCGTTGATTACTGGAATCACGATCGGAGTACGACGAGTTTGATCATACAGAATATGCGTGATTTCGTCTTTTAGTTCTTTCTTTAGCTGATCAAGATCGGTCTTTTTGCCATTGAAACTACGAGCAACTTTTTGCTTGAGATACTGGCGAATCAACCCCATCAGCTCTTCGCTATCACGAAGATAAATAAATCCGCGGGATATGATATCCGGACTCGTCAGCAACCGGCCCGTACCGCGCTGAACAGTCAGCACAACGACAAACATACCTTCATTTGCCATGTGGATACGATCTTTTAAAACGACTTCTGATACTATGGCACCGGAATCATCGTACATGATACCTCCGACCGGAATACGGCCGTTCTTTCTGGCACCTTCGGTAGTGATTTCAACCACATCACCGCTGTCACACACAAAGATATTGTCGCGCGGAATGCCAGCTTCTTTCTCGGCCAGCTCGGCATTGTGTACGAGCATATGAAACTCACCATGAATCGGCAGATAATAGGTCGGATTGAGGGCGTTGATAAGCTTGACGTGGTCATCGTAGTAACCATGGCCCGAAAGGTGCAGCGGACCCACGCCTGTCAGATGAGTTTTGCCATTTTGAATCACATCCGACCCTTCGCGCATCAGGCCGTCGACCGTACGCACGACATACTTTTCATTACCTGGAATCGGATTTGAGCTAAAGACGACAACGTCGGAATTTTTGATCTTGATAAACTTGTGTGCACCTGACGCCATGCGATTGAGTACGGCATTGAATTCGCCCTGAGAACCGGTACAGACGATCGTCACTTTGCCGTCTGGCATCTTGACAATATCTTCCATCTTTACGACGACATCTTTTGGCACCTTGATCGTCCCTGTCCGAAGCGCAACTTCCATGTTTTGGATCATGCTATACCCGGCAAAGGCGACTTTGCGGCCGTGTAGCTTGGCTTCGTCAAGAATCACCTGCATACGGTGAAGCTGAGAAGAGAAACAGCTGATAATCAATCGAGAATTTGGATACTTCTCCATCGCCTGTCCCATACTCTTTTGGATATCGAATTCTCCGTGCGTATGCGTGCCGTCTGATTCACAGTTGGTTGATTCGTTCATGAGCAGCAAGATGCCCTCTTTGGCAGAAATCTCAGTCAAGCGCTCAAGGTCAAACTTCTTACCATCAACCGGACTGTCCTCAAAACGCCAGTCACCGGTATCTACCAAAACACCAAGCGGTGTTCGGACGACAACTGCCGTCGCGTCTGGAATTGAGTGATTGACACGGACAAGCTCGATGCTGAAACTGTCACCTAGCTGTACTCGCTCGTGCGCTTCGGGATTGAGTTCGTAATATTCCGGCTCGTAGCCGCTGCTTGACTCCTCCATGGTGCGCTTGAGCATGCCAAGCGTAAATTTGCTAGCATAGACTGGCGCCGGAATCTTGTGGATCAAATGACGAAAGGCACCAATGTGATCAAGGTGCCCGTGAGTAAAGACAACTCCTCGGACTTTGTGCTTGTTCTCCTCTAGCCACGTGATATCTGGCGTAATGTAATTGATGCCCGGATAGTCGCCGCCCGGAAACAAAAATCCCATATCGATGACGACAATATCATTATCATACTCGATAGCCATCATATTTTTGCCAATGCCCATTTCGCCCAGACCGCCGATCGGGATAACGCGAAGTTTTGGACCAGGGGTCTGCTTTTGGCGCTTTTGGTCGGCCAGACTAAACTGTTTGCCGCCGTAGCCGTTATAGATTGACTTGTTGACCGGCACATTGATGATATGCTGGCTGGCGCGCAGATTGACATCTTCTGATGTACGACGTTGCGCGCGGAACACCTCGCCTCGACGGGTTTGAGTGCTGTTTAGAACTGTATTGTTGGACTTTTTTTTCTGTCCATTTGGCCGCTTTGACATATCATCAGACTGCGGCGTTGCGAGTCTTCGTTGACCCATAATTTTTTAATTCTCCTTTTTGGTTAGAACAAATTAATAATTACAAAAGTAGGAAATGTGAGAGGATTTTCAGATAAGATTACAGTGCTTTCCCCTGTCTACAGTAAGTCCATTATAGCAAAATAAGTATGTTTTGGCAAGATATCCTAAAAGAAAGCCCCCTCCGCTGCTGACTGCAAACGGAGGGGTTGCTCAGGCTATGGATAGCCAAGCAGAGGCCAAACGGGGAGCTAGAGGAGTCGCTCAACCCGAAAGGAGGATGTGTCTACGATGAAGCGCGGCCGCGAGATCTAACCTCATCGAAGTATCTATGGATGAGCCATCATATCGGCTCACAAATGACACATAGACACTAGCACAGTCCTTACTTGTCGCATTCTACGTACAAAACCGCCTATTTATTGTACGTATGTCCTCTTACGTCTTCTTGCCAATTCTGGCAGTACACTTCTTTATACACCACATCGACCTTTTTGTGAAGCATAGACACTCCCTTAAAGTTATAATATATCAAAGTGCAGCGCGCTTGGCAGCTGCCAAAAAATCGTCGACCAATACCCGTCGCATCGAGCCATTGTACAGTGCTGCTGCCGGGTGATAGAGCGGAATCACCAGAAATTCGTAGTCGTGGTATTTTACTTTGCGAGCGTGGCCATGATCTCGTGAAATATGCAGATCCGGAATAAATGCCGCGCCTGAGTGACGACCCAACGTGATGACAGCCTTGGGTTGAATAATCTCAAGCTGGCGCATAAGATACGGCCAAAATTCACGTTTTTCTTCCGGGCTTGGATCGCGGTTGTTTGGCGGACGATATTTCACGATGTTGGTAATATAGACATCGCTCCGCTCCATGCCAGCTTCGGCCAACATTTCGTTGAGAAACTTCCCAGCCGCCCCGACAAAGGGCTTGCCCTGTTCGTCCTCATTTTTTCCTGGCGCTTCCCCAATAAAAACAATATCCGCATCAGGATTTCCATCGCCCATCACTAGCTGCGTGGCCGACTGCGCCAGGTCTGAGCAAACTTTCTTTGCAACAATTTCACTCGCCAGATCATCGAGAACAATCTGTTTACTCATCCCAACCCCCCTATTTTCTGCTGAAATGTCTCATACTGCTTCTCAAACGGTAATTCGCCACTGATTTCAATCGTAAATTCATCACTATCCGGCTCTTCAATTTCTTTTGTAAAATGGTCAAGGACCTCCTGTGCTTTGTCAGCCGAAATCTGTCGCTGATCATGCGTAACCTCACGCTCCTGTATCCGCCTGAGGGATATGTCATAAGGTACTCTTATGCGAACAATGACAGACCTTGCGCCGTGTTCTTGAGCTATAGCATGCTTTTGGTCACGTTCGTAGCGATGATTTGCATTGCAATCGTACACCACGCTATAGCCGGCCGCCAAGATTTGATCTGCTGCATAATTCATCGCACCGAAAGTAAGCAAATTATTTGCTTTTCTCTCCTCAAGACTGGCATGAGTTGCCTGGATCGCCTCGAGTGAGTGCCACATCGACATACGAATACCGTCGCTGTTGAGAATGACCGCCGATAGCTCCTCTGCAAGCCGCTTGGCAAGGGCTGTCTTTCCCGACCCAGGGATACCAACGAACATGATAAGAAGCGGCGTATTCATACTACGAGTACGCTCGTTATCGCTTCAGAGACTTGTCTGTCAAAAAGTCCGATAGGTCTTTTGCGGAATCTTTTGGATCGACTTCATCAGCGTGCTTTTCGAGGTTTGATCGGAAATCTGTCTGAGCACCGGTAACATTGTCAATGATCTTGTACGTTTGATCGCGCAACGACTTGTACTGCTCGTACTGCTTGCCGTATGGATCCTTGATAGCAGACAGTTTTTGTAGAACCGCAGCAAGATTCTTGTACTCATCTTTCATTTTGCTCATGAACTCTTTTATGTCTGGGTCTGGAGTATTACCAACCTTTTCAAGTTCGGCAATACAATTGTTGATGGAAGCCATCGCAGCACCAGAACTGGTCGTATCTGCGCTACTACACTTTTGCACTGCCGTACGTACGTCTTGGAGCGAAATCAAGAGATTGTCGGCAAATTTTGTATATGCATCAACCTTACTAGTGAAAGCTTCGTATTTTTCCTTGCCGTCACCTACTTTGACAGCTTTGAGCTTAGCGAGCTCTTCGTTCTCTTCTTTCAATTCGGTTACAGCCTTTTTTGCAGCGTCGATATCATTATCAAAACTCGTGTCAGTACCAGAACTGAGGCTATACTGAAGCATCGATACCTTTGAAGTCAAGGTAGAGTTGGCGCTCGAGACTTCACTATATTGCGACAGGGCTGCTTGATAATCTTTCTTTGAAACGCTCATCAATGACGCGACGACGATCACGATAATAATGAGGACGAGCAAGCCAACACCACCAGCTACGAGACCAATGATGAGCTTCTTGTTTGGCCCGCTACCCGGCTGAGGTGTTGCTCCGCCATAAGATGGCATTGGTTGTGGCTGTTGAGGCGCAGTCGGTGGTGGTGTTGCCGATTGTACGGGTGGCTGTGGTTGTGCTGGCGGCGTTGATAAATCGGTATTCTGAGGATCCATGAGAGTGTTCCCTATTTATAAGTAATATCTTTGCACTTCATTATACCACTTTAGCGCTTGTGATTACTCAGTATCCTGCAATAAGCATTTTTTAGACCGTCAGTTGCAATTCAGACAGATAAATAGCATGCCCCGTGTGAAAGAGCCGACAATAACTGCCGGCTCAGACACACTCCCTTCATGCTAGTCAGACTTGTTGCGAATGATGACAGGCTCCTGCCTCACATCAGAGAGATCAGACACCATCACTGAGCTAATGCTCGAGTCACCCACCATCAGCTCGAATGCAGTCGGTACTCGATGCACTTGGCCCAGACCATCATCACCAGGCATCCAGAATCCCGCACGGTCGGCACCTGTGTCGGCGCAGTCCCAGCCCAGACATCCAACCAATCTGAGTGGGTTTTCCGAATAGACAACTGCATGATCGGGTACAGCGAGATTCTCCTTCGGGCTGTACAGCGTCACGGGTGAACCGATGAAGATCACACTGCCGCACCAAGCGCAGCGGATTGTCATCGCCGCCACGCAGTCCAGACAGTAGTCGAATCCCCCTGCCTCGTTGCGTGGCATAGCCATTGTCGTGGTCTCACCGTGTGCTGAGATCTGGCCTTCGGCCGACGTCTCATGACCACAGTTGGCCACCTGGCCACTCTTTGCAGCTTTTTTGGTCCTGCGGAACCACTTCATGATGCACCTCTTCTTGAACGGAATGTGCTTACATCAAAGTGTATAGTCGATACATCGGGATTACAAGCATAATTGGATTACTCCGCGTCTTTAAGACTCAAGCTCAATCGTCCACGCTCATCGATACCAGTGAGTTTCACCTTTACTTCCTGGCCTTCATGCAGCACATCGGTTACTTTTTCGACTCGTTGGTCGCTGAGCTGCGAGATGTGCACCATGCCATCGATACCCGGCATGATATTTATAAAAGCACCAAAATCTTTGATTGACACAACTGTACCAGTGTAGGTACGGCCCACTTCTGGCTCTTCGGTCAGGCTCTTAATCCAGTCAATCGCTTTTTGAATGTGCTCGCCATCCGGACTAGCTACGGTGATAAGGCCGTCTTCTTTGATGTCTATCTCGGCACCAGTCTCAGCAGTAATCTTGTTGATCGTTTCGCCGCCCTTGCCAATAACCGCACCGATCTTGTCTGGATTGATCTTGATCTTTTCAATGCGTGGCGCGTACGGACTAAGGTTTGACTTTGGTGTCGCGAGTGTGGTCATCATATGATCGAGAATAAACTTGCGGCCAGGACCAGACGCACGAATCGCTTGTGCGAGCACTTCCACCGGTAGGCCATGAAGTTTCATATCCATTTGGACCGCCGTGATACCTTTTTCGGTACCCGTCACCTTGAAGTCCATGTCGCCAGCAAAGTCTTCGGCGTCAGCAATATCACTCAGGACATATGGGGTATCGCCATCCATCATTAGGCCCATCGCGATACCACTGACCGGGCGTTTGATCGGTACGCCAGCGTCCATGAGAGCAAGACAGCTTGAGCACGTCGCTGCCATTGATGTCGAACCATTCTGACTCATGATCTCCGTCACGCTACGGATCGCATAGGGGAATTCTTCTTCACTAGGCAACACTGGGATAAGGGCACGTTCAGCCAAGTAGCCGTGACCAATCTCGCGACGGCCCGGGCTGCCTAGACGACGAACCTCACCAACCGTGTAACCTGGTGCATTGTAGTGATGCATGTAACGGCGCTCTCCGTCAGTCACTTCCATCGTATCAACCATCTGCGCATAGCTCAGCGGAGCAAGTGTCACAACGTTCATGCCTTGTGTAACGCCACGGGTAAAGATGCTCGAACCATGCGCTCGCGGCAAAATACCTATTTCACTGCTGAGTGGCCTCACCTCATCAAGCTTGCGGCCATCTGGGCGTGTCTGACTTTCGACGATACCCCGGCGCACGTCTTTGTGCAGTGCCATCGTAAATGCTTCGTCATATTCATCGCGTAGCTCATCATAGTCTTCGCCTACCTTTTCGGCCATTTCTTCGTGGAACTTCCAGCGGAGCTCATTGATCATTTCATTGCGCTCTGGATACGGATGATGGAGTTTCTCGCCCAGCTTTTCGTGCGCCCATTTATCAACTTCGGCCTGAATTGTCTCATTTGGCAGAACCAATTCATATTCAATGGCTTCTTTGGCGACTTTTTCGGCTAGCTCTTTTTGCAGCACAATCGCCGGCTGCATAGCTTCGTGCGCCCAGGCAATCGCTTCGATAACAACTTCCTCATCGACTTCATTCGCCCCAGCCTCAACCATCACAACGCCGCTCTCGATACCAGCCACTACGAGATCAAGGTCGCTCTTTTCACGCTCATGCGGTGTGAGGAAAGCCTTGAATTCACCATTTACTCGACCGACACGCAGACCCGCTACTGGACCATCAAATGGCGCACCACTGATCGATAGTGCGCTACTTGCCGCGATCATACCGATCATATCCGGACGAAATGCCGGGTCCATCGAGAGAACACTGGCAACTACCTGTACTTCGGCACGGTAGCCCTTTGGAAACAACGGACGAATCGGACGATCAATGATGCGGCCGATCAAAATTGCTTCATCACTCGGACGACCTTCGCGCTTGATAAAGCGACTGCCACTGATCTTGCCAGCTGCATACATTTTTTCTTCATAATCCACGCTCAGTGGAAAATAGTCGAGCTGAATCGGCCGTGAACCAACCTGTGTCGTACCAAGCACTACGGTGTCGCCATATTTTACTAATACACTAGCCGTAGTACGAAACCCGACACGGTTTACTTCAAGTGTTAATGTTTGACCGCAAAAATCAGTCGATACGGAAATAATTTCCTTACCATTAGGATTTATCGTAGACATATACTGTCTCCTTTCATATTGCGGAGAGTAACAGGGGCGAGAGTTCAAGCTTTGAACACTCGTCTCTATCACCTTCCGCATGTTATTGCCCCTTTATTATAGCACAAAATGGCTCTCATGGATGTGGAGTTTGCTACTATAATGAACTCAATGTCAGTACCACCAATAGATAACTACGACTTTACTTCAAAATAGTCTTCTATGAACTGTTGCGAATGCGGGGCCCGAATCTCCCATGGCCCTAATGAGTAACGACCAGGGTAAGACCGACGACGGCAACAAAAATTGCAAGGAGAATGCCACCCCCGCTCAGACTTTTTCTTAGAATACCCCCATTTCGGTGCTCCCATCGCATTCGACGAATGGCGATGAACCAAAAGTATGCAGACATCGGTAAACATACGGCTGACAAAATAATAGCAGCTGCGATCGGAAACTGTTTGCTAAAGGTCGGAAGATAGCCTACAAAGCCACCAAGCAAAGCCATGGTTGCGACCGCCATCACGCCAACACCGCTCATCATCTCACCCCTAGACCAGCGCACCGCCCAGGTTCGCGGCCCAGAATCGCTTGACTCTAGATTTTGTGGTATTTGCTCTGGGTTTTGAGGACTCATGAGGATATTCCTTTTATGCTTAAGCTCTGAGGTAATCATATAATGCCCTCCCCTGGCCGTCAACATCTCATAATATTTATCGATTTGGGGGCCTAATCCAATACAAGCGTCTTTGGTGGCCCGGAAGCGGGCCACCTTTGACTTTACTCACCTTGAAAAAGACCTGGTACCATTTCATATCCAAGAACTAGTTTACGGCTAAGCTTCGATCGGTCTCTGGAACGCAAAAGACACGAAATGCTCGCCACCCTCGTAGTCTGGCACTAATTTACGCACTAGGTTTAAGCGCCCGAAGACTTGCTCGACAATCTCACTCGGCGGAAACGCATATCGGGCAGGGTACGGATCGTACTCGCTGGCAGGCTTGACCGCCATCCAGTTCTCATCGACTGTGGCAATGAACGGCACAATAAAGCCGAGGTCCGGATTTTCGTAGTGATCCCTAGGAGGTTTACCTGTAGAGAGGATGGCCCGGGGAGAGAAGATACCACCTGGCTTTAGGCGCGAATAGATGGCCTCACTGATACGCTCCCATTCCTCGGGAAATTGAAGACACGTTATCCCGGAATCCGACATGATATTATCGTACTGTCCAGTAGCATTCTCGAGAAATGTTATCCAGTCCTGACATATATACTCAACGTCATTGATACGAAGCGTCTCTATTACGTTCGGTGCGAAGTCAACCGAAGTTACAGAACTAGATCGCTCAAGGGCTAGCTCACAAAGAGGGCGAGTCGCGCCGAGAATCAGGGCTTTTCCTCCTGGTACAAGCAGCTCGCGTTGAAAATCAAGCTCCAACTTACCTGGCAGCCGTGGTTCCCCATAGTGGCCGTTCTCCCAGTTGGCGGCTCGATGGTTCCATACTTTTTGCTGGCTCAATAAATCACCTGATGACATTTGTGACTCCCCTTTCTTCTAGCACTGGTTCTACTCGCACCAAATCACGCAGCTCTTCTCTACAGGTCTTACACATGCCACATTCCACAAACTTACCCTCTATGAAACGTGGGCGACGGCATGACCAGGTCAATATGGCCAGATCTGGCGGTAACGTATCGTATACTTGCTGTTTGGTGAGTTCCCTATTCGGAAATTCTTTGATTGAACTGCTGTGATCTTTCATTTCTGGATGAAACGCATTGTGAGTAGCCCTGCTACGAGCCGAGACATCAGAGGCCGTTTCTCTCCCCCAGTCGTAGCCAGTAGCACCAAGAACCAATTTTGTGATTGTCTTATCGCGGGAGGTCATATAACCACTCATAAACCCTATTACCTCAACATCATATAGAAAGTCTCTATTAAAACTCGGCGTATTGATAGCCGACTCGCTGGTCGTGAATTCTACTGATACGTGCTTATGTAGATATTCATAAATGGCCTTTACAGCCATCGCCTCCACTTCCCAACGCTTCTCGATATTTTGGATATGGATATGATGTACGTGTATTTTGCCATACTCTTCGGCATTATTCAGTACATGCCACAGAGCCGCTGTTGAATCGATCCCTCCGGACAGCATTACAAGCGTAGTATTCGAACTGCTGGTATTTTTCGCGAGAGACGCCTTAACCATACTACTAAATTAATCTATCCGGCTTCGCCACCATTATAGCCCCAGTCATCTGTGGGACTCCCATCAAGGCTTACTACACATTCGGTAATGCCCCCATAGGCATGGGCGTCTCCCTGAGGACACGCCTGTGTGCCTTTCAGAAAGTAATGAATGTGGGCTGTTTTAGTAGGATAACCGTAATTATGGTATATTATACCCCTATAGCTGGGGCTAGGAGAACTCCAGCCGTCACGATTTGAGGTAGCCACAACGGTGCTCAAAGTGGCTGATGGTATCTGAGTTATAACTGATTGCAACGCATCATTAATCTCTTCATTAGCGTAATGTTGTTGAAAACCTTGGCCCTCCCCCCAAGAAGCACATGACCCCTCATCGAATACACCAGTGGATGGAAAACTGTTAGGGGGACCAAGACAAACAGCATTGACGCTATCGCTGTGGGGAAACTCCCCTTCTTCGACCTTATATATCTGGAATACTTTGGCATACTGCTCTACTGCCGAGGCAGCTTTGGAAGCGTTCGCCCGATCTTGAATGCCATTATAGGCAACCACAGAAACAGAAGCCAAAATGGCAATAACCACTATGACGACGAGAAGTTCTACAATAGTGAAGCCCTGAGAATTTTGTGGCTGCTTGATAGTACTCATGCTTATTTACAGTTTACTCTTCCCGCCGCAAGCTGGCAAGCTATGACGCAGATACCTTATCAAATGAGCTACTGCTACAGTTGCTCAAATAGTCCAGCCTCTCTCGAAGACGGTCAACCCGATCTTTGGGGGCAATGTGCCCTCTCAGCTGCGTACGCGAAATCCTGCCTTCATCTGTCAGGTCCCGTACGTGTAGCGAGCAATCAAGATCGGCACAGACAAGATGCGAGATCGAAACGGTGGCAGATTTTTTGAATGTCAGCGTCGCAGAATTGGTACCGCGCTGCCAAGTCGCACAAATATCACAAATGATCGCCTCAATTCGTCCCTGCCGATTTGCTGAACGTTTTTGAAGAGACATTGGAATAACTTTTCCATCAAGAAGTAGCACCCCCTCATTACCTGATCGCGTCATGATTGCCATGAAGTCTCGTTGATCTGGATAGGAAACTTCTTCTGGCACATAGCGCAGGTTGCGCATTAAGCGCTTTGACGCACGAGCCTGCCTTAGCATATCAATAAATTCTTCGCGACTAAGTATTTTCATATCATCTATTATACGGCGTGTTGTTGCAGCCCCTCCAGACAAAACCCAACATGCGATAATCGCTGTATCAAAAAGCCTGTGGCATCACAGGCTCCAGTACATACAGAAGTTCATTGGTAGTCAAATTAAGGATAGCTGACAGACTGGAGGGAGTATTGCAAATCATTGGATTGCAATTGCTACGAGCCATCACTGTTTCTCGCTCCCTGTATTGATTCGTCCCTATCTCAGGATTCATCTGTCCACAGCATAACCGATGCCCTAGACGGACCGTATCTGCAGGTGTCCATCCACCAGGAAACCGCGCAAAGAAAAGAAAAGACAACGATGATGCAAGGCGCCAGAATTACCGCAATGATCACAACACGCCGCCGTGGAATCTCGTTGCGATTCATCAGCGCGACAAACAAGCCTGCCGCGCTCAATACCCATATCACTATCGATATGGCAAAAAATGCAGCTTCCGTCAGCGACATAGCTCCTCTCCAATCTGTCGAAGTACTCCCAAAGAGGTATCTCCAGTGAGTAGACGAATTATATACTCGAGCAAAGGGTTTTGTCAAATCACCTACCACTACACAAAAGTGTGCTAGAGTGACAATATGACTGCTTACCGTAAGCTCGCTCCATCCGAGCAAGTTAATCAATCTATCTCCCATATCGCTAAGGAAATACTTAGAGATCACATAAAAACTCCGCTCTTCGTGGCTCTACTCCGCGGTGCGGCACCATTTGCCAGTCGACTGATGCAAGAAATCGTCTCACAAAATCAAGAATACCACCCGGAATTAGACTATATGATGGTCAGCACCTACGGCTCTGAACAACATGCCGGCGAACCGCATATTGTTACTGACCTCGCACCATCGACTTTAGTGAGTGGCCGAGAAGTCATCGTAATTGATGATGTGCTCGACAAAGGTATCACGGCCGACTTTGTTTTTTCGCACCTACGCGCTCGAGGTGCCGTTGCACTTAAACTGGCAGTCCTCTGCGACAAGCAAGTCACTCGAGAAAAACCGATTGAGGCTAGCTACAAAGGCTTCTCATTCAATGACAACTGGCTCGTCGGCATGGGGATGGATGATGCCAATGCAGCAAATGAGGGTTACCGTTGGCTAGACGAAATTTGGGAAGTTAATCAGTAGTGCACCCAAGGTAGCTGGTTTCGTCAATGCCGGATTTGCAGCAGAATGGGGGGCCAAATCTCCAGAGAGACAGACACGCCCAGGGCGAAATCGTCATCTCTAACTTAAATAACCCCTCTTCAATACAAGGGGTTATTTTTTCATGTCTAGCGACCTACTTGCGGAGGCCTAACTTTGCGACAACAGCTTTATACTGCTCAAAATCTTTACGCTCGAGATATTTCAAAAGGCGCTTTCGCTTCCCAACCATCTGGATAAGTCCGCGACGAGCCTTATGGTCGTGCTTGTTAGCCTTGAGATGCTCTGTCACCTCTTTGATACGAGCCGTCAAGATCGACACCTGAGCCTGTGGGCTACCAACATCGTCCTTTGAGACCTGAGTCAAAGCAATTGCCTGTGATTTGTTCTCTTTAGTTATCATACAGTGGTAGATTGTAACAGATCAAGCTGCTTATAGCAAGCTACATACCACCATGCTGGAGAATGGCATCGGCGCTGAGTATTGGCGCAGCTGGCTCTTCTCGCCCAAGTCGCTTACGAAGTATCTCCGAGTCGGATACTTTTATAAGCCTACCAAGTATCCTATACGCCATATGCATGGCCTGCGGAACCTCTATGTTCTCTGCGGCCATAATAGCTGCATATAAGTGGTCTTCCTCTAGCGGCCGCAATTCGCGGTATCTCTTCTTAAACTCCTCGAGTATAATCCTTAGATTCTCAAAAAGATCTGGCGCGATGGCGTAGGCACGCTCCAACATGGGCATCTCTGCTATAACATTCATTCCGATAGATTCAGCAGAAGAAGTATCATGAGGCGAAACCAGGAGTAATCTAAAGAAGTAGCTCGAAATCAGTTTCATACGCTCATGCCCATCCCCCCGAACAGTCAGACTATCAACAAAATCTTTATCGACCGAGAAGGACTTAACCGGCTCAATAATAGTATCCTCTATAAGGTTTGGCCACCCGACCTCCGCAGTCAATTCTTGAACAGCCATGCTGTTCCGTCCTCTAGCGGCTAACTGACTCAACTGCAGTGGACCTTCATAGCTTGCATAATCAAGATAGTCAAGGTTGCTGACAGCTACACGAAGTAATTCCCGAGCTTCGTGATACTTATCATTAAAAGCAAAGTCGCCATGTTCCATAACTCTATATTAGCATAAGTTTGATAAAAATACAATATTATAGCTTGAAGAATCCAATTGTGAGCCTTCGCAATGCAGAGCAATAGGCACCCGTCCCCAGCGTTTTTCCAACATCTTCTGCCAGCGTACGGATATATGTGCCACTACTCACATGTGTACGAATCTTCACTTCCGGATATGTATACTCCAGCAGTTCAATCGAGTAGATTGTCACCTGTCGCGCGGGAATTTCGACATCTTTGCCAGCGTGTGCCAATTTATACGCACGCTGGCCATTTATCTTTATGGCACTAAATTTTGGTGGAATTTGTGTAACCTGACCGACAAATTTTTGCAAGACTTCTTCGACTTCTCTACGACTTGGCTGACCATCCGATACTTCTGCCAGCTCGCCCTCTGGGTCGCCAGTGGTACTGATTTGGCCGAGACGAATCGTTGCTTCGTAGACTTTATCGAGTTTGAGAAATTTATCTGCTTTCTTCGTCGCATCACCGAGCAAGACCACTAAAAGTCCTGTGGCAAACGGATCAAGCGTGCCGGCATGCCCCACCTTGAGCTGCCGTTTTGTCGGCTTTTCGCCGCGCGCCCGGTACCCAGCCTTTATCTGCCCCCGAATCTTGGCGCACACATCAAAACTCGTCCAGCCAGCTGGCTTATCAACAAGTAAGATACCGTCTTTGGTTTTGGAGAGGTCGAAATGCATAAAACTTTATTATAGCATTTACTTTATGGTATAGTAGCATTGCTAACTGTTCAGCTCGTAGCGTGAGGAGGTGGAACACGATGGGCAAGCGCATCAAAAACGACAGGGGAAGAACTGTCGGAGAAGTCAGAGGCAACAAGGTCTATGACAGCTCAGGACGCCAAGTTGGCAGGATCGGCAGTTTCGGTGCTGTCCGCGACCCGTCCGGCAGGACTATCGGACAAGTCGACTCGTTCGGCAACTTGCGGAACACGGCTGGTGGCAGCATGAATGGGTTCGGCAAGAAGGGCCGTTAGCCAGCCGAGGTTCACCGCAGCTATGCGTAAAATAGCTCGCTGACCGAGAACGGTCACTTTTCTATTTAAGGTCTACGCGGCAAGGAGTCTGGAGTTATCTGGAGTGGTCGGCAAAAGTATCACCTAGGTCTCGTTGTCCGCTGAGGATGGTTGAGTAGGTTGCGAGTTCCGCAAGCCACAAAGATAGCCAATGATACTTTTGGTGCGCGATATTTTAGCAACTCCAAGGCTTCTGCTTCTTTTAGCCACAAAGGAACAAAGAATATATACTAAGTCTATGAAAAAGATTATTTTTGGCATCTTTGCCCATCCTGACGACGAGGCATTTGGACCCAGTGGCACGCTGCTAATGGAGACAAAAGCCAGCAACGACGTGCATCTCATTACCCTGACATTCGGCGACGCAGGCACCAACCCTGATAATGTCCCTGACCTTGGGGCCGTTCGCGAAGAAGAGTGGTATGAGGCCGGTCGGCTGATGGGAGCAAAAAGCATGCACTTCCTCGGCTACAAAGATGGCCAGCTCAACAATCAGGCTATGATCGAAGTGCAAGAAAAGCTCCTTGATCTCATCTCTGAAACCATCAAAGACGAACCAGACGATCTCAAAATCGAACTGATGTCGATGGACACCAATGGTATCTCAGGGCATATCGACCACATTGTAGCCGCACGGAGCGCGTGTTATGCATTTTACAAGCTAAAAGAAAAGGACCCGAGAGTCGCATGCTTGCGCCTCGCCTGCGTCCCAAAATCCCAGCTCCCAGAGGCAAACACCCACTGGCTCTACATGGAGCCGGGACGCGAAGACAGCGAGATTGGCATGACCGTTGATGCTCGCCAACATCGAGAAGAGATTACTGCCATTATGCGAGCGCACCGCTCCCAGCGCAGTGATGGTGAGACACACATAAAAGAGCGCGGCGATAGCTTAGGCCTTAATTACTTCATCATCAAAGAGTAGTCTACTGCCCAGAACCTGGTATCTGGAACTGATTTGGATCATTTGGCGTTGCAGAAACTGGCTCTGCAAAAGCAGCTGGATCACTCGCAGGGTCTTGGAGCGGCCCAAGAGGCGATGGCTGAGTGGATAGCGGTGGCGTCACTGGCGAGGGCTGGTCAAATGCCAACGGAGGAGGCGGCGGCGGAAGTGGTGCCGAAAAGTCTGGCAATGGCGGCAATGGTGGAGGAACAACCGCATTCTCTGGCGGAAGCTCATCGTGCGGCACTGCATCACCGAGTGGCTGTGCCCCAACGCCTGTCAGTGGCTGATTCGCCGGATTGAACGGCGTTACCTCATAGGCAGCGTGAACGTCAGCTAGAGCTTCATCGTGCGGCTGACGCGCTTGAGCATCAAGATCGGCGAGCGTCTGTTGTGGTGGCACGGAAAGATTGACTGTCTCTGGCGGTGTGGCAAGCATTGGCGCACCCGGTAGGCTATCGCTTGGGTCTTCACTCATTGATGCATTGATTGGTGGTTGTGCGATCACTGGACTCTCGTCAGGAGCGATCGGCCCACCATGACGCAAAATCGTCTTATTACGATCGGCCTCTTCCTCGCGACGCTTGTCCTCTGCGGCCTGCTCGGTCGTAGCATTGAGCGCACCGCCAAGTGACGGCTCAAATGACGCATCTCCAGCAGCTTGGCTTACTTCACTGCTGGCTGCTTCTAGATCTTTTTGAAGATCAGCTACCGAAGGACTACCTGCAACTGCTGGAGCAGCGGTCTGCAATTCATCCGCTAAGACTTTCTCTGCTTCGACAGCAGCTTCGACCTGCTCTTGTGCAGCGAATTTGTTGGCAACCTCATCGACAGTGCCCTCCGGCTCATGCGAAATCGCAAGACTACCATCATTTTCCGGCGTGCTATCTGGTTTTGCATCAGCTGCTTTGTCTACTTTACTTGACTCACCCTCTGTAAGGCTGGTTGTACCGTCTGAGTTTTGCGCACCAGCGCTATCTTTTTTGTCCGGACCGATTTCGTGTGCTTCTTCGAGCTTTGATGCGATCAGTTGCTGATTGGCGCCTGCTGCCATCAGCTGCGCTGCCATTGTCATTACCTTTGGACTTGTCTTGTTGTTGCTAAACCTATCGGTCGAAGCGACAATACCGGTCAAGAACGCCGTCGACGTCTGCTCGTCAAGTACTGGCTTATCCCCCTTCAGAGCTTCCGACAAACTTACCAGCATCTCGGAAATACCACTTGCCGATGATTCATACCAATCGATACTACCTAGATCACTCTGCTCATTGCCGCAACTGACCGTCATTACTGTCGCATCATGGAGGATTCGCCCGTGCGCATTGAGTGCCTTATCGAGATCGTCTTTGTTTTTGACGCCGAGCGCGACAACTGTTTCGACATTGTAATCACCTTGGCTAAATTCCAGATCAGCTTCACTAATAACCGTACGATACGGTGTGATGAATATTTTTACGACATCGCCGTCAACTTTGTAGCGAAGATGATCAGCCTTTTCCTTGTCGAGCGCAATGATAAAATCCCTCAAAGAACTGACGGAGTCTTCAAATGTCTTGCCCGGCTCGAGAAAATCAATAGCTGGCGGAATATCGCCGCTCACAACAGCGGTAGCGTGTTTGCCCAGATTGTTGAGCATGACCGTAAATCCAAGCGCAGCTGCCAGCTCGTCAACCGAAGGATTCTGGCTAACTGTCACCAAGATATTGGCGGTCTGCTTGAGCCGTTCGACGATCTGCTGCTTGGCGCCTTGTCCACTGTTGCCGTCGTTCATGTGGTGTTCCTGCTTATTTGTTTTAGTAATTTTGCTGTCATTGTACCATAACCATTTTTAGTGTGTCAAATATAGCTCGCTTGTGGATGGACTAGAGAAGCTCTCTTTACTTTTTGTGACTTTTTCGCTATAATTCATCCTTGATTGCAATATAAAATTTAAGAGGTAAAGGATACCCTACTTCATGCCAATCATCAAATCCGCCATCAAACGCGTCCGCCAGGCCAATGTCGCTCGCGAACGCAATATCGCTACCAAGCGTGCTATCAAGGCAGCTATCAAGGCCTTTGAAGCAAAACCAAGCGCTGCTACCCTCAGTGCTGCTCACAGCGAGCTCGACAAAGCGCTCAAAAAGAACTTGCTCCACAAAAACACCGTTGCCCGCCGCAAAAGCGCCCTAGCTGCAAAAGCAAAGCTTGCTGGCGTAAAACTGGACACCACAAAGAAAGCCAAGGCTGCTCCAGCCAAGAAAACAACGGCCAAAGCTGCTACCAAAAAGCCAGCATCTAACAAGACCTCAGCTACCGCTGCAAAAAAGCCAGCCGCAAAGAAACCTGCAGCCAAAAAAGCTACGACAAAAAAATAGCCATCTCAGGCTCCAAAATAGCTCGTCGTTATCCACGAGCTATTTTTAATAATAGCGTCTCGATTAATACCCATGGATCTTCACTGGTAGATTTCATCTGCCTGTCGGTCTCAGCAGCAAGTGATAGAAACTTCCGCGCTCCAGCAGGTCCGAGTGATTTTGCGTGCGGCTTCAAGCGTGACAACACAAATGGCTGTGCACCAATATCTTTCGCCACTTCACTAGACTGATCATTATTGAGTGCCAGAGCCGTCAGCTGCAAGAGCTGTGAACTAAGCAAACCAAATGTCTGGTACGGATCAGTCTCGAGACGCAACGTTTCGAGCATCGTCTGCAAACCAGACCGATCGCCTCCAAGTGCTACTTCGAGTAGCTGGAAGACATTCTCCTCTGGATGAGCCTCAATGATCTGTTCGATCATCTCAGACGTCAGCTCATCAGCCAGCGCCAGCTTTTCTAATGCACGAGAAACACGCCATTGATCGACCCCAACTCTATCGACTAATTGCGTTGCCAATTTTTGGGTCATCTTCGCTCCGTGACGCTTTGCTTCAATGAGCGTCCACTCGATAACTTTCGACCGATCTTTCGTAGTCCAATGAGAAAATTCTTTTATTACCGCACGTTTTACGAGTGCCTTATATGTACGACTGCGTTTATCAGGTTTTGCTTCAACAAACACAACTGTTGTACTCTCACCCGCTCGCTCCAGCCACTCAGGCAACACTTCCCAAATCAGCTTGTTGTCCGACAGTCGCTTGATAATCACCATACGCACACTACTGAAAAGTGTTTGCCCCATCAAAATATCGGGCAAATCCGAGACCTGGAGTGTATCGGCATCATACTTTTCGACATCGCCGTCAAAATCAGCAATCATACGCTTTAGCTCGCGCTCAGCCTCAAAACTATTTTCACCAACAAAAAAATAAATCATTATCTCTATTTTACCTGACATACCGGACAAATATGCGTCCCTCGTCCAGCGACGCGGATTTTTTCGATTATCACACCGGGATGGCGCGGACACGGCTGGCCCTCCCGGCGGAAAACGCGGGCAAAATCGATATAGCTGCCCCTTTTGCCCTCGGCATTGACATAATTTTTGTCAGTAGAGCCGCCTTTTTCGATGGCAAGATTCATGACGTATTTGATTTCCTTTAGCAGCTCAGCGAGCTTTTTGTCTGATACGTCTTTTACCCGCGTTGCCGGGTGGATTTTTGCGCCCCACAAGCTTTCATCAGCGTAGATATTTCCTACCCCAGCCAGGACGGTTTGATCCAAAATTGCGGCTTTGACGGTCGTACCGTTTCGCCGGCGAATCCGCTCTATAAACTCTTTTGCCGTGAAGCTATCTTCGAGCGGCTCGGGACCAACCTTTTGCATAAAATCAATGTTTGGTACCTCTACACTCGGATACAACTTGACCCAGCCAAACTTGCGCTGATCATTGAAATACAGGCATGAACCATCGGTAAACTCGATGATCACTCGAGTGCTGCGATCGGGTAGCTCGCCAATCAAGCTGTCGTTGGGGTGCCCCGCACCAAAACGAAGATCAAGAGTATCCTCGGGCAAATCTTCAGAAACATCTGCAGCCCCGTTAGATCCCGACGACGAATCGAGAGATGTCGGGCGCGAAGCCGTTTCCGAAGATTTTGTCTGAGGGAGCGATGCAATAAACACCAATTGACCCGTCATTTTAAGATGAATGACTAACGTATACTCGCTCGACAGATCAATCAATAGCACCTTTGCCCGACGGCGTACACCCTTCACCGTAGCACCCAGCAAAAACTGGTCTACATCCGCGGGAGCATTGGGAAAACTTTTTGGTGAATCGATAGCCTCAGCCGCTTTTACCGTGCAGCCAACGATCAGCCCAGCCAAACCCCGTCGTACTGTTTCGACTTCTGGCAGCTCAGGCATGTTGTTCCAGCATTTTTGATAAATCCTGCTCAAGCTGGTACCGGCCCGTAAACAGCAGCGCCTGCATACCAGCCATCTTTGCGCCCTCTACATTCTCTGGAATATCGTCAATCATCAAGCACTCCTCTGGTGGCAGACCAAGCTGCGCTGCCGCAATTTCAAATATCCCTACTGAAGGCTTTGTCACACCAACATCACCCGACACCACAAACACATCAAACAACTCCTCGTAGTCAGGGAACAATCGACGTATCGTATCGCTATCGATGTTGCTCAAAAGCCCTACTTTGTACTTGGGACGAAATGTCTGTGCATACGCAATCATTGCCGGATCGCGAGAGTGTTGCTTCTTCTCAATCTCTCGTATGTCCTCAATCGTTTTCCCAGCAAGTTCGGCAATACTCTCATAGTAGTTCTCCCTCGTCATGAAACCATAATCCGTCGCATGGACAATGTCCTGCAGCGCCTGGCGATTCTCGCGCGGCACCGCATCATACAGCATAGAAATATTGTCTCGGTAGAGCACCCCAAAACAATCAAAAATAACCGCACGTATCATAAGACCATTGTACTATAGGCGCAGCTGTTCGAGGTTCACAGAGGAATTCTTGAATGGAATAAGATTAGCCGAGTCAGGCAACTGAGCAAGGAAGAGATTGTTTAGTTGCGATACGCTAGCATCAAGCGTCCCTTTTGATCCGCTGCATGTTGATGTCCAAAGATGCTTGACAGCCCGCCCATCGGCTAAAGTCGAATACTCATACACATAACCGGTCGCGCAGATGCCCCGCAAATCATTTTGCGCATCATCTGAGGGCATCGTACCTTTCATCATATTTGCCTTGTCGAGTGCATACACAAATTGTTCATACGCACGCTCATTGTTACCCAAGCTCTTTGACTTTCGTACATCATCGAGATAGCCAGTGAAGACATCCATTGTTCGCTGACTTGGCGAGATGACAATTCTGTACGAATAAAAGTTTTCCTGCGCAACGATCGGTCCTCGCACCGTCATGCTGACGCTATGATTCTCGCTCGTGTCCAGCAGCGCCGTGCGACCCGCGTCTTGCTGGTCGGAATCATCAGTTTTTTCAGTACCACCAAAAATCGCTCGGGCAATCGACACGATCAATACAATAATAATCACAACGACGATAAACGAAAGAAAAAGTGGAAGAAATCTTGAGCCGCTACTTCTCTGCATGAGGTAACTGTATCACTTTTGACCGTTCTCGGCAATTATTCGCCTGAGAAACTTTCCGAGAAATACGGTATTTTGAAAATGAAAATCAACCACCTCCCCCAGTTCCTCCGATCTGACGCACATGATTGTGACGGGCACCTTCTGACCGCTGCGATGATTCACGACGATGACAAAGTTGTCTTTGTCGGCTCTCAAAAGCTGCTCGTCCGTGATCCGTTTTTCTTTCACAAGATCTTCTAGACGATAGCGAAATGCGCTCGGCGTTTTGACATCAATGTTGGCGTGTCGTCCCGATACCGGATCGCGAACCACTACATCGATGCCAAAAGCATCTTCGGCTCTTGATGTCATCGTTGCCTTTAGACCTTCCCGATGAGCACCAAGATATACAGCAATCTCACGTGCCAGCCCTCTCACAATTGCATCGTATTGCTCGTGCGAAAACATCAGCGCTTTTTCTTGATCACAAAATCTCTTCATGATCCGCCACATTCTGCCAGTAAAATATGGCAGCGCCTCATGCGGCGTGGCTAGTACCGCCATGACAAACGTGTCATTGAAATCAATTAGCTCATAGAGTCGCTTTTCGCGATTGCGATACCCATGCGGATGGGCATCCATTTGAGCTTGCGCCAGTGCAGCTCGCGGTGCCTGTAAGACCAGCAACTTTTCGAGCAGCTCGCGGTGCTCTGATTTTGGCGTCACATCAACCTGCTGTTTCAGCCGCTCGATCATAGGATTGAGATGCTCGACACCACTCGGCTGCCACGCCGACGAATACTTTCTACGGCGCCATTTTGGCCGCCAATGACGCCACCGTCTGCTACTCACAGCGGATCTCTCGCTTTACAAATGTTTCGTCATTGAGCCACATCCGCTCGGCCGTAAAACGATAGCGCGCCCGGCCAGATTCATCATCATTGTCCCACAATTTTTCACCGTGGCCTGTGGCGTAGAACCCTATCTGCGCATCTTCCTGCTTTTGAAAAACAGTAATCGCCATCGCCGAATTCTTTTCAAGCGTTTTTGAGTGCTCGGTACCCGGCACCGAGTCCCACTCAAACTCCCGTCCTTGCCAGCGTTGGATTTTCACCGGCACCGCCCACGGCGTGCCATCATCCAATGTCACCGCCAATACCATGTGCTGCTGATTTTTTAGGAATTGTTTGGTTTTTTCGTTGTCGTCCATATGCTCTATTCTACTAATTTTTCGACTCTTTGTCTGATATCATCGCGTACTTTGCGTACCAAGTCCATACCTTGCTCATGATGGTAATGCGGATCGATTACATCCCATAACTCCGCCTTCGCACTTTGTTTTACATAGTCCGGCATGTAATCGCTCGGAAAATAAATAACTTTATTGGCTGATTCTACCATCGCTTCCGTCAGCTGTTTTGGCTTTAAGTGACTCGCATCGTAGCCAATCCCATTCATTGCTTCAATCGCCCGTTTTGAAATATGATCTTTTGTCTCGGCGATCGCTCCAGCGCTTGTTGCATCGCTAGAGTTTGTAAATGCATTATAAAACGCCTCCGCCATTTGAGATCGCATCATGTTACCTTCGCAGATGAAGAGAATTTTCATGCTACTATCTCCTCGAGTTTTCTCTTGAAATCATCAAAATCTTTGTAGCGGATTGCCGCCATACCAGTAGCCCTTGCCCCATCACAATATCGGTCAATGTCATCAATAAAGACACATTCCTCCGGTTTTACTCCAAGCTGATCTGCTGCAATAAGATATATCTGAGGCTCCGGCTTTACAAAGCCTACCGCACCCGAAGCTACAACAACCTCAAAATATTGGCTTAATTCATCATCAGAAAAACGTCGGTGTAATCCAATTACTGAAATATTACTAAGTAGTGCCGTTTTGTATTTCTTCCGCAGCTCAACAACAAAAGCCAACAAACGTTCATCCTTTTGCTCGCGGTGCGCAATCCTTTTTCTATATTCCTTAACAGATACATCAAGTGTAGCTGCCAATGCTCGATGCGCATCATCTCTAGAAAGGAGACCCTTATTTGAGTCAAGCATAGTTTTGCGCAGCACATTCGCTCTATCCGGATCTGTAGTTTCGATAGTACCCACCATATCTTTAAACGCGTCTGCGATAAGTACACCGAAACAGTCGAAGATGATCGCTTTTATCATCGCTCCTCCAGCCACTGCAACAAAATCAGCGCAATCCGTTCCTCCTGCATTGAACCGTTCAGTGCCATCTTCCTGGCTTCATCATATGTCATCCAATTGTCTGCCTCGATTTTTTCGCCGACTTCCAGCTCTTGGCCTTCGATACTGAGCTGCCAGTCGGTTGTTTCAAATACATATAAATCCCACTCCACAGTCGCACCGAGAACAGATCTTTTATACAGCTCAAGCCCTGAGATCTCGACGCCTGCTTCTTGCTGAGCTTCTTCGATCGCTTTCACCTTGGCAGCCTCCACAATATCCTCGCCACTCGACCGAAACGCTTCAAACTCATCCAGCGAGTCAAATACTTTTCCGCCCGGCAAACGATAATCCCACTCACCCAATTCCCGACGGTATTCTTTTGTGAGTAAGATTTTACCGGCAACATCGTCGTGAATGATCAACCGCACACCCGGCGCTCGACGAGCCACTTCAAACACACGTCCATCGTCTTGTTTCAAATGAACAAGCTCAAATAGTTTCCCTTTGGCTAGTATAGCTTCGTTCATTATGAATTTCGTGCGGCCTCAAGAAATGTTTTATCACGCAGGCTCATGAATCGTACTTCGAGATCATCGTGATTCAGTGTTTGTGATACTCGCTCAATCGCTTCATCAATATCTTGTTGCTTAATTGTCAAAAGTTCCCTCATTATACTTCTCCCCAATTCTTCCCAATGCTTACATCAACTTGCAACTTGATCGGTAACTCCGGCGCGATGGCCTCCATGACTTCTTTGACGATCGTGCCGATCTTTTCGGCGTTTTTCTCTGGGCATTCGATCAGGATGCTGTCATGTATTTGTAGTATTTGCTCACCCAAGTCCTCAATCTTCTCATCCACTGCCATCATGGCGAGTTTCATGAGATCGGCTTCGGTACCCTGGATTGGCATATTCGCCGCGGCGCGCTTGCCGGCTTCGCGCACCATATAGTTGCTGCTATTGACATCCGGCGTCGGCCGGCGTCGGCCAAAATATGTCTCAACATAGCCGTCGGTTTTGGCTTTTTCGAGCGTCGCGTCAATGTATTGGCGAATTGGTTTGCGGATCTCAAAATAATGATCGATAAACTTCTTTGCATCCTCAAAGCTCATCCCGGTATTTATCGCGAGAGCGTGGGGTCCCATGCCGTAGAGCACACCAAAATTGATCACCTTGGCATCACGCCGCTGCATCTTGGTCACTTGGTCAAATGGAATACCATACACGTCACTCGCTGTCTTGGTGTGGATATCAATCCCGCTATTAAAATCATCGATCATCTCTTGGTCGCCAGCAAGTACTGCCGCCAGACGGAGCTCAAACTGCGAGTAATCAGCCGAGACAAATACCTTGCCCTCTTCTGGCACAAACCCATCGCGGATTTTGCGCCCAAGCTCTGAGCGAATAGGAATATTTTGCAGATTTGGATTCGTACTTGAGAGTCGGCCCGTGGCCGCAACGTCTTGGTTGAACGTCGTGTGCACTCGCTGATGCTCGTCCATCAGCCCCGGCAATGGGTCAACGTAGGTGTTTTTCAGCTTGGCTAGCTCGCGAATTTGCTCAATCATCTCGATGATCGGATGCAGCCCGCGCAGTCTATCAAGTGTTTTTTGATCGGTACTATAGCCAAATTTGCCACGCTTAATGCCAGTCGTTGGCAACTGCAGCTTTGTAAACAATACTTCCGATAGCTTCATTGGTGAAGCAATATTGAACTCATATCCGGCTACATCATATATCTGCTGCGCAAGTTTGTCATGCGCATCACCAAGTTCTTTGCTCATTGATTCGAAAAATTCTGGATTGAGCTTGATGCCGCGATACTCCATTGCAAACAAGTGATAAATCAGCGGAAAATCAAATCTTTTGGCAATGTCGGTTATCTTTGGCCGTTCTTTGAAAGCTTTTTGCTGCCAACCGTATATTTGCCATGTTGCTGCAACTTCTTCCTGAGCAGTTAACAACTCTCCTCCGACAAGATCATCGAGACTACGAGCTCGCCGCAAAGGATCCAACAAAAACGCTGCCTGACGTATGTCATGAATGTCTGAAAAACGTGGATACACACCATGACGTGCCAACAAATGATATAGCGCTTTTATATCATTGCTCACCACTGTGCCAAGTTCGACAACCCGCCAAAAACTTTCCGGAATCTCCGCAATTGGCTTTCTGGAAAGCGTCGTATTAGTCAGCGATACCCACAACTCATCACCATGGGGGTGCAACACAAGCGGGCCATCGATCATCGGCTGGGCCGGCCACTCGACTTCGCTGAGATTCACTTCGTCCTCGGCATGAAAATACAGCGACATATCCTGCACTTGCTGCATATTTTTTGGCAAGCGCTTGATCAACGAGTGAAATTCGAGTTCTCTCAAAATATCTGCGACTTTTTGCAGATCGCAATCGTTCACATCGGCAATATCCCAGTCCAGTTCTACCGGCACATCCGTCCATATCCGAGCAACTTCTTTGCTCATATAGGCCGATTCTTTACCCGCGATCAGCTTCTTTTGTACAGTGCCAGGGATTTTATCAATGTGTTCATAGATACCATCGAGTGTTTTCCATTCATTGAGGAGCTTGATCGCCCCTTTTTCACCGATGCCAGGCACTCCAGGGATATTATCTGACGAGTCACCTTTGAGTGCCTTGAGATCAAGAAATTGCGTGACCTCGATACCATATTTCTCTTCGAAAGATTCGGGGTTATACAGCTCGATATTTGCTAGGCCTGACTTCATCGCGTACACATGCGTCAGCGGCCCGACAAGTTGCAATACATCGAGATCGCTGGTCAACAAGCATGTTTCAACCCCTCTAGCCTCAGCCTGGCGGGCAAAAGCACCCATAATGTCGTCGGCCTCATAGTCGTCAAGTTCGTACATCGGCCACCCAAAAGCATCGAGCAACTCTTGCAGGATCGGAATCTGGTCATAAAAATCAGGTGGCGCAGGCCGACGCCCGGCCTTGTATTCAGGGTATATCTCGCGACGCTTGCGGATATTCGTTTTTGGCTTGTCCCAGGCTACTGCCACATAATCCGGCTCAAGCTTCTTGATTAGTTCAATGGCAAGGGACGCAAACCCAAACACACCGCCAGTTGGTATGCCATCCTTTGTCGAAAGCCCGCGCATCGCATAATATCCACGGTAAAATACAGACTTCCCATCGATCACCGCCAGTCGCTTTGGCTTTGTCATATTATTAGTATACTACGCATGATGGCAAAGCACCTCAAGAGAGGTATTCAGAGTTTGCGGCTTCTTGAAGTTTGCCGATCGCCTGTCGTTCAATCTGCCTCACTCGCTCACTAGAAATACCGTGTTTGGCACCTATCTCGGCAAGCTTGTAGACTCGCCCGTCATGTAGACCGTAGCGACAATACAAGATGTCCGCACTCCTCTCATCAAGTGTGTTGATCAGCATCTTGAGCTGCTCGTGGGATGCACTGGCCAATACGGCTTCCTCTGTCGCTGGGCTGGTTTTCTGCCCGATTAGATCAATGAGAGATATCTCGCCATCAGCATCAAGTGGGGTGTATAGGCTCACGTGTTCCCTCGCCCACCTGAGCAAGTCGTGCACACGCTCGACTTCCATCTCAAGCTCCTCAGCAATATCATCCGGCTCCGGCTCCCGGCCCAGTTGCCGCTCGAGCATCCTTCGCGCAGCACTCACTTGGTTGATGTCTTCAACAACGTGTATCGGTAATCGAACTATGCGACTCTGCTGAGCAATTCCTCTGGCAATAGCTTGGCGCACCCACCACGTTGCATAGGTTGAAAACTTATAACCCTTCTCGTAGTCAAACTTCTCTACCGCACGAAATAAACCGGTGTTGCCTTCTTGGATCAGATCAAGCATCGGCATTGCGGCACGACCATACTTGCGGGCCATTGACACAACCAGACGCAGGTTCGCCTCGACAAAGTGATTGAATGCACGTTGCCCATCCTCAGCTAGCCATTCAAGTTCCTCCCGAGAGGCTTTGCCTGTGGTCCCGCTGCCAACCTCACCTTGGTCAAGCAGATATCGGGCCATTAATCCAGCCTCTATCGTTTTTGCCAGCTCAACTTCACCCTCAGCATCCAACAAAGGAGTGCGAGCAATTTCTTCTAGGTATAATCCGAACGAATCGCGATCCCTGATATTCCTCTCGCTGCGGCGTGCCGCCTGAATAGTCACCGCACCGCGCGTTTTTTCTTTACTTGGCTGTTCGCCGCTCTCAGTACGAGATGGCAAGGTCTCATAGTCTCTCATCATAGGGCCCGTTCTGATGGTTGCCTTTTAGATATGCGGGGCTCTAGATTTTCCCGATACATAACATCAAGGGTGTATCCGATATGGCCCTTGACTCGCTTGCTTGCAGCCTCCACGGAAAGCGAATCATCCTTGAGCATCTCCATCTGTATAAAATTTCTGAATAGTTGACTACTCGCGAGCACGCTACCCGGATGAGCCAGAATCTGCTTCACGTATTCTGCACCACATGCAAGCTGCTCATCCTGTAATGTTTCATCTCTCTTGTATGGCTGTGTCGCCAGCGTATGGAACAAACGGGTTTTGATGTATGGTAATATTCCATCAATAATCTCTGCTTGTTGCGCCAAGGAGAGCGGCGAAGGGACCTGCCGCAATAATACCAATAGCACGCGTGCTTGATCTCCAGGCAGCCTATTCTCCTCATGCAATCTATAAATAAGATCTGTAATATCTTCATATTGATCCACGCTGGCCTCTTTTTTGTCGATTTCCCGAAGGGAATTGGTTGATTCTTCGGGAGGTCCTTCTATGGCTTCACGTTCGATGAGATGCCGGACTGCATCGACAGCGATACTAAATGCGTATTCGCGCTGGTCATCAATGCACTCACCCAATGCCGTCAGTTCATCAACCCTTGGCTGTAACTCATCAGCTTCAATACCTTCTAAGAAGTCGATTGCAAAAGCAGCTCGGGTCAGACCGACATTATATTTATCCGGATTCTCGGCCCGATCTCCTTCTAGGCTGTCAAGGTACAGTCCGATCATTGCATCAGCAAATATTGTTCTATTGATAAAACCTTTTGGTGCATACCGTTTCGGGAGCAACTTGCTACGTACGATACTGTTATAGAATTGTCCAGCAACAAACCGGTCATATTGAACCGCTTTATTTGATTGAAGTTTAATTTCCATACCCTCTAGCGTACAAGGAATTTTCGGATACATAAAGCATAGCCATTATCTATTTGCTATACTGGTCTACAATGAGTCAACCTAAAAATGTAAAGATCATCGCCTTTGTCGGCTTAGCTGGCAGCGGTAAAAGTGCAGCCGTAGAATATCTGACCAAAAAAGGCTACCCAAAGGTGTATTTTGGCGGCATCATCTACAAGGCAATGGACGAGGCTGGTATCGAAGTCACGTGGGACAGCCAAAAGAAATTTCGTGAAGAAATTCGTAGAAAAGAAGGCAAAGACTTTGTCGTTAAACGAGCAATCCAGGAAACCAACAATCTGATCGCTGCCGGTCAACGAAAAGTCGTCCTCGACGGTCTATACACCTGGAGTGAATACAAAATATTGAAGCACGAATTTCCCGGCGATGAGATGACTGTCATTGCCATCGTCACGCCAAAACGCCTTCGTAAAGCCCGCATGGCAAAACGCCCGGAGCGGCCTATGACACCTGAGGAGATCGACCAGCGCGACTGGGCGGAAATTGAAAATCTCGAAAAAGGCGGTCCAATTGCCATTGCCGACTATTTTATTCATAACGACAAAGACATTGTCAACCTTGAAACACAGCTTGATGCTGTTTTGCACGAAGTGGATTTCTAATACCGAAGGCAGCTTGGCCGAGTCCAAAATTGTAACAGTTAAAATATTGGATTTGGACTCAGATTGTAGCGAAAGCCACCCGAACTGGTATAGGTAACTTTACCGCAGGACAAATTGCCATCATCAATAGCTGCATCAACAGCCTGCATAATGGACTGACGTGGTGGTGTATCTACATAGATATTGACACCTGCCGTTGACACCCCACTGCAACCGGTATAGGTATCAAGATCATTATCGTAGAGATATACGGTACCGCTAGCTCCGGTTGCATTAGCTGCTGACAAAGGCTGTAAATAGTCTTTGAACCCAACCACATTAGCGATAATACTATTCACGTCTGGATTACTGCTACCAGAAAACACTGCGGTATCAATTGGCCATGTCGACCACCCCTTCTCTGCTCCGTACATCCGAAAGGCCTTTTCTATCTTCTTGAGGTCGGAGGCGACTGCGCTCGCTCTAGCTCGATCTTGAATACCGTTGTATGTCACGATCGTAATCACCGTCAAAACAGCAATAACAGTAATAACAATGAGCAGTTCAATGATCGTAAATCCACGACGATACATCATGTTTATGACTATATAAAATATCCAAAAAATAAACAAGTAGTTTATTTAACTATCTGTTTATAATTCATACGCTAGATATATGCCTCATACAAATGAAATACCGCTCTTACGAAAATTCGGGAAACGACTTTCTCAGCTACGAAAACAGCGCGGGTTTACCCAAGCCCAGCTAGCAGAAGCGGTTGATATGAGCGTAGTCGCTATCGCCTATATCGAAACCGGGAAACGCTGGGTGCGCATCGGTACACTCAAAAAAATCAGCGATACACTGGATGTATCGCTGAAAGATATGTTTGATTTTTAGCTTACTTCAAATATTCGTGCAGTTTTTTGGCGTCTTTATGCTTGCGAAGCTTGGCCAGGGCCTTAGCCTCAATCTGGCGGATACGCTCGCGGGTGACAGCAAACTCCTGCCCGACTTCTTCCAGTGTGTGGCTCTTGCCTCCATCAAGGCCAAAGCGCATCTTGACGATTTTTTGCTCGCGGTCGCTGAGTGTAGAAAGCACCGACTGTACCTGCTCTTTGAGCAGTTGGCTCGTTGCTGACTCTTCTGGCGTCGCCGATTCTTCATCTTCGATAAATTCACCAAGAGTGCTGTCTTCTTCTTCGCCATCACGACCGACACCAGCGTCAAGACTCTGAATATCCTGCTTGATCTTGATAACGTACTCGACTTTCTCCGGCTCCATCTCAAGCTCTTTGGCCAGTTCTTCGATCGACGGCTCGCGGTTGAGCTCCTGAGTCATGCGGCGCTGGGTACGCAACAACTTATTGATCGTCTCGACCATATGGACTGGAATACGAATCGTACGTGCCTGATCGGCAATCGCACGAGTGATCGCCTGGCGAATCCACCAAGTCGCATAGGTGGAGAATTTAAATCCTTTGTCTGGGTCGAACTTTTCTACTGCGCGCAATAGACCAGTATTGCCCTCTTGGATCAGGTCAAGAAAATCAAGACCACGGCCAGAATAACGCTTGGCGATCGAGACAACCAGACGCATATTTGCCTCAGCCATCTTGTCTTTGGCACGTTTGTCTCCTGCTACTACTTTTTGCGCCAGTGCCAATTCTTCTTCTGCATTGAGCAAAGGAATCTTGCCGATCTCGCGCAAGTACAGACGTACCGAATCGTCACTCACATCATCAAAATATTGATTTGAATTGAGTGTATCTTCGTCTGCATCCAGCTCCTCATCATCGAGCTCCGTCGCATCAGGCTCATCGACAAGATCGAGTGTCGAAACTTCCTCTTCATTCTGCGATTGATCGTCTTGTACTACTTGGTCGTCTTTACCCACGTCCCATCTCCTTTATCTGTTCGCTGAGCTCCGTGCGCAGCTTGATGATTGCATCGTCATCATCATTACTTTCTGCAACACGGAGTTTTTCCAATAATTGTTCAGTCGTTCGTTTTTGCTGTTGTTTTACGATTTGGCGGAGCAGTTGGGCGGCTTCGGACTGAATATCAGCCTCTTGCCATGACCCGTAGCGTGTCTCGGCCTTCAATTCTACTATTTTGACATACGTTTCACTCTGTTGCAAGTCCTTCGGTGTTTGCTTGAACTCTTCCTGATGAGATTTGAGGTATATTGCCAGCTGTTTTCGTTGATCATCGCTAAATATATCCGGACTAAACTCCTCGAGAAGCTGGCGAGTCGCAGGATAGACGAGGAGCATGCCGAGCGCCATATCTTCTACGGCATTGTGTGTTGGTACTGTTTCCGCATCTACATTTGCCTTTATACTCCGAAGTTGCTTTGGCGCATCACTTTTCTCATCGGCAAACTTTGCACGAACTGCCTCAAGCGATACATCAGTCGCTCGGGCAATCTTTTTCATGTAGTGCTCCCGTTCCACCGCATCATCCAGTGACCGTACAACACTCAGCGCTGCTGTCGTAAAGCGACGCTTGCCAGCCGCACTCGTCATATCCTCACGCGCCAAGTACTGGCGGAAGACCCACTCGACAGCTGGCTCTGCTTTTTCGATCGCATCCGTCCATAGCCCAACGTCTTGTTTGATGAGCTCGTCAGGATCTTTTGCGCTGTCCGGTAAGCTAACAATCGTCAACTCGACCCCCGCATTCTGCGCGATCGGAATAGCTCGCTCCGTCGCAGCCAGGCCCGCTTTATCTCCGTCAAAAGCCAGCTTCACATTGTGGCTCAGTCGCGAAAGTGCTTTGAGATGCCATTCGGTCATGGCTGTACCAGCAGTGGCAACGACATTCTTGACGCCGGCCTGATGTGAACTGACAACATCGAGATTCCCTTCCACGACAACTGCACCGTCAGACTTTCGAATCGCCTCTTTCGCTTGGGCCAGCCCAAACACGTGACGCGATTTGTCATACAGCAATGTTGCCGGCGTATTGAGGTACTTTGGGGCATCAGACACATCGACAATAATGCGACCGGTAAATCCGACCACTTGCCCGCCGCCGTCCATCAGTGGCACTGTCATCCGACCGCGAAAGATGTCGCCGCCAAATTGATTTGTTAGCCCGGCTTGACTTAGCTCTTTTTTGCTAAACCCGCGACGTTTAAGCATTTTGATCAATGCATAGCCGTCGGACGGTGCATAGCCTATGCGAAACTCCTGAACAACTTCCTTGCTCAAGCCTCGCGTCTTGAAAACATACTCCAGCGCATGTTGATTACGGATCAAGCACTGTTGAAAATAACGTGCGGCCAGTTCATTTGCCTCTGCCAACCGACGTTTCTTCTTGGCAATTTCACCTGACTGTCTGGTCTCGTATTTAGAAAGGTCAACACCCGCCTTTCGGGCCAAGTGCTCAAGCGCCGCTCGAAAATCCATACCTTCAACTTCCATGACAAAACCAAAGAGATCACCGCCACGTCCCGAACTAAAATCATGCCAAATATTTTTGTCAGGACTGACAACAAAACTCGGTGTCCTTTCGCTAGTAAACGGACTAAGGCCTTTGAAATTCCGTCCCGCTCGCTTTAGCTCCACATACTCACCGATAACATCCTCAATATTGAGCTTATCCCTGATTTCCTGCCTGGCATCCTGCATGGCTTTAGTATACCACCGCAAGAAGACTTTCACCTCTTCTCTACTTGTGCTTAAATGATAGTGATGTACCCGGACCAACAGCTACCAACACCAAATCAAACCCCGCCTCCGGCGACGTATCTTGATCAAATCGCCGCGCAACCGACAGCTACTACGCTCAAGCCTTGGCAACTTTGGTCGTTTATCGGGGGTGTACTCCTGCTATTGATCATCGTTGTCGTCATGCTCATGAACGCTGGCGGCTCTTCTCAAGCGACCCAGCTAACACACTTTGTCTACCGAGTTAATGCACTCAAAGTTGCGGCAAATGACAATGAAAAGAATATCAAAAACTCGCACCTTGTCGCCAGCAACGCTCAAATGCAAAGCATCCTCGCAGGCATCAGCCAAGAATCAAACGTCATACTTGCAAATAACGGCGTCAAAAAACTACCCGAAGTACCAAAAGGTGCGCTAATCACCACCGAATTCGACAAATTATCAAGCAAGCTTGATGACGCCAGACTCAATGCTGTATTTGACCGTACATACGCCCGTGAAATAGCCTACCAGCTCGCAACCCTGCGCGCCGAGATCGTGGCACTTTATACCCGCTCAAATAGCGAATCAACCAAAGCTTTCCTCAAAACATCAGATACCAATCTCGAACCGCTCGAAAAGCAGTTTGCTAACTTCAATGACACTCAAAATTAGTGCAAATCTGTGACGAGATCGTAGCTAAGCCGCGCAAGATCTTTGACCTCATCATCCGATAACTGCCCCGAGCAAATGATCGTATTCCAATGTTTTTTGTTGAGATGGTAGCCAGGTTGCACACTCTCATACTTCGCGCGTAGATTTTGCGCCAGCAGTGGATCGCACTTCAAACTTACCCTCAGAGGATTCGACCCATCGGCGATAATAGCGAACAGCTTCCCTTCGCCCGTCTCTTTGTGCCCAACCTTATAGACGCTCGTTCCCTCGCCAAACGGAAAATCCAGCCATGTATTGGGGAAACTGAGTAAATAGGCCTCGAGCTCTTTGTGTATCATATAGCCACTGTATCACAAGACGCCGCTATATGGCGGCTTGAGCTGCTTGATTGTGGAGGCCCAATTGAGCCGCTGCAAGATACTCGCTTGCTCAGCCGGCGTCGCCGGTTTGACGATTTTGCCGCTATTATTGCTACCGACAACGCCAAATTCATACGTAAGCGGCAACTTTTTTAGTCCAGATGCTTTGACATCATCAAGACAGGTATCATGAAAAGACGAACACTTCGCACCAATTGCCAGCCAAGCATCAATATCTTTTGAGCTCACCCGTTCTCCCAATGTAAGCTTCAAGCTGATCGGCGCTGAGCGTGTTACTTCGTTGTTGAACTGCTGATCAAATATGAAATTGCCCATTGAATAGACGATCAAATGGCCCTTGTAGCTCTCGGTATTTTGTATCCAGTGAGGATGGTCACCCAGCACTACATCAGCACCATTATCGATCATAGTATGGTAAAGTGTCGTTTTTATCTCATCAGGCGACGGCTGGTACTCCGCACCCGCATGCGGATAGGCGATCACCGGCATGTAAGGCGCATATCGTTTTATGACAGCTAGGCTCTCGGCCGATGGTATCTTGAAAACACCATGGTGTGCACAAAGTGCCAGCGGGATTGCACCATCTTTGGTAGTGGCATCGCTGTTCGTCACCGTCACCGGAAAACTCACCACTTCGCAAATATCCCCCAAGACATCCGGATCGGGATTGCCAAAATATTGGATATGGTTTTCTTCCAAATGCCGGCGCGTTTCATCGACACCTTTTTGACCGTTCTGATTGTCGCTATGGTTGTTGGCATTGCTAAAAATCGTAAACCACTTCGCCGCCTCTGGTAGATAATCTGGACTACAATTAAACGTCAGTGTTTCGTCTTCTTCGGCACTTGTCATGCGCACGCCACTCACACTGGGACACTCCAAGTCAGCTACCCATGCATTGTACTCATTACGATGAAATTCTTTTAGTCGAGAAAATGGATACGCGGTCTTGAGTTGACTTGCCATAGACCAATCATTGATATATCGGCCCCAATACACATCACCCATAAATAGCGCCTTTGAGGATATGCTTTGCACCTCTATGGAAGGTTTGCTCATAAGCTTTTCCGCTTTTTGTGCAACAGGGCTAAATGATGACCATTTCCAGATGAGCAGTCCCGCAATCACTACGATTCCTACCACAAGAAGGCTTACCGCTACCCGTGTCACCACATGATGCACCCTCGTACTCATGCGCCTATTGTGACACCTCTGATTATTTTTTACAATCAACTTTTTTCAAGTAGTATTTCAGCTCCTCAATACTACCGCGAATGTCATCCATTGCCCGATGCGCTTCTGGCTTGGCAAATTTTTTCTTGTACTTTCCGTCAAAAACCACTTTCCAGGCACTAACATCGAGCATTCGATAATGCAGTAGCATGTTGAGCCGCCCCCACTCGTTCTCGATAAATTTACGATCCTGGTGGATAGAATTACCAGCCAACAATATCTTGTCCGAAGCATCAAAATGTTCGTTTACAAAATCGATCAACTCATTCTCTACCGTCCGGCCATTCTTGCCAGACTCATTTTGCGCCATCAATGCATCACGTACGTCAGCAAATTTCTCCCAAAAATCACCGACCATTCGAGTCTTCATGAGGTTCGGACCAACTTTTTTTACTGCCTCATAGGTTGCGATTTCATCAAAATCCCAATCCGTTGCGATCGCTGCAACCTCTAATATTCTGTCCTCTTCCGGATCAAGCCCGGTCATTTCTAGATCAATCCAGAGTAGTTTTGCATATGCAGTCATAACGATATTATATCAGGTACTTGACTCTTCCCCTCAAACCTATTACGCTAAAAGCGAGCAGAGAGACTGCTTGTACCACGCATTCCAGGAGGCTATGTGTCCAAGTGGGGTAAGACCCAAAAGCATCGACGGCCTGACGAAAAGGAGCTGAACAAGATCTTCTTCATGCACTACGAGCTCAGTGAACTCTTCTTCGAAGAGGAGATCATTGACCTCATGATCGTCGCTAGGCAGAGTGTTGCCGGAGAGTTCTACTTCGCCAAGGAAGAAAATCCCAGGTGGCGATCGGGATCAGACAAGAAGCGATTCCGCGGCACCGATAACTTCATCATTGGCATCGGTGGCAAGCCTAGCGATCTTGCTCGTTACATCGCTGAAAGGACGCACCGTCAGATTGTTTGTCGCAAGCAGTTGCCGCAACATCTGAAGGAGCTGTCTCCAAAGCTGATTGAGCGAATCATCGGTGCCGTACGATACGACATCGTGCTCAACGCCATCAATGCCATGATCAAAAATGGCGAAATTCGATACGACATTGGCATCGGCACGTGGAACATCAACCAGAGCAACATCGATAGCTTCTTGAACGACCGGGCCTTCCGCAAGGTCGCTCGGCACGCCATCAAGAACGACTATCGTCCGTGGCACGGCCGACCCGGTCGAGATCGCGGCAGAATGCCCGAAGGTGTGTCCGTCAGCTTCGCATAGCTGGCGAGTGATATCGGGGAAACGGATGAGGAAAATCCATATTAAGGTGACTCTCCCGGCCCGAATCACACACCCCTCTTTCGTACGAAAGAGGGGCTTATTTTTTATTGAAATTCAAACTTATCGAATTGATACAATACCGCTGATCAGTCGGCACGTTGTAGCCCTCGCCTTCAAAGACATGCCCCAGATGGCCGCCGCAATTTGCGCACGTCACTTCCGTGCGCTTCATGCCATGCGAATCATCCTGATGAAACTCAACCGCTCCAGGCTTTGCATCATAAAAACTTGGCCAGCCGCAATGTGCATCAAATTTTTTCTCACTATCAAATAGCTCTGCTCCGCACGCCGCACAGGTATATGTGCCCGGGTCAAATGTACTGTCGTACTCACCAGAAAATGGTACCTCCGTTCCTTTCTCTCGCAATACCCGATACTGTTCAGGTGTCAGCTCTTTTCGCCACTGAACATCAGTCCTATGCACGACTTGCCTCCTCTTTATTTCTCCCGTGCCGCTTTTAGCGCTTCGGCATACCACACAACCGTTTCAATCAGTCGTTTCAAGCTAGCTTCGTTATGATCATAATCATCGGCTAACACACCGTCATCACTGATGATATCGACGACTTTATCTGTTACGGCCAGTCCTCCCGGCATTGGTACGCCACCGAGATTACTATTCACAATTGTTTTCAGATGAGCAATCGCTCGCGCACCACCGACGACACCATGTCCAGCCATTGCCACAGGCTTTTGCATCAGCTGAAAGTCTAGCAGATCAATCGCATTGATCAGCGCGCTCGATGGTCCATGATTGTACTCAGGTGTCACCAGCACAAAACCATCTGCCTGGCCCATTATCTCCAGATAACGCCTGGTCCCGTCTGCCAGCTCTGGTCGCTGTCCGGCCATTGGCGGCAGCGGCTCGTCAAACATTGGCAGATCATACTCCTTTAGATCGACGATCTCCCACTCATGCTCACCTGCCTCATTTTTTGCTACATTCTGAATCCACTTCGCCATACGGTCGCTTACTCGGTTTTGGCGCACACTGCCGATAACAATTGCTAGTTTCATTTTTCTCCTTTTGATTATATTGACACTCTGTATTACTATACTTTATATAGTATATCATGCTTCTCTCTACACAAAAAGCCCTCGTGATAGTACGAGGGCTTTGTCAGAGACTTAGGGTACGAGTCAGATCTACCCTTCTTTTTTCTTATCCATACGATCGAGTTTTGCCATATGGATCACAAAATAGATAACAAGCGCTGTCGCTACCAGTGTAATCAACGAGCTCAAGATTGCACCCCAGCCAAATACCGCTTTACCATTACCGAGCTCTACTGTCCACTTGAGATCGCTTAGGTCAATGCCTTGGGTAATAAGGGCTACGAGTGGATTGATAAAATTATCCACGATCACCTTGACACTGGCACCAGCTGCAGTACCAATCGCCAGACCGACTGCCAAGCCTACGACCCCCTGCTCACGAATAAAATCCATAAATCCACCGATGTGGCTTTTTGAAGCCTGCTTTGTCCTTGCGCGCGCTGCTGCGGCTCGTTCTTTTGCTGTTGCCATCTCCTAAAACTCCTTTTAATTAATTGACTTATTCCAAATTATACAATACGAATATGCCATCGCCTCAAGCCAAAAATGGCGAGGCGATGGACGTTTGTAGGATAGATAGTATGCCCGAGGGGCGGCCGGTCAGGTGGGATCGCCACCGTTTTCCGGCCGCCCCAGCCATAGAGGTCAGTCGCTATACACGAAACTGAACTGTCACGGCCCCTCGGGAGGCCCTCCCGAGGGGTGTGCGCGAAATGCGCACCGCCGGCGGTCGATTCGAGCTGTAGGCCAGCGAGTTGATGGCCTGCTTGGTCTGGCGAACTGACGCGCCATCGGGACGCAGCGTATCAGCAACGTCACCATATGAATCTCCGCTCACGCAACCGTCGTAGAGCTCAAGCTCACGCAACACAGCAGCCCGAATTTCGGGATCACTTGCCATACTTCCTCCTAGTTGTGTAGGTACTCGGAAAACACGGTCGCGCCTTCCGTCTTACATCACATCCGATCAAACAAAATCGCCGAGGTGTGGTTCCCTCGGCGGTGTTGAATGTTCGGAAGTAACGAACTAGCCAGCCGAGGGCGCATCAAAGAGCACGAGAATGAGCTTATGGCTGATTGTACCTCGATACTTCGACATAGTTAGTTCCTGAGCCCGATACTACTCCGATAGAGTTGTATTGTCAACAGTTGTTGCTGGCTACAGATGCCGTACTGCTGCCAAGCCAGCCTGACTACTGGCAGGAGCAACTGGCTGAGCAATCAGATTGCCATTTTCATCGTAGAGCGGTTCACCGGCATCTATACCAGCCTGTTGGGCGCCCTCATAGATAGCAGCACTTGTTTCTACGGCTATATCCTGGCGTGTAATGACGGCTTCTTCGTTGCGGGCAGCAACTTGTGCCAGGTCCCTTACCGCACGCTCTGGTGCTTCCAATGTTCCGCGACCATGCAGCTCCGGGCGGCCACTTACATCTTTAGTTTCTCGATTTGGTATGTTTATTTTATTTTCATTCATAAGTTTATACTATCACACTTATGCTTTGTTGTCAATAGTCTCCAAGGCCGGCTCTAACTACCTTGGATTACGCGTCTATCTACATTTTCTCGGGGGCGTGGATACCAAGAATTGTCAGCCCAGCCTTGAGTGTGTCCGCATAGATCGCCACCAAGCCAGCCCGATGCTGTTCTTTGTCATCACCAATCACGTGATTCTTCTCATAATAGCGATTGAACTCTTGCGCTAACTCAAAGAGATAGTTGCAGATATGATGCGGCTCAAGATGTTTCGTCGCAAGGCCAACAACATCCGAATATTCACCGAGCTTTCGCACCAGCGCACGATCTTCATCATAAACTATTTCGGGCATCACAAATCCGGCGTTCGCTTTTTCTAGGATGCGTCGAGCTCTGGCATGGGCATATTGCAGATAGCTGCCAGTATTGCCTGTTAGACTGACTGCCTCGTTGACGTCAAATACTACGTCAGAACCAATTTTCACTTTCAAAAACTGATAGCGGATCGCGCCAGCGGTGATTTCATCGTTCGGCTCACCGCCACGCGCCGCGATAGCTTTTTTAAATTCATCAAATAGCCATGCGGCCTCAAGCACATCACCATCACGACTACTCATCTTACCCGTCGAAAGTTTCACGAGACCAGTCGGAATATTGACGATTTTTCCGAGCTCATCACCCCAAATCTGCTCAGCCGCTGCCGTCACACCGCGAAAATACGCTGCCTGCTCTTCCCCGGTAATGATATAGTACTTGCTGGCGTGAAACTGCTCGTTCTTGAGCTGAATTAGGCCAATATCGCGTGCGCCATAGAGACCGTTACCATTTGACGCGATATATGCATTGTCGAAACTGCCGTATTTGCTGCCCGGAAAAATAATCGCGCCGTCTGATTCTTGAAATACCTTCGGTACGTTCTTTTTCACCGTCGGTACACCACGCTCATCGGCATCGCTCTCGAGAAATCGCATCGTCGTTGGTTGATTGCCAAGTCGCGCCACAAGCTCATCGATACCGTCAAAACTCCATTTTTTGCATAGCTCATAAATCCGCGCGTATAGTGCATCCTCTGGTGCAAAACTTTGCCTGGCCAGCTCGTCGATTTTTTGCCTGGCCAGCTCGTCTTCTTTGTATGCCTTCGAGCCCTCGGCATACATTTTGCTCATAAAGCTATTGCGCTCAGCCTCCGGAACTTGCTCAATCTTAGCGAAGTCTCCATCTGCAAATCTCAGCAACGCGTACATACTTTTGCCAACATGGAGTCCGACATCGCCATGATAACTTACACGGTAGACCCGTGCACCACTCACCGCCAGTAGATTTGCCACCGTATCGCCCACCACCGCGTTCATGCCATGGCCAATATGCATCGCCTTGAATGGATTCGGATTATTTGTCTCGATGACAATCGTCTCGCCCGCCCGCGTCGGCTGCGACTCTTTTCTGGTTTGTGCGAGGAGGTCAACATCTTTCAAACGGATATTGATAAATCCGGGTCCAGCTACTTCGATTACCTGATACTCACCAGTTTCAGCCAGTTTTTCGGAGATCTGCTCGGCAATCTTACGCGGGTTGTCGCCGACTTGCTTGGCAAGCTGCAATGCCACATTTGTCGCCCAGTCGCCAAACTGCGGCTCCGGACGCGTAAAAACAGGTGTCGTATCGACATCAAACAGTTCTTTTATAGCGCGTGCAATCGTGCCTTCCATTGCCACCATTGTAACAGAGGCGGAGGTATAATTGGTCAAATTTGTGTTACTCGCTCGTTTCGATTTCTTCCAGCGCTGGCACCGCTGAGACAATACTCAAGCCCTTGACCTCATGCATCAGCTCCCTGAGAACTGTCATATCATCAGAGATGAATTGCTCTA
This sequence comes from uncultured Candidatus Saccharibacteria bacterium, assembly GCA_964407405.1. Classification (GTDB taxonomy): domain Bacteria; phylum Patescibacteriota; class Saccharimonadia; order Saccharimonadales; family Saccharimonadaceae; genus JASLCR01. The sequence continues at coordinate 211,662 of CAYOVH010000001.1, read as the reverse complement.
TTTCGTCGATAAGTTGCATATTTGTTTCACTTCTTTCTGATTAAACACTAGCAGAATAGCCAATAATCGTCAATTAAGGCCTTGTATGAGAAAAAGAAAGAACGGTTTTACGATAGTCGAACTACTTATTGTCATTGTGGTGATTGCTATTTTGGCGGCAATATCTATCGTAGCGTACAACGGTATCCAAGCAAGAGCCAAAACAAGCTCGGCCAAAACCCTGGCCGGTTCAATAGTGAAAAAAGCAGAGGTCTTCAATTCACTCAACGGATTCTATCCAGACTATTGCCAGCTCATAACCAACTCGGTCTCCCCAACCGGCGATGCACCAGACTCAGGAGTAGCTGGCTTAGGAACGTGTGTTGCCGGAGGTAATGGCGCTGGAGTAGAAGCAAAAATCGATAACCCCTCAGTATTAACTCGAGGGGGTAATAGCCTTTTAGAATCTTCCGGAGGAACAATTGTCAGCTATTATGGTTGTAGTGACGGGGGTGGTGTCTACTACCATGACTATACAGCCAGTGATCCTGATAATTCAATTCAATCCCTAAATTTTGGAGCACAACTTGCTTGTACGAAGTAGGGTTGAAGAAACTACCTCCAATCCTTCTATTTGGCCGAATTAATCAGTCCGGCAAACAGCGGATGAGTTCGAAACGGCCGGCTCTTGAATTCCGGATGTGCCTGTGTAGCCACAAAATATGGATGATCTGAGGCTTCGACAAATTCGACGAGCGATCCGTCTGGTGATGTGCCAGAAATTACCAACCCGCCTTTCTCAATATCCTGAACAAACTTTTGATTCACCTCATAACGATGGCGATGGCGCTCGACGATATTCGCCGTACCATAGGCTTGTGCTACCTTTGAGCCTTCCTTTAACACTGCTTCGTAATCACCCAGACGCAGCGTACCACCCGTTGATTCCTTGCCCTGCTGCCCGTCCATGATATACACCACATCGTGTGCCGTATCCGGATTGAACTCTGTCGAATGCGCATCTGCTAGTCCGCCCCGTCGTGCCGCTGCGATCACTGCTGCTTGCAACCCAAGACAAATGCCAAGATATGGCTTTTGATGCTCCAATGCGTACGTGGCTGCGGCGATCTTGCCCTCGACACCGCGCTCACCAAACCCGCCAGGCACCAGTAGTGCGTCGACCGCCTCAAAGTCACTTTCAGCCGCCGTCTCGGCATTGATCCACACCGTTTCTAGTCCCACATCTTTGTGCCAGGCAGCTGCTTTGAGTGCCTCAAGTACTGAGATATAGGTGTCTTCGTTGTCCATATATTTCGCCACCAGGCCGACCTTGACTGTCTTTACCGGTGTGGTATTTTGCTTGGCGATCAATTCGGTCCATTTGGCTAGATCAGGTGTCGTGTCATTATCAGTAAAGCGGCTCAATAGATCGTGCAGCGGCGACGTGGCAATCTTTTCCGGGATCCGATATACGGTATCAACGTTTGGCATATCGACGACATATTGCTCTGGCACGCCGCTCAGCAGACTTATCTTTCGCGACACGCTCTCCGGCGCCTGCTGCTCGGTGCGCACGATCACCGCATCCGGGAAAATACCAAAGCCGCGCAAATCCTGCATTGCATTTTGGGCCGGCTTGGTCTTGAACTCTTTGCTCGTACCAATAAAAGGTACGTAGATGACGTGAATATAGAGACAGTTCTCACGTCCGATGCGCTGGCCAAACTCACGAATCGCCTCGATAAAACTCAACCCTTCATAGTCTCCAACTGTACCACCGATCTCCACGATGTGCAGGTCGCTACCATCAGCAGCCAGCGCGATAGCATCCTGAATTGCATTGGTGAGATGTGGTACCAACTGGACTGTTTTGCCGCCAAACTTTCCTGCCCGTTCATCAGCTATGAGATTTGAGAGTAGACGCCCCGAAAGTGTGGCGTTTTTTTGTGTCAATTCAATATCTAAAAATCGCTCGTAATGGCCGAGGTCGAGATCTGTCTCGGCCCCATCTTTTGTCACAAAACACTCGCCGTGTTCTGCAGGATTAAGTAAACCCGCATCTACATTGAGATACGGGTCACATTTTTGAATGGAAACGTTCAGGCCTTTTGCCTGCAAGACTGCACCTATTGAGGCGGCCGTGATACCTTTCCCTACCCCCGAGAGTACACCCCCCGTTACAAATATGTATTTCTGTGTTTTCCCATTTCGTTTCACTGTATCCATGGGATTTCATTATAGCAATACATTGCGTAGTTACGCTATATGCAGAGTGTTGTAGTTTTGTCGCTACGCTATATGTAGCGAAACAAGCCTTCTGGCAACACTACTACAGCTTGAGCCTCCAGCCTCTCGCTCAACAGACTAAAGCGACTGCAGCCCTTGAATTTGCATCGCTAAGACGTGAAATTCGAGGCGCGGAAGGGTCTGTTGGGTGAGAGGTTGGAGGCTACTGTATACTAGAAAGAATGAGACGATACTACACCGACGGCAGCGCCAGCCCAAATCCTGGTCCCGGCGGCTACGCTGCTATCCTGGGCAGCGAGCCAGTCGTACTAGGCTCTGAGGATGGCGAAACGACTAATATCCGCATGGAAGGCCATGCGATCATCGCCGCACTCAAACATGCGGATGGCGAAGAATGCCTGATACACACCGACTCGGAATTTTGGATCAATGTCATCACAAAATGGGCGCCCGGCTGGGAGGCAAAAGGCTGGAAAAAGAAAGGCGGCGAGATCAAAAATCTCGACATCGTACAAGAAGTTTATTCCCTATTTCAAAGTTCAAGCGCCACACTCGTCTGGGTCCGCGGACACAATGGCGACGAAGGTAACGAGCTCGCCGACGAGTGGGCCAATAAGGCCCGCGAAGGTATCAGACTCTAGCATTATGACTATGCCAAACCATGAAACGGGATCGAGCCCCACTCCCGAAGTCCGTCGCAAACCGACTACTGGAGCAAAACTTGCGGTGCTCGCCACTCGTAAATCGCTTGAGATAGCTGGTCGAATTGTCTTTGGAAAAGACCAGCTTCCCGCCGTCGTAAAAGGCTTGTGTGAAGATGCTATACTGGCGCCCTACCTTTGCAGCCCTGATGAAACAGAATCACATCTTATCTATGAACGCGCCCATACCGGGCAATGGATTTCTCACGATTTTCGACGTACCGAATTTTATCCTGCGGCTGCCGACAAACCGTGGTTTAAGATTCACAAAGACGGAGTCCTAATGGCCATGATGCCGGAGGGTATTGCAGAGACCGACCCAAACCAACGTACGGATCTCCCTATTTCGGAATGGTTGTCGGTGGATAACTTCTTTTCGATAGACAAACCTGGCATCAACAAACTTCTCGCGCTAGGTATGGTAGCGACTCGTTCGCACGAACTTGCATTTGAGATCGCTGGCCAAGAGCAATGGATCGACGAACTTCGATCGAGAGGAGTCGCCGAAGATCCGGTCTACCAGATAACGCCAAAGGCTCATTCATTGGTTTTTCTCAATGAAGAAGGCGGCAAGAAAACACCCAAGCCTAAATCAAAACTCCAGCTAGCCAATACGCCGGGCACTGCCCCAGCGTGGTAGCTCTTAGTATTACTATTTCCTCAGCAAGTTACCTATAAGATCGCAAATTTACGACGTAAATGTTAGCCAAATAAGCGCAATATTTAGTGCGCTGATAATCGCTACGATTATGCCAAGTGTCACGACAATTCCCCAATGATTGCGCTGATCACCCATGATCTTGCGACTGGATGTTGCCAGCAGCAGTGGCAACAGCGCAAATGGAATACCAAAGCTAAGAATAACCTGGGAAATGATTAATGACTGCGTAGGGTCGAGGCCAAGGCCAACGATAACGACGGCAGGGATGATAGTAATAATACGACGAACAAGCAACGGAATACTACGCTTTAACATGCCATCCATGATAATAGCCCCGGCATGGGCACCAACAGTCGTAGAGGCAAAACCAGATACTAATAAGCTAAGGCCAAACAAGCCGCCAATAATCGGACTTATTTGGCCATTAAGTGCTGCAAAAATCCCTTCAAGGCTATCCACGTCTGGCTGACCGCGTAACGCCGAGGCAGCCAGTAGTAACATAGAGATATTCACACTACCGGCTAGTACCATTGCTAGGCCCACATCAATCTTTGTTGCCCGTAGCAACCTCTTCAGCTCCTCGCTCTTGACTTTGCCGTGGCGATCGCGCGACAGCGCCGAATGAAGGTAGACAACATGCGGCATGACCGTAGCCCCGAGCATAGCGGCAGCTAGCAATACCATGTCGCCATTACGCAACTGAGGGATCAGGCCTGCTGCCATACTCGCAGCATCTGGTGGCTGCATAAGCAGTCCGGCGAAGAACCCAAGCGGAATAATAAGCAGCAGCCCGACGATGATTCGCTCGAATACCTTTTGCCCGCGACGAGTATAAATAACTAATAACAAGAGCGATACCAGACCAGTGATAATTGCACCCGCCAGCAACGGCAAACCAAACAGAATATTAAGCGCCAGTGCCCCGCCGATGACTTCGGCCAAATCAGTCGATATAGCAACAATTTCTGCCTGTAGCCAGTAAGCAATGCGGCTTTTGCGACCCAGCTTATTGGCAATTACCTCCGGTAGACTCATGCCAGTTACCAAACCAACCTTGGCAGATAAGTACTGCACCAAACTGGCCATCAGGTTAGCAAATATGAGCACCCACAACAATGCGTAACCATATTCGGCACCCGACGAAAAATTCGCCGCGAAATTGCCCGGATCGACATAAGCCACCGCTGCCACAAAGGCTGGTCCAAGCAACGTCGCAACTTGGCGAGCTTTACGAACCATCACCTAAACCCTGTTTGTTTTTACCGTTCATATTCTCATTCTACGCCGATAACGACACTATAGGTAGTGTAGAGTTTGCAACACAAAACGCTATAGGTAAAGATTACGCAAATCCTTTTGGGCCTACTTTCTTTTTATGGTTAAATGGAAGCTGTTCTTCAGCAAAAAAATCGTAGGACACCCGTTTTACGATTTCGTTCATTGACAATTCGAAATGAGGGGATGAGGATGAGACAGAAGATGAGAATAGCTCTCGTCAGCTTCACCTTGCTGCTAGGCATATGCCTGCCAATCACCAGCGTCAACGCAGCAAGCATCTACGACAACGTCTACAGGACCGTAGACAGGATCGCCGTCTCAGGTATAGGGTACGGGGTGAACTGCCCCAGCCAAGACATTTCTCACACCTGGGAAAAGTATCTGCTCGACTCAAGGCACTGGTATGCCGACGATCAGCAGACGCGAGACATGGCCGCATCACTCCAAACAGCCTTTGACAATGGCTCATGGGCGGTTAGTTACGCAGATACTACGACCGAGAGCTTTGATCGTGAGCAGGTCATCGTAATGTGGTCCGAATCAACTGGCACTGTCACGTTTGACGACGTCTCAGCATCGTTGAACTCAACATCCAAGATGTACCAGGTCATCATTGGACCACGACGATGGTCAATCACCAATGGCGACTGTACTCCAATCGGATTTGATTTCCAGAGCATCAACGGCGGTAGATATCAAATATCTCTCGCAGCCACGTCATCAACGATGAAAAACTACTTCGTAGCGAATGCGAACGTGACATACCCGACTGGCTATGAGGGTGCTGCGATAGCGACGAGTCCTCCAAATGCAACCTACGTTGCTATGGGAGATTCGTTCTCAAGTGGTGAGGGAAACCCGCCGTTTGAGGCAAAGACCGATACGAGCTCAAACACATGCCACCGCAGTCCACAGGCTTGGCCTCGTCTACTTGAATTTGATTCAAGCCTGGACTTGGGCGCAACGGCTTTTGTGGCGTGCTCGGGAGCTGTATCTGATTACATCATTAATGAGTACAATCAAGAAAATGTGGAACTGCCACAAGCAGCCTACATAACCAACGACACGGAGCTCGTCACCATTACAATTGGTGGTAATGACGTTGGGTTTGGTGATGTACTACGCACATGCACCCTTGCACGCGATGATGATGTCTCGACGGAAGAAGAACATCAGCTCGAGCATGACGGGTGTATTAACGCCATTGAGGATGCGCAGGATATCGCAACAAGCACAACATTCCAAAACAAGCTCGAGACGGTATTCTCGGGAATCAGAAGCTTGGGTAGTAGCAACCTTCAACTAATTGTTGTTGGCTATCCAAATCTGTTTCCGGAATACGGTGACATCGTTGGCACATGCAGATGGGAGGGAGATTGGTTTACGAACACATTTAACCAAACATCGGGTCGTGATGTTGCAGAGGATGAAGTGACTGAGTCCCGAGTTCTGCATGACAACATAAACTCTGCAATCGAAGCCGCCGTCGAGGCAACGAACGACAGCAATGTTCATTTCGTTGATCCTTCATCGGTATTCGTGGGCCATGAATTGTGCAGGCCATATCCCTGGTTCAACGGCGTCATACCTGCTATCGACGACGCCGGACGAGCTGAGTCATACCACCCAAATTCGGATGGACAGCTTGCATACGAGTCTGTCGTCGAGAGTGAGATAGAAAACCTGTTCCCCTAGGTGGGAATTGCTGAAGAATACGGCCCCGCAGGCGACTGCGGGGCATCTTCATGCTACAATATAGTCATGGACGTCTTCCGTGATGGCAATAACTTCGATCTAGTAGGAGGCTTATTTAAGGTCTTCGGTCCTCCGTTTTTAATAATCTGCATAGCAATCGCTGCATTTTCCTATTTTATAACTACTGGAAAAAAGCGAACTGGAATCATTTTAGGTGTTACGTTTATACTAGTTGCCGTAGCATGGTTCGCTAGTAATTTTATTAACAGATAGTTAATCGCGACTCCTGGTGACGCAAAACCATGAAGAAAAAAGAAACCGATAAACGACTTCTGGTACTATACATAGTAGCGACTGTCGCGCTCATTACACTAATGGCTATCATACTACTCTGGTTTAATGACGAAACACCTAAGTTATTCGACGACTGGCATTTTAAGTTCTAGATACCCTCGTCTGTTACGAGTTCGAGGTCTATCAGTGGGGAAACACTGATCATACCCAGCTGAGTAAAGCGCTTCATACCGGAGAACATAACCCCCGGGGAAACTCGGGGGTATCTTCATACACTAAAGGTAGCCGTGTTGCTCTCCAAGAGTAGGGTTTGTTATTATGAATTCTATGAGAGAAGAGCGTAAAAGTCACATTCTTATAATACTGGGGATCCTCTTCATCATCGTAGGGATGATTTCGCCGTTTTACTTAACTCGTCCTTTGGGTGACGCGATCTGCAACGCGACAACCGCAAGTGGCTGGTGTGCGCCTACGCTTGATCTTTTTGTCTTCTTCGGCATTGTCGTATTCTTTGCACTAGTAGGCATAGGTCTTATTTTTGTGGCGCTTAGAACGCCTGGCAAGAAAGTATCTACTCGAAAAAAGAATTCCTAAATGCTCATACTAGCTTTAGGTGCCGTGCTAGGCCATGTAGTCAAAGGTTCCCGAGGAAACTCGGGGGTATCTTCATGTCTTAGCAAAGTTGACCATAAAGTAGAACCAGCTACAAACAGCCATGGTCGCAATTACCATCACAATAGTGAGGGCAACTATTCGGTGGAGCTTTAGATCAGGTTGACGTTCGCCAAGCAGGACACCGTATGCAAGTAACAATGAGCCAGGTAAGAATAGTAGAAAAACTTTGCCAAGTGTCCAGCTATCTTCAAGATTGCCAAATCCTTGTGTGCTAACAACTATCCATATTGCAATAGTAGTCCACACAAACCCTATGCTCTTTGGGTAAGGAATTTGTTTTTTGTTTTTTGACTTCTTGCCCATAGAGTCAAGTTTACCATAAGCTAAGATGGCCTAATTAACTCAGAGAACTGTAATTGAATTATCCTCGAAATGCTTTGCTATACTGGACATATGAAATTGAATCAACTTAAAAACGGAATTAGCAGACAGACCCCGTGATGAATAAACGTGGAGACAAAACAATATTGGCAATCGCTATAGCCTGTTTTGTCGCTGGGATTGTCGCGCCGTTTTTTGCGACCACACCGTTAAGCTCTTTAATTTGCGATGCACTGGTTGGTGGGAGCATCTGCAATCCAATGCTGGGTCTTTTTGTCTTCTTCGGTATTCTTATGTTCTTTGCCCTGATGGGCATAGGTCTTATTTTTGTGGCGCTTAGAACGCCTAGCAAAAAGGTGCCTGCTCAAAAGACGAAGTCATAGTTTTATCAGCTTATAGATAAACTGCGAGACCAATCCAGGTCAGCCCTTAAATTCCTTCGGCACAGGATCATCAAAATCATAGCGCGAAAAATCGTTGATCAATTTATCACTTGCGATAGCTGGGTATACTTTTCGATATACAGAGGCAACGCCGCCAAAGGCGGCTTTGCTCCAGTCAAAGCCAAGCTTCTCGGCCATATCTCGCACCTCTTCTTCGGTCTCACCCTCTATCTCTACAAACGGCGGCGCCCACGGCCACTCATCGATGACAATCTCGACTTCACCCAGACGCCATGTCTCGCGCTTTGTTTCCTGATAGCTCTTTGACTTCAGTCCAGCTCCTTCAAGAATCTGTACGGCGGTCGCAAAGTCACTCACGACAATCTCAGCTTCTTTTGCCGCGTGAAGACCATCGCCCTCAAATCTCTTGTACGTCATTGTGGTCTTGTCGCCCTCATCGCGAACACGTACAAAAGCATTGTCGTCGGGTGTGACCAAATGAAAAACCTGCCGTCGCATAAGTCGAAGCGGCTGCTCGCATTCTGCTCCAAGTGCTTCAAGTCTTCGGCGCATGTCATCAATACCGACGTCGACAAATTTTACCTCGATTTCGGTTTTCATTGCACCACCTTCGTAATCCCTAATTGCTTTTCGATCCGCACGACCGCCCCGAGCTGTTGCTCATGGAACTTCACCGAGAGGCCTTGTGTCTTTAGGCGAGCTTCCGGATTGATGGATTTGCCGATGCCGCCATAGGTAAAAGGCAGATCGCTATGGCGTCTCACAAACCGATCCAAACTGCCTACTACAACCAATTCGACATGCTCTAAACCCTCGACATAGGGAGATCCTTCTTTTGGCGCAGGAAGTTCGAGATATGGCACCGTCCAGCCAGCTGCTTCGAGATAATCATCCAGCTCAAATGTAGCAATTGGTCGTCCGTTGATATCGCTCTCACCGAGCAGTATCCCGATAGTCTCAGCCTCCTTGAGCATTTCATGATAGCGTTCCGATGTCTCTACGCGATAACATACGTGATCCATCATCGACAACTCGCAGCGCCAGATGCCGAGACGCTTTAGGCCTGCATCAACTTTTTCGATAAATGTTTCATAATCACCGATGATTCCTCTACTCATAGTTCCCTCGGTACAAAATGAGCGCGAGATATTGCCGCGCTCATTTTATATATTCACGTTTTGTTAGTCTTCCTTTTTGGCGTTGCCCGAGTTTACCTCGTAGCTTGTATTGGTACTCTCAAAGAAGTTGACGAGCTCCAATGTGTCATTGGCTGCTGCCATCCACTTTGCCGGGTTGCTCACTTTGTAGTGTGCTTCAAAACCAAGCTCCTCAAGACGACGGTCGGTCAGGTATTTCACGTACTGATTGACGTAGTCGGCATTGAGACCCAGGATACCTTTTGGTAGCAAGTCTTTGTTGTACTGCTCTTCCATCTCCACGGCGTCGAGGATCATCTGCTTGATCTCGTCGGCAAATTCCGGTGTCTGCAGGTCTTCATTTTCCTCGAGTACAGTCAAAATGAGGTTGATGCCAAACTTGAGGTGAAGCGATTCGTCGCGAATGATCCAATCCATGAGGCTACCAAAATTGCGCATGAGATTTCGTTGACGGAAACTAAGCGCCACCATGAAGCCAGAGTAAAACCAGATACCCTCAAGAATGATATTGTAGGCGATGAGATTGCGGATGAAATCTTTTTTGCCTTCTGTCGTAGTGATATCGAGCGTGTCTTCAGTCATGCGCTTGATGAATTTCGTCTCAAACTCTTCCTTGGCAGCCATCGATGGCACTTCAACGTGGTTTTCATACGCCTGATTGCGATCGATCGGGAAGGTCTCGAGCACGTACTCAAAGCTCATGCAGTGATTGGCTTCTTCCCACATTTGCTTGGCGAGATAGAGATGGCACTCGGCAGCGTTGACATATGGGTACACACCAAAAGCCAGTGCCTTATTGACGAGCAACTCATTCGGGTTGAAGTAGCTCATGAGGTAGGTCAGCGCGTGCTTTTCCTCATCGGTCATCTTCTTCCAGTCGCTCAGATCCTGCCCGAGCTGAATCTCATTTGGAAACCATGTGTTTGCGACCGCCTGGTCGTACAAATCCATCGCCCATTTGTAGTGGATCGGCTTTAAGAGCAGCCCATCTTGGATGCCCGTGCCTAATATTCCTGCCATTATGCTACCTCCTTTTCCTCTAAAACAACGTTTCTTCTTGGGTCGCTGCAACTGGTTGATGATAGTCCCTGAGTCCATCAAAGACTACTTTTAGGCAACCACCGCCAAATTCAACCATTTTTTGAAGCACTTTTCCGTGCTCCGTGGCATCGCCTATCGTTAACTCGTCATAATCATTGACTTCACGTATGATTCGCCCGAAGTCTCTGTTATGGACCGATGACGGCCTGTAGGTATCCTTATTCACAGCTGTCACAGATCGTTAATAGTGCTGGGTCAAGCGGTGCTGCCACCTGACCATTTGCAGCCGCCTGATCGTCGGCTACTGCCTGAGCATTTTTCATTGCCTGGTCGATCGCAGCTAGTTTTTCCTCTAGTGTCATGTTGTCGTCGATGATTTGTGATGCGTTCATTTTGTAATTCCCTATTCCCTACTTAGTTTGTTTAGTTATGTTGATTTAGCAGCAGTTGCAGCTACAGGTACAATCTGTCATGAGCCTACCTCCACTGTTTGTTTTTTGGCAAAGCCGAAGCCGCTCTTGCGCTGGCCACCGCTGGATTTCGCTAATTCTTCAGATTTATTCACTTTGGTCGTACTCTGTTCGGCCTGGTGTCGTGGCTTCACGTGCAGGTAGTAGGTCGTCTTTAGTCCACGCTTCCAACATTCGGTATAGATATCCACGTAGTCGTCAATGTTGCGTGTCTCAAGATACATATTGCGGCTGATTGCCTGGTCGACCCATTTCTGTGCACGCGCTGCTACTTCGATAAAAGCGTATGGCGACAGCTGGAATGACGTTTTGTATACATTTTTGATCGACTGCGGGATCACTTCGATGCCCTGAATGTCTCCTTGGCGCGCCAACACTTCATCTTTCACTTCGTCCCATAGTCCCTCGGCCTTGAGTGCATTCACCATGTTGACATTGACCTCAAGGAATTTGCCGCTCAATGTGCTGCGCGAGAAAATCTGTGCGAATTGCGGATCAAGTCCTGGTGTCGTGCCTGCAACCAAACCGATATTGGCTGTCGGAGCGATCGCCATGACGGTTGCATTGCGCATACCTTTTTTCACCTTGGCGCGGAGCTTTTCCCAGTCCATACGAGCTTTTCTCGTCACATCGACTTTGACCTTGCGCTGCTTGCCGAGCTCATCAAGGGTATCAAGTGGCAGCTCGCCCTTGCTCCAGCCACTGCCCTTGTACTGCGGGTAGCTGCCTCTGGTTTTGGCAAGCTCAGTTGACTCATCAATCGCATAGTAGCTGATAAATTCTGTCAGCTGGTCGATCAGATCATAGGCTTCCTCTGACTCATAGCTATGGCCGAGTTTTTCCAGGATATCGGAGAATCCCATTAGGCCAAGGCCAACCGCACGATTCTGAAGATTTGAATTCATTGCCTCTGGAATCGGCGTGTTGGTGATATCGCAGAGATTATCGAGTTGGCGGATCGCTGAACGAACGGATTTCTCCAGCTTGTCCCACTCCCACTGCTTGTCGGTGCTCAAGTGGCGAGACAGATTGATAGAGACGAGGTTACAGACAGAGGTGTTTTTCTCGTCCTGTGGCAACGTGATCTCGGTACAGAGATTTGAGCAATGGATCGTACCGGTATTGTTGTTGAGCGCACGTACATTGATGGTGTCTTTCCAGGTCAGCCATGGATGGCTAGTTGCTTGAAGCACCGTCAAGATTTGTTTGAATTGCTGGCGAGCTGGGAGTTTATCAAACGTCTTGATCTCACCCTTGTCAGCCATCTTGGCGTATTCATTGTAGCGCTTTGAAAACTCTTCACCGTATAGCTCTGGGAGATCGCTCACCTCGGCCGGGTCGAACAAATACCAATCCTGATCTTTCTGGACACGCTTCATGAATTCGTCGCTCATATAGACCGCTGTATTCATGATACGGGTACGCAGATACGGGTCGCCCGAGTTTTGACGAAGGTCGAGGAACTGCGGAAAATTCAGGTGCCAGTTTTCCATGTACATCGCTGCTGCGCCCGCTTTTTTGCCTTTGCGTGATACCGCAAACAGCGCTGTGTCGATCATTTTCATAAATGGAATCGGACCGGTACTCTCGGTGTTCGTTGTCTTGACCGGTGAGCCGGCTGCACGAAGCTTGGTCATAGTGATACCGATACCACCAGTGCCCTTGGCAATCCACATCGTGTCACGAATTGATTTTGCGATTGACTCCATGTCGTCTTGGACTTCCATCAGGAAGCAGTTGGAAAGTTGCGGAAATGCACCACCGGCATTCACACGGGTAGAGCCGCCAGCCACGTATTCGAGACGAGCCATGTGCTCGTAGAAGTCGATCGCCGCTGCGGTCGGGTCTTCTTCGTTGTAGCTCAGCCCCATTGCGATGCGCATGTGTGTGAACTGCGGCGTTTCGATCGGCTGGCCGGAATTCTTACGCAAGGCATAGCGGTTTTTGTTCGTCACCACACCGATGTATTTGAAAAGTTCATCGTGAACTGGCTCAAGTGCTTCGCCAAGTTTCTTGAGATCGAAGCGGCCGTCTGCCATTCGCGTGTCGAGCAGACCATCTTTGACTGCTTGCTTTACAAACTTTGGAAATTCACGAGCATGAAGCTTTTTGAGCTCTGCATCAGTCCCGTAATCACCGAGAATGTTCTTGTAGATATTTTTGAGCAGCAACCTCGCTGCGATTTTGTCAAAGTCCGGATCGTCTTTGACATTTTGCAGTGCCGTATGGATCACTGCCTCATCAAGCTGCTCTGATGTGATTCCGTCAAAAAGTGTAAGCTGTAGCTCTGTCGCTACCTGTACAACCTTGCTAATCTGATCCGGCAGTCCCTCACTTGCCTTCACGAGTGCCAGGTTGATCATATTGGCGTCAAATGGTTCGCGGGTGCCATCTCGCTTTACCACGTGAATTCCGTTCACTATAATTCCCCTATTTTGTTATGTTTTATGTTTCATACATCCCGGCTCGTGCACCTCCTCACGTTCGCCGGACAACGACAAAGAACTATACCCTGATGGGTACCAGTCACCTCTGATAGCTCCTTGCGTTAATGTATGTTTTATTGATCAACTACATATGTAGTGGTCTGCATATGACTATAGACCCCACATGTAGCATATGCAAGTCTTTTTGAGTAGTTTTTTTCACCACAAGCAGTTTTCTCACAAATTACCCCTTATAGTGTGGTGTTGCTTTTTTACAACGCTATATATGGTGTTTATGTCTATAGCTGCTGAAAGAATTTGAACAGACTAGTTACGAATCTTATTTGCTACAAATGTACCGACTAGAATAAAGGCAAGAGTGGTACCAATAAATATTATTGTAGCAGAATACCCCCCTCTGCTAGCGGCGCCTGCCTTGGGCGCATCAGGCACAGAAACGTTGGGCTGCTGAACTGGCGGCACAACCGAAGAGCCAGACCCGCCACCGGAAGGTGGAGTTTGCGCTGCAAGCTCAATGCGACCGATCGTGTTGGACATAAGGGCCACGAACCAAAGGTTATTGTCGGGACCGAGCATAATGCCGCCTGGATACCCTCCTGTAGAATATTCGGTTATCTGGCCAGTGGCTGGATCCAGTTTGGCAACTTTATTGCCCATCACTTCTGTAAACCACATATTACCGTCAGGTGCACTCATAATATTCGCTGGAAGTCTGCCAGAAGCCAATAAAGGGTACTCCGTAATCTGACCGGTGGAGGGATCTAGTTTTGCGACTTTATCGCTCAGTCGTTCAGTGGACCATATAGTGCCACCGGGGCCATTAGTCGCACCGTACAGCCCGGCATTGACAGTCGG
>CAYOVH010000001.1:193944-197337 GCA_964407405.1 uncultured Candidatus Saccharibacteria bacterium | reverse complement strand
CACTGGGTATTCCGTGATCTGACCGGTAGAAGGATTGATCTTGCCGATGTTGTTGCCATCCAACTCGGTGAACCATAGATTGCCATCAGAGCCAAGCACTATACCTTGCAATGCAGCATCGGGTGTCGGTACCGGATATTCGGTGATCTGGCCAGTAGTTGGGTTTAATTTGCCTATCTTATTACTACTTTGTTCGATGAACCATATATTATCATCTGAGCCGACTACGATAGACTCAAGCCCGGCATTGACAGTCGGCACTGGGTATTCCGTGATCTGACCGGTAGAAGGATTGATCTTGCCGATGTTGTTGGCGCCACTCTCGATAAACCACAGATGGTTATCTGGGCCAGCAATAATCCAGGATGGTTGGGTATTGGACGTGGGTATAGGGTACTCAGTGATTTGGCCAGTTACTGGATTGATCTTACCGACATTGTTGCCATCCAACTCGGTGAACCACAAATTATTATCAGGACCAGCGACTATAGAGACCGGCTGAGCACCGGGTGTTGGCACTGGGTATTCCGTGATCTGACCCGTAGAAGGATTAATCTTGCCGATGTTGTTGGCACCCATTTCAGCAAACCATAGGTTACCGTCTGGGCCAATGATGAGACCACTTCCAGGATATGCATTGGCAGTTGGTATAGGATATTCGGTGATGTCGCCAGGAGCTGCAAATGCCTGTAGCGAAAAAACAGTAGATAGACAAAGTATCACTAGAAGGCTGGCAAGGCCATACAGAACACTACGCAAAAATTGCGATGGATGCCAATTTTCTAATGTATGCATGTTGCTTTTCTCCTGCCATGCCAGAAAGCACGGCTATGCAAATTGAAATTAAATTATGCTTGTGCTTACCTTTTAGTTTACACTAGTGAACTAAAGTTTATCGTTGTCAAATACTCTACGGATACCTTACAAATGGCGGAGAGAACAGGATATCGCTTCGCTCCTCCAGTCGTTTACGAAAAAATGTAACCACTTTTTCGCTTCACTTCTTACGCCGAACCTGGCTCAAATCCTGCTTTTCTGCGAAAAGAAATAATTCAAGACCATATGGGCCTAGAATTATTTCTCCTGGCGGAGAGAACAGGATTCGAACCTGCGATACCATTGCTGGTATACACGCTTTCCAAGCGTGCGCCTTCAACCACTCGGCCACCTCTCCGTATCACTTTATATTACAGAGAAACACCTAAAAATTCCAGCTGCCCTACCCCTCGTCGATCTAGATCGGAGTGGATTAGACTCAGTAGGATAGCCTGCTCTGCCGAGGCAGCAGACTAGTTGTGTAAAATACGACTTGCTTACGGTTGCCTTTACTTTCGCTGCCTCCGTATAATAAGAGGAGATGGCAAAAACTGTAAAAAACCAACCAGTTATCGAACTGCGCGACCTCAAGAAAGTCTTTGGGATTGGCGATGCCGAGCATCATGCATTGGACGGCATCGACCTCACAATTGAAAAAGGTGAATTCATCGCCATCATGGGTCCGAGCGGCTGCGGCAAGACCACGCTGCTCAACATCATCGGCCTGCTCGACCGTGCAACCGATGGAGATTATCTGCTTGAGGGCAAAAGCGTCGAGCGACTTTCTAGCTTTCGCCACGCCCGCATCCGTGCTCGTCAGATTGGCTATGTATTCCAAGCGTTCAATCTCATTGAGCGTATGAATGTTATTGAAAATGTCGCCCTGCCACTCACCTATACTGGTATACCTCACACGAAGCGCCTTCAACGGGCCAGCCAAATGCTCAAAAATTTTCATCTGTCTGAGCGCGAATATTACATGCCATGGCAGCTTTCTGGCGGCCAAACACAACGCGTCGCCATTGCCCGCGCCCTTGTCAATACACCGTCAATCATCCTGGCAGACGAGCCAACTGGCAACCTCGACTCAAAAAGCAGCCACATCATCATGGAAGAACTCGCCGACGTTCACAAGGCTGGCAATACCATCATTATGGTGACGCACAATCCAAATCTGACTACCTACGCATCGCGCGTCATCACTATGATTGACGGTAAGATCGACACCGATACCAAGGAGACGACCGTTAAAAACAAAGATGTAAAGGGCAAGCGTCCTCTCGGACAAAAATCAAAAACCGCCAAAAAACTGCGCAAACGAAAGGCAAAAAAATAATGGGGCTTCTCCTCTTTGAGCATTTCCACACAGCGAGCATCTCGCTCAGACGCAACCGCATGCGTACCCTGCTCACCATCCTTGGGGTTACTATTGGTGTCGCCAGTATCACAACCATCCTCGCGCTCTCAAGCGGTATCACCAAAATCTTCAGTCATCAGATAAAAGGTGTTAGCGGCTCGCTGATCATTGTCAGGCCAACCCAGAAAGATAGCTCGCTTATCGACCTGAGCAACCCCACACCGTCAGATGCATACAGCACAAGCCCCCTCACTGAGCGTGATGTCCAAACCATTCAAGCTATAGAAGGTGTTAAAAAGGCTGCACCCCTGATGACGCTTGGTGGCAGTGTCCGATCGTCAAATGCCACGTCAAAAACCGCAACAGTGCTCGCGACCACGCCCGACTTCCCCTCCACCACGTCACTCCCTATCCTCAACGGCCAGTTTATCGACAATGTTACTCTTGAAAATACTGCCGTTATTGGTGAGCAACTGTCAGTCGATCTTTTTGGGACTGGCGAGTCAGCAGGAAAAATATTCACAATCCGCGGCCAGTCATTTACCGTGATCGGTATCATGAGAACACAAAGCAATCCTATCAACTACAACAACGTCGACCTCGATCATACCGCCATCATTAGCCTCGATAGTGGCAAGCTGCTCAATGGTGGTGTCGCGCAGATACAGCAGATCAATATCATCGCCGACAAAAATGTAAACATGCTCGCGCTGCAAAAGAATATCCGTACCGCGCTAAGCCGCAATCATTCGGGTGACGCCGATGCGAGCGTCCTGATTGGTAATGAAATCGAACAACCAACCAATAAATTGTTTGTTCTCGTAGGTGGAGCCATGACTGCAATCGCTGCTATTTCCCTCATCGTCGGTGGCATCGGTATCATGAATATTATGCTAGTCGGCGTCGCCGAACGAACTCGCGAGATCGGTCTCCGAAAAGCCGTTGGTGCATCAAACAGCGCCATTACCCTCCAATTTATGATTGAAGCCCTTATCATGAGTAGCCTCGCCGGAGTATTGGGATATCTCGGTGGCTACTTCGCAGCCTTCTGTATCAGTCTATTCCTACCGTACGACCCGGCATTTACATGGGAGATCGCCGCTACCGCATTTGGCCTGTCTATCGGTGTCGGCGTACTATTTGGCATTTATCCGGCGGTCCGCGCTGCACGCAAGGATGTCATCGAGTCACTTAGACGTTATCACTAGTTTGTAGTTGCC
>CAYOVH010000001.1:61755-193934 GCA_964407405.1 uncultured Candidatus Saccharibacteria bacterium | reverse complement strand
ATTCTGGTAGACTACATGCATGAGAAAAACCGCAATCGGGTTCACAATTGTCGAGTTGCTTATCGTCATTGTCGTCATTGCCATCCTAGCAACCATATCTATAGTTACCTATAGTGGTATTCAGACTCGCGCCGAAAACACAAAAACCATTCAGTCAGTCAGCGCCTACGCCAAAGCAATCGCCCTCTACGCCGCCGACAAAGGCGCCTATCCTATACAAAACTTTTCATGCCTCGGCAGCCCTTCACGATGCGGAAATATGACTGACGGTACTGATCCAGGAGGAATGTGTGGTGGTGGCGGAGCTTTCCCTATAAGCCTTATTGCTGCACTTGAGCCCTACATGACGGGCCTGCCTCAACCCAGTACACAGACGATGAATTGCAATGGCAAACAGTACTCAGGCGCATGGTACTACTCGCCTGCTGGCACAACTGCAGCTTATCGATTCTACCTCAAGGGCAACCAGCCATGCGACAGTGTGGGCGTACCCATCACCACTCGCAGCGTAGTAAATGGCACAACAATCTGCGGTGCTGCTACGACGCTGTAGCTTTCTTGACATATTACCACTAGTGTCAGCGGGGACCTACACCAACGGCTGGGCAGACAACTGGAGCTGGACAAAATACTAGAGAGTCACCGAGCCGCCATTTTTTTGGATTAGGCCGATTAGGCCCTAACCTCGCTGAAAGTCATCGGCTAGATGAACAATATCCTCCTCGTCGGACGGCTGGCCTGGCACGACATGTTGCCATATCTCAGCCACAATCACGTATTCATCCTGACTACACAGGCGATGGCGCTCACCAGCCGCAAATTGCACACTTGCACTCTGTTTTGCCTCGTAGAGATCACCTTGCTCATCAGAATCCGACTTGTGATAAAATCCTCTCGTCAAAAAGCGCCATCGTTCAGCCCGACGATGATGATATTGCCAGCTCAATCGCTTGTGCGGCACAACCAGTAATATCTTTGGGGTCAGCTTGACATCAGGGTCGCCGAGACAGGCCTCATCGTACGACAAACCTGGGAAGAACTCTTCCACGAAACGCTCTGCCTCATCTGCACTCAACCGATAGTATGCTCCCCAAGGCTTAGTCTCATTATTCTCAACTGAGGTATAGCCCCAATCAGCTATTGATTGTCGAAGCGTGGCGCACGCTGCTTGCTTGGATGTATTTGGCGAAACAATAGGAATCTTCATTTAGCCAAGCTCTTGCTTCAACTTTTCGACCAATGCAACCGGGCTTGGATCAATACCATTTAAAATACCCAGATAAAGCGACACGAAGTCTCCGAGCAACACCAGATAGAGCAACTGCTCGACTACCGTCTCGCCCTTTGCCTCGACGCGAATAGCTTTTGGCCGCATTCCCGAGAGTAGACGATCACCAATCTCAAATCGCTTGAGTACTCTCGGATGCTCAAAGCTCGAAATCAGATCAATCACGCTAAACGGCTTCTCAACAGGATGAGAACTCCACCCGATAAACTCATTGTGATCAAACTCCGGCAAGACATTGTGCCACGAAGTATTTTTGCTGCTCTCATTGAAACTGATCTTCCATTTGTACGCTGCCGGCGCCATCTCCGGCCCAGCATAGACGATCGGCGTCTTCCCAACGAGCTGCAGGGCCAACTGCTTCGCCGGATTGTTGTCCAGTGGTACGGTAGCCTCCCAAGCTTTTACCGACTCCGCAAGATGTGCGGCAGCTTGCTCAAGCTCCTTGATGACAGACTGCGGTGCAAGACCATACCCGACAAAAAGTTCGATCAACGCCCGATAGCCGTAGAAAGTCGCCATGCGCGGTTGAATAGCTTTTGGAATCACAACAAATTGATCACCATGCTCATTTGCCTTCTCAAGCAACTTGCCGCCGCCCGTCAAAATAGCGATCATGGCATTTTTGGTGCGAGCCTGCTCCAGTGCCGACAGCGTTTCTTCGGTATTGCCAGAATAGCTCGCCGCGATAAAGAGTGTATGCTCATCCACAAACGGCGGAATCACATAATCTTTGGAAATAACAAATGGAATAGACAACTTTGGAAATGTTCGCGCCAATTCCGCCTGCAGCGCACTGCCTCCCATGCCGCTGTAGACAACTGTCCTGATCTCTCGGGGTGCTTCGCAAGTACCAATCTCAAAATTGTGCAACAGTTGCGACGGCGTTTCAACTGCAAGTCCCAGGGCACCAGATGAATCTTTTTGTGCCAGTACATTCATATCATCAAGCATATCTTCCTCCTTACTGATGGCTCGCCTCTCTGTCTTATAGAAAGCAGCCTGATTTTCTTTACTTGGATACTCCTTCTATGATACAGTACTAGGTAATAAAGCATAAAGAATATCGATAGATAGTTTGCAACAAATATAGGGGTGGAAATGGCAGACGATGCAACAACTCAACAACCAATCAGCGACGATCAGGAGCTGGCAAAAGTACTCGCGGGTGTGACAAACCAAGTCGACGGTGCAGTGGCTGATGCCACAACAACCGATGCGCCAATCATGCCAGAAGCACCAGAAGTCGCTTCAGATCCAGCAGCAGCAATCGTGCCCGATCTCAATCCTGTCGTAGCACCTGCTCCGCAAGGCTCAAACGAACTCGAAAGTATCAAGCTTGAAGCCCTACAGGAGCTTCGCCCGCTCGTTGATAAGCTCAATGTATCTCCGGAGGAGAAGTTTGACACCTACCTACTGCTCCTTCGCTCAACTGACGACAAAGCCCTTATCGAGCCAGCTCACGAAGCAGCTAGGGCTATCGCCGACGAAACTCGCCGCGCACAGGCATTGCTTGATGTCATCAAAGAAATCGATTTTCTTTCTAATAATCAAGCGGCTTGACCGATACGAACACAAAACTATTTGAATTTAGAGTCGAACGAAATAACTCCGTATAAACGGAGTTATTTCTTGATGTCTCTTATTTCCTACATCATTCCGGGCATGCCGCCGCCCATGGCAGACATATCTGGAGCCTCTTTTTCCGGAATCTCAACCACCAGTGCACCCATCGTTGCGGCAGTTGCGGCAATCGATACGGCATTTTGCACCGCTTCTTTGGTGACACGTGCCGGATCAATAACCCCGGCCTTTTTGACATCCACTAGTCCCTTCTCCGGTGTCATGACATTCACGCCAAAGCCTGGCTTGCCGGCCTCGACCTGCGCCAAAAGCGCCTCGGAGTTCAATCCGGCATTGGCCGTAATCTGAAGGAATGGCTGCCTGAGTGCATCTTTTACGATCTGGCGACCAGCAGAAACACTGTCGCTACTATTGGCCTTTAGGGAACTTGCCAGATTTACCAATGTCACGCCGCCACCAGCTACGATACCTTCAGCCAGCGCTGCTTTGGTCGCTGCCACTGCGTCATCTACGCGGAATTTCTTCTCATCAATCTCAGTTTCAGTCGCACCGCCAACCTTGATGACTGCTACCTTGCCAGATAGAGCAGCCGCGCGTTTCTCGTACTGCTCCTTGTCATATTCGCTGGTAGCATTGTCAGCTTGGGCCACGATTTGCGCGATACGATCGCGAACATCCGCATCTGCACCAGCGCCCTCAATAATCGTCGTCTCGTCTTTACCAACAATCACCTTGCGGGCTGTACCGACCACCTCGAGGCCGACATTCTCAAACGTCAGACCCTGATCTTCTGAGATGACTTGCGCACCCACTAGTACAGCCATGTCGGCCATGATTTCCTTGCGGCGATCACCGAAACTTGGCGCTTTGACGACGACGGTATTTAGTACACCTTTGAGCTTGTTGAGTACCAAAATAGACAGTGCTTCGCCCTCTACCTCATCGGCCACAAGCACAATATCTTTCTTGCCAGATGTTGCCAGTTTTTCGATCAGCGGTAATAGCTCCTGAGCAGTAGAGATCTTCTTGTCAGTGATGACAATTGATGGCTTTTCGTACACCGCCTCCTGACGACCGGTATCTGTCACGAAGAATGCACTTGCCCAACCCTTATCAAGAGAGAAGCCTTCAACCACTTCACTTTCCATATCAAGACCTTGGCCAGCCTCTACGGTGACGACGCCATCTTTACCGACTTTTTCGATCACATCAGCAATCAGCTTGCCAATCGTCTCGTCACCGGCTGATATCGTGGCTACCTCTGCCACACGATCAGTTTTGCCTTCGACGCTTTCACTCAGGCTATCAAGCGCTGCCACGACTTCGCGTCCAGCCTCTTCAATGCCTTTTTTGAGCTCCATTGGGTTGTGTCCAGCCGCAATCAGGCGATTCGCCTCTTTCAGAATGTTATATGTCAGTACAGTGACCGTTGTAGTACCGTCACCCGCCACCTTATTGAGCTTGCTTGCTGCTTGCTTGATCAGTTCGGCGCCGACCTTGTAGCCAAGTGTCTCATCGTCATTTTCCGGTAGATCAACCCCTTCGGCGACCGTCACACCATCGTGAGTCACCGTCGGTCCACCATAGCCTTTTGCAATCACCACGTTGCGGCCTTTCGGCCCGTAAGTCACCTTTACTGCATCGTACAGTGCTTTTGCACCGGCCAATACGCGAGTGCGCGCATCATCGTCATAAAATACTTTCTTTGCCATCAGTTTTTCTCCTTCTCCTCTCCTGCAGTTTCACTTAATTTCAATTGTCGTTTCAATTCATCCATGCGTCTTGTTTGGCGGTGGACAAGCACCAAAACCCGCAGCAAAATAACGATTATCAGCAAGCCGAAGATTATCATTGCCATGCTTGCTGCAGTATCGGCCATTATGCGACCGTTCCGAGGATATCTTCCTCTTTGACGATCAGATACTCTGTTCCGTCAATCTTTATCTCTGTTGTCGAGTATTCTTTGTAGAGAATCCGATCGCCCTTTTTGATGCCTTTTACATCCGGTCCGACAGCTTCCACTTTCGCCAGTACCGGCTTTTCCTTTGCATTATCTGGAAGATAGATGCCGCTTGCAGTCTTTGTCTGCGCTTCTTCGCGCACTGCCACAACACGATCTGCCAGAGGTTTGATAGGTGTACTCATGAAATTATCCTCCGCTTCTTCTTTCGTATATCCATGGTAACAAAACAAATTAGCACTCGTCAAGTTGGAGTGCTAATTGTATTTCAACTGACGGCACGCCAGGACACTACGGTTATATGGTATAATAGAAATCTCCGAGCGAAGAAAATCAGCTTGCTTATTTTCTTCAGAGGATGTGCACTAGTACACGTAGTATAATCCAACTATAAAACAGATTCAGAAGACAAAAATGCAAAATACAGAAAATACTCCTTCACCCGCTACGGATACGCCTCCGGCTATCATTACGGTTCAGGAACTTGTAAAAGAGTATCAAATTGGCAGACAAAAGATTCACGCGCTACACGATGTGTCGCTTGATGTACGCCAAGGTGAGTTTGTCGCGCTTGTTGGGGCAAGTGGTAGCGGCAAGAGTACATTGCTGCAGCTCATGGGTGGGCTCGACAAACCAACTTCTGGCACAATCACAGTAAATGGCATGCGTCTTGATAAAATGAGTGATCGTAACCTATCGATATTTCGCAATCAGACTATCGGGTTTGTATTTCAATTTTTCTACTTGCAGCCATTCTTGAACCTGCAGCGCAACATAGAAATCGCTGCTATGCCAGGCCGTATGAATCGCCGTGAACGCAGCAATCGTATCGAGAAACTGGCCGAGCAAGTAGGCCTGTCTGAACGACTCAAGCATTTGCCGCGCGAGCTCTCGGGCGGCCAAATCCAGCGTGCCGCTATTGCTCGTGCGCTCGTTAATCGCCCAAGTATCATTTTGGCCGATGAACCGACCGGGAACTTGGACTCGCAGAACAGTCACGATATCATTACCCTATTTCAACAAGTACGCAATCAGTTTGGTACAACAATCGTAATCGCCACCCATGATCAAGAAATCGCCGTACAGGCTGATCGCATTATCACCATCAAAGACGGGGTAATCGTATGATTAAGCTGACCGATACGACCCTGCTGGCGCTTACAAAGTTACGCGCCCATAAGATTCGCACCATGATTACCGTACTTCTTGCCAGTCTGCTATTTGGCCTACTCGTCACTGCTTCCCTTGTAATGACCGGGGCATTTAGAAGCGTTGATGCATTTCGCCAAGACGGACTGACAAGCCGATATATTGTCAATGTCAATAAGTCATTGAACGACCCCAACACTCTTAGTAAACTACTACGGAACGCCGATCTTATAGCTGAAGCAAAAAAGCGATACGAAGTGCTCGTGAAAGAAAAAACTGCCGAAGCGAAACGACTCAATCTTTCATATACGCAAGCGAGCGACCAGCCGCCCTATATGCTCGGAAGTGACGGGACAGAGAGACTGAGCATTAATGACCAAAATGATATTGTGCGTACTCTGTTGAAAGAAAAGTTTAGCGGTAAACCAGCGTTCAACGACGCACAATTTGAGGAAACGGCCAAGCACTATCATGCGACCAAAGTATTTGCGGCAGAAAGCTACATGATAGCGCGCGGTGCATCCCTTGAAGTATTGAAAGATGGTAAAGAGAAGTTCTACGACCAGTCTGATGAGTCAGAGATAAACGCACATTACGAGCGGCCGATTGTTGATGGGGGACAGATGACCCTCACGCCGCAAGAGATAACCAAACCGTTTATGTTGTCGAACAATGGCGGCTGGAAACCAGCCAGCGGTTCATTACCAATCATACTGCCACAGAACACAATCGAGCGTCTACTTGGATTTGAGCAACTGCCCGACACGGCTTCAACCAGCCAAAAGCTTGAACGTCTCAAATCAGTACGCAGGCAAGCCGCGAAGCTGACATTCAAAGCCTGCTACCGTAACGACGGGTCAAAGGCGCTCATTCAACAAACGATTCAGCAGCAAAAGGAAATCAAGGCAAACGAAGGTAAGAAGGAGTATCAAAAACCGTCGCTTGTGTATAATTTGCCAGGCCCTGCCGCATGCGAAAATCCGAGCATTGCCAGCGACACCCGGACGGCCGATGAGAGGAAGAATGATGCAAACCAAAAGGTATTTGATAAAAAGTTTGGCAAAAACGATGAACCGAAAAGCTATTTTGTCTCGTTCACCATCGTAGGCATATCGCCAGCCGAAGTAGTACAAAATGGTCCGATAGCCGAGCAATCTGGCGAACAGATCAGAAGCATTAATGATGTCATCAATAACCTGCTCAAAACGAACGGTATTGGCCAAGCTATACCTCAGACATTGTATGAGCAACTGCCCCCTACGGCGAAACACAGCGACCTCTTCAACTACGAGCCAACGTACTTCTTTGGTAACGAAGATAACAAGCAGCGCTACCTAGAATTTGCAAATGCCAGAGATGCCCAGAAGTTTATTGATGAGCAGAGTTGTACTATACAGTACGACAATACTTGTAAGCCTGCTGGACGACCATATCAAGCATCTCTCGCGTTCAGCAATAGCGCTGCAATCGACGACATTCGGACCAAGGTCGCACAGTGGTTTTGGTATGGCATGCTTAGTGTCATTATTCTTGCGACTCTGATCATGTGGATCGCTATTGGCCGCACAATCGCAGATGGACGCCACGAAACAGCAGTGTTTCGAGCGATTGGCTTCAAGCGCATTGATATTGTAGGAGTGTACGTACTGTATACCGTTATTTTGTCGGTTTTAGTCGCTGTCTTTGCAGGTGGTATAGGTGTAGCAGGGGCATATATCGTCAATGAACGATTTGCACCGAGCCTGACAGCACAGGCACAATATGACTTTGGCGGTCTCGATATGACAAAAGAGGTCCACCTGGTAGGTATCGATGAGCAGCAGCTTGGGGTCTTGCTTGCGGCATGCCTGGCCACAGGTTTACTTAGCACTGTTATTCCGCTTTTGCGCAATGTCCGCCGTAATCCGATACGCGACATGCGAGAAGAGTAGTTTGCTCATTTGAGTGGTACTGGCGAATGGGGATATTATTCTCCTGCTCGGATTGAGTAGTTCTTAAGGATCTATTTACGACACTACCTCTGGAATGTTAGTATAAAAATACGAGGTATAACGGTTGTATAATAAGGCGACGTACAGCAAGAGCAACGTCGGTGGCGAGTCCTACAAGGTTCACGTCGGCTGCGGCGGAGACACGACCACATGGGGTCAGACGGCCTACTCGGGCTGGGTGACAGGTGGTCAGGACTTCATCTGCCACGTCAGCAGTTCTCCGGCGCAACGCGTCTGCAATAGCTAAGCTGACCGCACCCCACACATTTGATGCTAGAGGAAGGACCTCGCACAAGTGTGTGGGGTCTTTCTTTTCTGATAAAATATCTATATGGATAAGATACGCGAGGAGCTGCTGTCTTGTAGTAGTCAATGTGGCGACCTTGGCAAGTGCGCACTCTCGTCGAGCATACACCAGCTCGCCCTTGATCCTTCCGAAGTTATTCGCAAGAAGGACTTTTCGGCCGATACGGCCGATGAGCTACGGTGCCGGAATACTCGTGTCCGAGACTGAACACCAGAGGCTTTTGGCTGAAGGCACAGATTTATCTACTTCATCATCGGCTGGTCGTCGATCCTAGTGATCGGCCGATTTTTCTTTTGAAAGTTCCTTTACCACCTCCGTGTCATTCCACGGCTCGCGTTTGCCGTCGATGATCCGATACATCTCGTGCCCCATACCGGTGATGAGTACAGTATCGCCCTTTTTGGCGACATCAAGCGCCTTTTTGATTGCTTCTCTCCTGTCGGGAATTTCTGTTGTCTTTGCGGTACCCTTACCTTTTTCGACCCCTTCGTAGATCATATTGCGAATCGCTGTTGGATCCTCGTTGTAGCTCTCTTCGTCAGTCAAAATAATACGATCAGCCGATCGAGCCGCAATCTCGCCCATGATCGGCCGTTTAGACTTGTCGCGATCACCACAAGCACCAAATACCAGTATCACTCTGTTTTTTGTGATATCCTTGGCCGTTTGTAACAATTTTTCCAGCGCATCAGGAGTATGGGCATAGTCAACGACCACGTCATACTCTGTGCCCGTCTCGACGCGCTCAAAACGACCAAACACGCCCTCCAGGTTGGCCGCTCCTTCGACAATGTCCTCCAGGCTCAATCCCAGCAGATAAGCTGCTGCAGCTGCTGCAACCATATTGTAGGCGTTGAATTTTCCTGGCAGATTGGTCGCTAGCTCCAATTTTGTCTGGTGGTCAATCGTCACAGTTGCCTCAGTACCCTTGCGATAAAGCTTCACGCTATCGATATGCGCCTCGGCATCCGGATGCTCGCCGTAAGTAATTTTCTGACTCAAGGCCTCGAATTTGTTGAAATAGTCGAACCATTCATCATCACGATTGAGTACGATCAGCTTGGGATGTTTTTCAAACAATTTGGCTTTAGCAGCTGCATATTCTTCCATCGTGCCGTGATAATCCAGATGATCTTGCGTCAAATTCGTCATGATCGCTACCTCAATCGGTACCGTATCGAGCTTGTGCTGGTGCAGAGCATGTGATGGAAACTCCATCACCACAAAATCAACCTTTTCCTTCTTGGCTTTTCGGAAAAAACGCTGCATCAAGCCCACTGGTGCGACAGTCGCATTGAGATCATTTCGCTTTGCTTTGCCGTTGATCTCAATGACCGCGGTCGAAAACATTGCCGTCTTGTAGCCAGCCTCCTTTAGGATTTCATTGAGAAAATTGACTGTTGTCGTCTTGCCATTGGTGCCAGTGACACCGATAACACGCAGATTTCTAGCTGGATTGCCGTACCGGGCACTAACCACCCTGATCCGACCCTTGCGATATGCCTCCTCAAGTCTGCGCACCCCGCCCTTTGGCAATGTGCTTCGTACCCCACGAACCAACGTATCTTTCATACTCTTAGTGTAGCACCTCGGGGGCATTCTTTCGATGGCTTGGACGCAAATTTACCACCGATGATATACTGATAGGCAATGAAGATTTTGGGAATCGAGAGTAGCTGTGATGAAACTGCAGCGGCCGTTGTCGAAGACGGTCGTTGCTTGCTTAGCAATGTTGTTGTCTCGCAGATCGATATTCACAAAGAGTACGGAGGTGTGGTACCAGAAGTTGCTGCCCGCAACCATCTCGAAGTTATCAATCCGGTCATCGATAAGGCTCTCTCTGATGCCGGATGCGCCTGGGACGATATCGACGCCATCGCTGTGACGTATGCCCCCGGACTCATCGGATCGCTCCTTGTCGGTACCCTTGCCGCCCGCACACTCGCTATCCTCCACAATAAACCGCTATATCCTATTCACCATGTCGAAGCGCATGTGTATGCTAATTTTATCGTGAAATCAGAAGGAGGGGCATACCCCTCCACTTTGCTTCAAAATGAATCGGATCCTGTTGCGTACACAAGAAACGTCGGGCGCGAAGCCGTTTTGGAAAAAGACAGTGGTGAAAAGGTGATGCGGCAAGGCAGCAACCTAAAACTACCTTCTAGCCAGCCCGCTTTCCCAATGCTCGCCCTCATCGTTTCCGGCGGCCACAGCCAGCTGGTCCTTTTCCGCGACCACGGTGACTATGAGCTACTTGGACAAACACTTGATGATGCCGTCGGTGAAGCATTTGATAAAGTTGCGAAGATACTTGGTCTTCCCTACCCTGGTGGGCCGTCTATAGCCGAAGCAGCCGAAGCTGGCGACCCAAAAAAGTATAAACTCCCAAAAGCTCGGCTCAAAAGCCCCTACGACTTTAGCTTCTCAGGCCTCAAAACAGCCACTCTACGCGCCGTACAGCGCGAAGTAGACGTCGACATTGCTTTTCCCTCACACGAGCTTGCAGCGCGTCTCACGACCTCACAGAGGCATGATTTTGCCGCCAGTTTTCAATACACAGCCGTCAAAACGCTCGTTGATGCCGCCGAACGAGCCTACCAGGACTACTCGCCTGCTTCTGTCGTCATTGCCGGTGGTGTCGCAGCCAATCAAGAGCTGCGCAACCAACTCTCCGAGCGTCTACCTCTCTCTATTGAGTACGCGCCGATCCAGCTGTGTACCGACAACGGTGCAATGATTGCATGTCTGGGCTACTATTTCGCAAAATACAATGCGCCCACCGATCCACGTTTATTACAGGTTGTACCCAGTCTTTCGATGACGCAGACGGCCTGGAGACGAGTACAATAAAAGTATGGATGTCCACTTTCTCCAGTCAAAAGCCTGGCAAACCTTTCAAGAAGCAGAAGGAAAAACAACATTCCTTGAAGAAACCAGCGATTGGCATTTTCTTGCCATACTCGAAGAGTCAGCTGGCTTTAAGCGACTCTACTGCCCCTATGGACCGGTTGCGACAGATGCAAGTGCGCTGTCTGCTGCACTAGCACGTCTGCGCCAGCTCGCCAAAGAACATTCGGTCGTTTTTTTACGCGTGCAGCCTACAGGTGCAATATTCTCCAGTGAAGAGCTTTCTAGACTCGACTTACGCCCAGTGCGCTACTCCCAACCCTCGCACACTTGGCACCTCAATCTTACCGATAGCGAGGAAGCTATTTTGGCTGGCATGAAGCAAAACAATCGCAATATCTACCGAAATTACCACAAAAAAGGTCTCACCTACTACAAGAGCTCCGAGCCAGCCGAGATACGTCACCTCACTTCCCTCTTGCACGGTACAGCTGCAAAAAATCATATCACTATTCACCCGGACAGTTACCTTGAGGCTCAAGCCAATGCACTCGTACCGATAGGAGCGGCCAGCCTTCACTTCATGCGGCTTGAAAGCAAAGTAATCGCCGCTGCTCTTGTCTACGAGGGGGAAACGACAAACTATTACGCGCATGCGGCGAGCAGCTTTGAACACCGCAACCTCAACGCAGCAACCGCCCTGTTGGGTGAAATCATCTTTGACGCCAAACACCAGGGCAAGAAAATCTTTGATCTCTATGGAATAGCCCCCAATGATGATCCACAACATAGATGGGCTGGCTTCACAGCTTTCAAGAAATCATTTGGCGGCTATGAAGTCACCTACCCAGAGACTCACGAACTTCCCATAAAGCCTCTTGCCTATCTGGCGTATAAACTGCTTCAGAAACTACGATAAGGTCCCCGCTCCCGAATTTTACGGTCTCTTCGGAAGAGAGGGCAGGCTGGGATGAACCCAATCGCATATGCTATACTTAACAGAGAGAATTTTACATATTACTAATCATTTCCACGTGAAAAGCAAATTATGAATCTACCAAAAACTTACCAGCCTGATCAATACGAACCAAATATCTACGCCATGTGGGAAACATCTGGAGCCTTTGAGCCGAGAGGGAAGGGTACCCCATACTCTGTTGTTATGCCACCGCCAAATGCCAATGGCAATCTTCACATAGGCCACGCACTCGATATGAACCTCAAAGATATTCTGGTGCGCTATCATCGTATGAAAGGGGACGATACGATATTTATCCCCGGAGAAGACCATGCCGGATTTGAGACTTGGGTCGTCTACGAGAAACAACTCGAGAAGGAAGGAAAAAGCCGATTTGACTTTTCACGTGAGCAATTGTATAGCCAGATTTGGAATTTTGTTGATGCCCGGCGTGGTGACATGGAATTGCAACTGCGCGCTCTTGGCATCAGTGCCAGTTGGAAGCACTTGGCATTCACACTCGATGAAAAGGTCATAAATACTGTTTATGAGACTTTCCGAAAACTATGGGATGATGAGCTTATCTACAGGGGCGAACGCATCGTCAACTACTGTACAAAGCACCAGACGAGCTTTGCTGACATCGAGGTTGATCACAAAGAAGAAAAAGGGAAGCTCTGGAAAATTGCTTATCCGACGCTCGATAAAATCGATGAAATCGTCGTCGCCACTACTCGTCCCGAAACATTACTTGGCGACACCGCCGTAGCCGTCCATCCGGATGACGAGCGCTACAAACATCTTATCGGCAGCACCGTTCAGCTGCCCATCACTGGCCGCGAACTCCCAGTCATCGCCGACGAATATGTCGACCAATCGTTTGGCACCGGTGCCGTCAAGATCACGCCAGCGCATGATCCAAATGATTTCGAAATAGGGGAGCGACACAACCTCCCTCGTCTACAGATCATCGATTTTGATGGCAAAATGATCAATGTGCCGTCACAATTTGCCGGCCTAACGGTCGACGAGGCTAGAAAACGCGTTATCGCAGCCCTCAAGGCCGAAGAGGTTATGCGCGGCGAGGAAGACATCGTTCACTCAGTTGGCCGCTGCTACAAGTGCGGCACAGTCATCGAGCCGCTCATAAAGGATCAGTGGTTCCTCAAGATGCAACCACTTGCCCAGCAGGCTAAAGAAGTTCTGTCAGGCGATGCCATCACGTTTTATCCAAGCTCCCGCAAACGTGTCTTGATGCAGTATCTCGACGGACTGAAAGATTGGAATCTATCGCGTCAAATCCCGTGGGGTATCCCTATCCCGGCATTTCAGAATACAGATGATGCCAACGACTGGATATTTGATACCCGCGTCGATGAGAAGACAATCAAAATCGACGGCAAAATCTACATAAGAGAGGAAGATACCTTTGACACCTGGTTCTCATCCGGCCAGTGGCCGTACATCACGACCGACTACCTGGACGGGGGAGAGCTGGCCCGCTTTTATCCAACCTCTGTCATGGAAACGGGTACAGATCTACTGGACCGATGGGTTGCTCGTATGATCATGCTCGGTCTGTATCGCACTGGTGAGGTGCCATTTAGAGACGTCTACCTGCACGGCATGGTCAATGATGAGCACAACCAAAAGATGAGCAAATCAAAAGGCAATGTCATCAATCCGATGGAGAAAGTTGCCGAATATGGCTCAGATGCTCTCCGGCTTGGTATTATCGCCAACCGCTCTCCGGCTCAACATCAAGCATTCTCAGAGGGTGCATTGATCGCAGGACGGAATTTCTGCAACAAACTATGGAACATCGCACGCTTCTCAGAAGACAAACTGGGAGAAAACTATCAGCTCAAAGCACCGTTCGTGCAATCACTGGCCGACCACTGGATTGTCTCTAGGCTGGAGCAGGCAAAAGATACTATCGGTCAGCACCTTAATCAATATCGCTTCTCTGACGCCGCCGATACCGTCTACCAGACCATCTGGAATGATGTCGCTGATTGGTATATCGAAGCTTCAAAATCCGATACAAATCCCGATGTCCTGGCATGGGTGCTCGACACCAGCCTGAGGATCGCGCATCCATTCGCACCGTTTGTCACAGAAACCATCTGGCAAACGCTACCATGGTGCGAAGGCTTGCTAATCGCTAAAGAGTGGCCGATGATTCCAGCATATGACGAAATTGCCGCTGCCGAATTTGAGCGTCTCAAAGAGCTTGTCTCCGAAGTACGCTTCGTCACCAGCGAACTCCCTGGCAACAAACGCTACGATCTGCTCTACGGAGAAGATTCTCTCATTCGGGACAATACCGACCTGATAGCATCGCTCCTTCGAATCACCGTTTCACCTACCGATCAGCCGAAAGGTCTTTTGCTCGCCACGACTGGTAGAGAAGCTTGGCTGGATATTGACGCCGATACTCTCTA
Organism: uncultured Candidatus Saccharibacteria bacterium; assembly: GCA_964407405.1. Lineage (GTDB taxonomy): Bacteria > Patescibacteriota > Saccharimonadia > Saccharimonadales > Saccharimonadaceae > JASLCR01. The sequence continues at coordinate 179,406 of CAYOVH010000001.1, read as the reverse complement.
CGAGCACCAGTCAAACCTGGAGGTACGTCTCGCTCAGGCACATCAGACTGCCAATCGCCTAAAGGAGCGTCTTGATAACGAAAGCTATATCGCAAAGGCACCGGCCAAGCTTGTCGAAGCTTCCCGAGAAGAACTCGCGAGCATCACCGATCAGATCGATCGGTTAGCCCGCGAGCTCGAAGTTATCAAGAATTAAGAGAATACTGGCAAAGTGTAATTGTCAAAGGGGTGATAGCCCTTGGGAGTACTCTTCTGCATACGGTATTTCTTGTTTTCCCCATGGCGAGTCGGCGTCAACGGATTGTGCGAGGTGAGACGCCCGACGACATTTTCGACTGATACACGCTCGACGTGCGTATGATCGTGTCCGCTCAGATGCATTAGGATACCTGCCGTACCGTAACTAGCGACAATAGCTGGCAAAGCTGCCGAGAGACTGGACATCGTATCGAGCTTCGTCTCGTGGAGTGCAATACCGCATAAGGTAATCAGCGCAATCGCGGCTGAAATATATTTTGACTGTGCAAGGGCTTTTTGTGTTTTCATAGTTTGTTTACCTTTTTGTGACAACACTATCAATACTAGCATAAGCTTTGTATATTGTCAAGTATCTGTCATTCTATGAATGATGGTACGACTGTCCGTTTGTGATCGTCTGTGCCCTATAGAGCTGTTCCGCCAGTAGTAATCGCACCAACTGATGGGGAAATACCAGATCAGACAGCGACCACAGCGTATCCGCGCGATCTTTGAGCGCATCACTGACGCCATACGCACCGCCAATGACAAACACAGGATGTTTGCCGCCACTATGGAGTGATTCGAGTTGGCGGGCAAGAGCAGGGGAGTCTAGCTGTGCTCCTGTCTCATCAAGCAATATTACGTGATCTCTACTATCTAGCCGCGCCAATACGCACTCAGACTCTTCTTGGCGTGCCTGCACGCCTTGAAGCGATGAATGTGGTAAAAGTATCCACTTCACGTCATACGGCGCACGCAGACGCTTTCCGTAGCGTTCCAGGCCCGGCAGTATCCACGCTTCATGCTTTTTGCCGATAGCGACAATCGTGATCATCTTAAAAACGCAGCTTCTTAGCAACTGCCGCGAGCGTTGCCTGATCTGCCGGATCGCCAGGACCATCAAGTGTTCGCCTGATCTCTGAGCTCCGATCAAATGCCACCACGTGCACATGAGCATGCGGTACATCGATCCCCACGACCACCTCGCCGACATACTTTTTACCAACCACCTCGCGCAGACGCAAGCCGACTTTTTTGACCGTAGCCATCATCGCCTGATAATCTTCGTCTTTCAAGTCCCAGACAAATTCTACTTGTGCCTTTGGCACTACAAGCGTGTGGCCTTCAGCAACCGGATTGATATCTAAAAACGCCAGCGTTTTGTCGTCCTCGTAGACCTTATAGCAAGGAATTTCTCCCTTGATGATTTTTGTAAAAATAGAATCTTCCATACTACCACTATCATAGCGCGAAATAGGAGCGTATCATAGAATATATGAATCACCGTACCATGGAGCATGTACGGAGTGGGGCAAAAGAATCGGCAAAGTTACTTGGTACGACTGCTTTTATGGCGGCTGTTTTTGCCCCGCACGCAGCTAATCATGCTATCGAAACAACTAAGGTAGAGGCAAGCTTTGGTGAATTTCCCATCGAACTATCGTATCAACCAGATACAAGCAGCCTGGATATCCTTAATGCGGGTAAAATCTACGTTAAAAAGGCCAAGCACGGGATTGGTATTCAAGCAGCCGTTACCGGTATCCCGACCATCACCTCATCAGATCCACTAGACCTTATATCGAACGAACGAATTAAAGTATACAGCGGACTCGCTACTGACTCAAAGGACACCTTGCACAGTTATAGGTCGGAGCTGGTATCTGCGACCATCGACAACGCTCTTGACTACGCAAAATACCCTGTACTCTTTGGCGGAATTGCATTATATCTGCTTGGGTCTACCATTGCTTCAAAGAACAAGTTGCGTGCAAAAGAAGGGGAAGCAAGCTTGCCTGCCACCAAACTTACAGCCGTTGGGGCGGCTTCCGTGGTGATGGCAGCCAGCCTAGCTGCCGCTGACTACGATCACCAAGAATGGCGTAGCCAACATCCATTGCCCACAGGTACCGTACAGATTGATGCACTGAGTGGTACCTTTCTTGACGGTGCAACAACTGACCCGCAGTTGAATGATTTAACACGCTCATTAGCAAGTTCGGTTATGAAGCTGCACGATCGCCGCAGCAAAGGATTGCATGAGTACCTGGCTGTGGCATCGCCAAAACTTCAAGAAGAGCTTATCCAGGTGGCACCACCAAGGCAAGACGAAGAATTACTCTTTATCATGACAGACATGCACGGCAGTATCGCTGGTACTCAGCTGGCAAAGGAAGCCATCGAGACGCTTCACACAAGATTTGGTAAAGATAGACTCAAGAATGTCCTCAATACCGGTGATATGGTCTATGATCCCGAGATTCAGCGCGGCTCAATTCGTGATCAAGCCGACCTCAATCCTTCGGGCAACGTCATCTTGGTGGCCGGCAATCACGATACTGGCAACGCTCAGCAGTACGCCAAAGACGATGGCATGACAGTACTTGACGGCGAAAAAACGGTCGGTGGTATGTCATTTTACGGCAAGCCGGACCCGATGCAGACGCCAATCTTTGCCGCATCATCCTACCCCAATCCAAAGATGACCGAGAAGGAGCTCGGCGAGCAGGCATTTGAGGCTACCTCAGAACACCCTGTTGATGTCGTCGCTCTTCATCAACCCGCAGCCGCCCAGGCGCTTATGAATATACCTAATTTCAAAAAGTTCATCGAAGCATCACGGAGCCTTGCCCAGTGCGACCCAACAGAGGACGTTCGCGATATCCATGCTGGGCTGATATCTACCGGGCACTGGCACATCGACCTCCCAGTTCAAATAATCTGCAATAGCGATGGATCATGGACGGTCATCAACAACCAGGGAACTGGCGGCGGTGCAAACCCGGCAGGAACTATCAACAACTGGAGCGACCCAAGCACGCGTCCACAAGAAAACATTTCATTCCGCATCTTCTATAGAAACACCAAGCATGGCTCATTTACTGGCTACGCCTCTATTGTCATCTCGCCAAATGGGGAAGTCCAGCCTATCATACGTCATGATATCGGCACTCCGACGGGTACGCCGTTTCAGAGCATAAATCAGGCTCAATCCTCTCCCAAAAACAAATCGGATCGACAAAGCAAAAGTGAGCGAGCTCCTTAGTCCGTCCAGGCGTACCATCTATCTTGTGCACGATAATATCCGTACGAGTATCCGGCCGTATCCGTATCATACCCACCCATGCAATCATTGTACGGCTTGTTATCAGTCGTAGAAGAAGGCGGCCTAAAGGCCGTCCAATTTTCGTGGCGGAGAGAGGGGGATTCGAACCCCCGGTGCCGGTGAAGGCACACTTGTTTTCGAGACAAGCCAGTTCAACCACTCCTGCACCTCTCCAAGTAGTTTTGCTCACTTCAGTATAACAGATGAGAAAGAGGTATTTACAGCAACAGTTTTTAAGAGTATCATCAAGCTAATATCTAATGGAGGTACGCTATGCAAGAGCGTAAGACACACGAACCAGCTTATAATACTCAGCCGACGGGCTTAGAAAAAACACTACATGAGTTTTATACAAAAACTATTACCATCAACCTGCCCAAAGAGGCGCAGAAGTGGCTTGCCGAAAATTCCTGGTGGCTCGCACTCATCGGCGGCTTGCTTTCTCTATGGGGAGCATGGAATTTCTGGAGTATAGCTCACTACGCCAGCCAATGGATTACTTGGGCAAACCAGATCACTGGTAGCTCGACAAGTCTTGGCATTGCCTGGTATACAGCTCTGATCGCAATGGTTATCCAGGGAGTGCTGCTGCTACTGGCTGTCCAGCAGCTCAAAAGCCACAAAAAATCAGGGTGGAATTTGCTATTTTACACCTCTTACATCGCCGTTGTCATTGGCGTGATAGACCTCTTTGTCCCTGGATATGGATTTGGTAGCCTGCTCGGCATGGTCATTGGTACGCTCATCGGTTGGTTTTTCTTGTTCCAAACACGTAGCTACTTTACAAAGTAGATTTGTAATTAAATAAAAGAAAAAGGTCGAGATGATTCGACCTTTTTCTTTGTACACAGTAATTGAAGAAGCTGGAGCATCAAAGTGGCTATTTAATAGGCGTCGTCATCATCCAGTTGAGCCTTCTTGTGTTCAACAAAGTCACGAATAAATGCAATCCTAGCATCGCCGAATTTTTTTCCAAGAATTGTACTAGTGGACATTGACGGATGCTCCTCCTTCAGCCTATCAAACTCTTCAAGTAAGTTAACGAGAGTATCCATCGAGAAACTCAGATACTTGCGTGATAAGGATTGGTCAACCTTGATACCGTCTAATTCTATCTTAATAGCTGGCTTATACCGCTTATTCCACTGCGCGCGTTGCTCATTTACCTCAGGCCAATTTAAATCATCCGCCAAATCTTCAAGGGCAATCCACGATTGACTTGCTTTATTGGCATTCGGACGAATAGGACGGTCATCACTACCCATTTTTTTACTAACGCCTGTATAGTTTCGCTCTTCAGCAAATACAACCATATCGTTCTTAGTTATGCGGACACCTGGATATTTCTCACTCCGAGAATGCATTATTTCAGCTATTTGTCCTTGTTCATCGCTTGGAAGTCCGCTTACAAGAACGTAGCTTGCAACATCGTTAGCAGCGGATCTCAAGTATTCGTGACCGGCTTCAAGACCTGCCGCTTCAGCATCAGACAAATGCTTTCGACCGTCCTGTTCAAGTCCTACCCTAAAAGCAGTTCTCGCCATTTCCACGTGCGGGTACTCGGCATAACCAATATGATGAGCAAGCTCAGAGGCGTGTATGCGATTATCGTGATGGACTTCTGTCATTGGTATAACTTTATCAGAAATATTAATATCTGTCAATATACTGTCCGGTGTTCAAACCTCAATTACAGAGGAGAGAAGCGCCTAACAAAAAAGAGACCGAAAGATTAATATCAGTTTCAATCTGTAATTCCACTGTGGTACAGCATAATGAACGATGCAAGAACCAAGCTTACTCCTACATCGGCTAGAAATCATACCTAATTGACATTTATACATTTCTGTGCTAAAATATTACTTATAGGTAGCGCTGGGATTAGACCTTGAGCACCTACGAATGGATTAGGAGAACTCCAATGTTCGCAGCGCTGAAGCGCCTTTCCGCAAAGGTCGAAGAGGTGGAGGTCGAGGTCGTCAGCCGGGAACGGTCTGCCGACGGCGAGCACTACACCGTTCTCTTCAAGGAGACCGGGGGCGAGCGAACCTTCACGAAGACCTTCGAGTGGTACGGCCCCGGCGGCATGCCGGCCCCCCGACCGATGCTGGAGGAGAAGGCCACTCTTCACGTCAACCGACACGGAGAGATCGTCTACGCAGGAAGTGCCTAGCGAGGCATGATCGCAACCATCTATTCACCTGGGGGAGCCCACAAGGCTCCTCCTCTAACCATTGAGACCAACTTAACGAAGTTTGTATCAGCGGCTAGTGCAAAAATAGACTTCTTAAGAAGTCTATTTTTATGTATAACGAAAATGGTACACCCGACAGGATTTGAACCTATGACCTTTGGCTCCGCAAGCCAACGCTCTATCCAGCTGAGCTACGGGTGCAAACGTATGAGCATACAGCTCATACTGACGTAACTTGAAGGTGCCTTCGCTCAAAAAGCGAACAGAGCCTAGTGTAGCATAACAGAGGTACTTTAGGCAATATCAGATATGGAGTTTGCGCACGATACGATCAAATGCATCGGGGTGGACTTCTTGCATCGGCAGATATCCCCCGAGAATATCGACAAGACGTTCACCTACTTCAGTAGGAAAGTACACGATCAGACTAGGGCGAAATCGTTTCACTGGTATGAGCGACAGTGAATGAAGCTCGCCTTCTTGCATCACGCCAAATCCCTTAAACTCGCCCATCGGATGCAGCTGATTGTTGATATAGAGTCCTTTTTCGCTCACGATATATGTCAGTTGCCTCGGCGGCCGGTGAGAGTAGACGATCAATGCTGCAGCCATGACGGGGATCAATATCGCGAAGGTAATCGATTTCATGAGGATGATAGCGAGAGCCATCAACACCGCTACGACCACTACAAAGCCGATATACCAGATAGGTCGTTTGTCATGCTGCAAATATTCAGCTGCTTGCCACTGAATCGGCTCCATCTGAGGAAGCTCGGTCGGCTGACTATCCGAGACCTCCGCCTCAACCGGCATTTGTTCTTGTGGCTGCGGAGTCATTGCCTGTAGATCGGGCTGGGCTTCCGGTGCTTGCTGCTGCACTAGAGGCACGTGCTCAGCCGGCTGCATCGGTACAGGGGAGACTGGAGATTGGTCATTTGGTACTTGATTTGGCTGCTCATCCGAATTCATACAAAATTAGTATAGCACGAGCGGCTTGTAGGTCTACTCGCCGCCTCTGTTTTGTGCTACAATTGACCGAGCGTCGCCAAGTCCAACAATACGGAGGAGTACCCAAGTGGCTGAAGGGGACGGTTTGCTAAATCGTTAGTACGGGGAAACCTGTAGCGGGAGTTCGAATCTCCCCTCCTCCGCCAAATTAAAATCCGACCAAAAGGTCGGATTTTAATTTGGCGAGAGGCGGAGTTCGGCGTAAGGAAGGCTTTAGCTCGATATCTCCCTATTAGGCCCTATAATCTAATAAATCTGGATGACCGGTTTTGTTCTACTCCCTCGTGAGGAGATGAACAGGAGTGCCGGTATCCCTTGCAGATGCGTTCCCTGGATAAAGGGTACTTGCACATGAATTGGATGAGATGCCTTAGGAGAGCAGCGTGGCATAACCACCTGCGTAGTGCGGATGCGCTTTTTTGTACTCGTGGCCGTGACCAATGTCTTCGACAATAGGACGACCCTCTGCACAAAACGGGCAGCTGTCGGCGTCGAAAGTCTGAAAGTCAACTTGAGCCAATGACTTGAGCCAACAGACACCGAGCGACTCGGCCGTCTCGCTGCCACGGTTGCAAACCACACTGACACCGACGACCTCACCGCCGTGCTTCCGCACCTGGGCAATCACTTTCTTGACCGTGTCGCCAGTGTTCAGTAGATCTTCCACCACCAACACACGCTTGTCCTTGAGTTGCTCGACAAAGCCAGCGCGTTCAAAGATAAAGTCGTCACCGACTTTGTCGGCCCACACGGCAGAAGTGCTGGCCTCATGGATATGCCGAGCCGTCAGATAGGCGAGTGGAATTGCCCCAGTCGCAGCGCTAGCAACGGTATCCACGAGACGATCGCGACCCCAGGCCTCAAAGTCACACAAAAGCGCCTTACTAATTCTGTCCATCAGCGAGACATCCGGAAGCACCGGATCCATGTTGATGTAGTGCGGGCCGTGCTTGCCGCTCTTATAGACAAAATGCTCGTCTGTCAGGATCGCACCGTGCTTCCTCAATATCAACAGAATGTCCACGACACCCTCTCTTTCTTAGGCCACCGACTCGATATCGGCAGCGATGGCTTCGACAGTCACGACAGGATCGTCGCTATTGGTGATGGGCCGCCCGATGACTACTCGAGTGACGCCATCCTTAATCGCTTGGCCGGGCGCGGCCACACGAGCCTGGTCGCCAACTACATCGCCGGGCATACGCACACCGGGTGTATTCAGATTGAGCACATTCAGCTCGGGAACCCGCCGGATGGCTGCTGCCTCCAGAGGAGAACAGACCATGTCGGTAAAACCGAACTCGGCCAACCAGTGTGCGTAGTACACCACCTGCTCGACCGGCGTGCGACCATTGAACTCGTCCATGATGACACCCTTGGTCTTGCTTGTAAGCACGGTGACTGCACAAGGCAACACATCGTTCTCCAAGCAAATCTCGGCGAACTGCTTGAGTCCATCGAGCTCAGCTCGTTCTTGGGCCCTGTCAACACCATTCGAAACGGCGCCAGCCATGCAGTTGAGCATCCAAGGACGTGTCCGCCGGATCTCTTCCTCAGCCAGCCCAGCAAGCTTGCTGGGAATTTCGATCAGCTTGGCATCGTTGAAGACCTTGTGTCCGGCTTCATTGATCGCCCGAAAGATGTCATCACCATTGCGACGAACGTAAAGACGGTCGACCTTGACCCGAATCGGGTGCTTGACTAGCTGCAACCTGTCGAGCAGTATTGCATCATCCAGAACATCAGCGCTCCAAATGATTCGCTCGTACGTGTCCTGAGTTGGCACGTCTCGCTCCTCTCATAAACTGTAAAGGTGCTTCCACCTTTTCGGATATCTCAAATCCTACTGCGACTATACAGGAGAAGGGGAACGACTCAAACCATAAGCTATACGATCTCTTTCCCGGGGTCGTTTTTTCGTCTTTCTGGTGCTATAGTAGAAGGGAGAAAACTTAGACAAAAGGAATATTTTATGATAAAAAATGCCATCAAATCATTCATTCCAACGCTACTCACCGTCGCATTTGCATTTGCACTGATCGTCACGCCAGCCGTTGGGGCTGTTGGGTCAATCCAAGATGGCGCAAATGCCGCCCGAGGTACCGACCAGACAGCAAATCTCTTTGGTAGTACTGGAATATTTCAGACAATCACCAACGTCCTCCTGTTTGTCCTTGGTGCAATCTCAGTCATCATGATCATTATAGGCGGGCTACGCTACGTCGTCTCGGGTGGCAATTCGGCCAATGTGACAGCCGCCAAAAACACCATTCTCTACGCCATTGTCGGTGTCATCATCGCAATCCTTAGCTACGCTATCATCAATTTCGTGCTCAGCACCTTCACTACTGGTAGTGGTGGCGGGACAAATGTCTAACGTAGTATACTTTCAATAGCTTGGTGGAGAGCCAGGTTAGGTGAGGTGAAGTCCGGCCAGATGCCGTGCACTACGTGCGCCCCGTCCCGGTCCCACTACATCCACCCCCGGAGATTTCACGCTACTGTGGCTGGAATCTCCGGGTTTTAAATTTGAGAGAGAGGAATGGCACTCCACTCAGTTTTGCTTCTCAAAATCTCAGACTCTCCGCCACGTAAAAACCAGCCTTTCGGCTGGTCATTACGTGGCGGCCCAACTGACCCAAGAGTGGACCCAATCCACCTGGGAGCGGGTGAGCAAGCTGCTGGCGTGCCCGCCGGACACGGCTGCGGACCTTCCGGCGTTTCGGCGTCTACGGCAGCGGCAGCGTCGGCTGTCTCGCGAGCAGATGGACCAGGTCGTGGAGGAGTACGTCGGAGGACTCTCGGCGTATGCGCTGGGCAAGAAGTACGGCATCGACCCGGACACCGTGTTGCGTAACGTCAGGGCACGGGGCGTGAAGCCACGACCTGCGAGCAAGCCGGCGCTGACCGGCGCGAGACTGGAGGAGGCGATGCGGCTTCGAGAGCAAGGGTGGAGCTACCGCCGGATCGGCGGAGAGCTCGGGGTGAGTGGCGTGACGGTGCGAAACACGCTCGGGCAAGCAGTGCAAGGCGCAGAGCCACCGGTCACTAAGACCACGACGATCTGAGCCCTGTCATACGCCTTGAACCAAGCGCGACCCCAGTTAGCCTCGTCCCTCATGTTCTCAAAGGTGTTTCGCCCTCAGAGCCCTGAGCGAGCTGCCGCTCGGCTAGGCAAGGCGGTTGACAGAGCACGCGAGGAGGCGACCACCGCGGCCCACGCCTACATCGGCCTGAGCGAGCAAGAGGATTGGCCGGAGCACCGTCCGATGGTCGAGCTGATGTTCTACCTCGCGCACGTGGACTACGAGCTGAAGGCGCTGCTGGATCGCGTACTCAACGACGAGTCCAATCGCAGCATCTGGGAGAAGTACCTTGCACTGGCCATCCACGAAGCGATCGACACCCTGCCCAAGATGATCAGTGGGGCAGTACGTCATGCCGGGACCGCCGAGAGTCCTCGGTTGTCGGCAGACAAGCTCAAAGACGTGGCGCGGGCCTACAACGCCGCCATCAAGCCGATCCGAAGTGACGCTGACTTCTGGAAGGCCCTCACGCTTGTCCGCAACAGCGTTGCCGCTCATCACCTGGGGCGGGGAAGCGACGGTGTCACGCCACTGATCACCTGGACTGCAACCACCTACGCCAACTCCCAGGCAGGCAACACCACCTTTCACAGTCAGTTCGTTGAGTACGGCGTTGCAGTAGGCCGAGCCGTCCAGGATCTCGGAGAGAACCTCCTCAATAGTTACGACGACTGAGCACTACTGCGCATAGCAAGCTGCCTTCCAGGACGCTGCGCGCCATCACTTCTTGTTCTCCGCCAGCGAACTGACTTTGTTGGCCGCGCCCGGTCCTTTCGTCGCGCGTTCGTCGTAACGTCCCCGGTCCCAGAGACCGGCTTAAGGCGGAGGAAAACGATGAGCCAGAGCGACGAGACCATGCCGAGTTGGCAGCGCGCCCCTTGCCCGAGGTGGTGCACGCGGGAACATCAAGAGAACGACCGGGACGGCGACCGGGACCACACCTCAGAGGCCATCTACGTGCCGGTCATCCGTAGCGTGACCCAGTGGCAGAACAACATCAGAGTGGGGCGAGGACTGGTTGCCGATGAGCTCTTCGTGGTTGCCTTCCAGCCTCAGGAGCACCGGCGGTCGAGCATCACGATCGAGGTAGTCGAAGGGCGTCAGCTGCACCTTGAGATGAGGGACGAAAGTGCCGAGCGGCTGGCGGAGGCGATGCTGGAGTTGCTGAGCATCCTCCGATAGACCGTCTGTTTAGCACGCGAGGCAGGTACACAGTCGAGTCTCAAGGGGCAGAGAATGCAACTCAGTCGAGGAGCCAGCCCTCGCCGACGTCAACCAGCGCGTCGGACAAGACGGCCACCTCGGTCGCCTTCATGACTCGGTGTGCCGAGTAGTTGAGACCGAATCGTCGCACTCTCCTCTCGGCGTAGAGTTCCTCGACCTTCGGAACAGCGTCGTACGTGAGGAGCCAACTGCCGCTGGCCTTGGAGTTCAGGATCTTCGCGAGGGCAGCGTGGTCATCTGCCTTGAAGTAGTTCATGTAGAGCGATCCCGCCTTCTCGAAGTACGGCGGGTCTGCGTACAAGAACGTGTCAGCGCGATCCGCGTACTTGCGAATCACAGCACCACCGTCCTGGCGGCTCACTGTGATCTTGTCGCGGAACAGACCGAGTGCTCTGACGCGCTCAGCCAGATCGTTGCGGTTGAAGCGAGCATCGATGAGGTAGTTGCCCGTCTGATTGAGGCCACCGATCGGCCCACCGTTGAGGACTCCCGACCTGTTGGTCCTGTTGAGGTAGAAGGTCGCGAATCCTCTCAGAGCCACGTCGGCATCATCTGACGAGTAGATCTCCTTCTGCCTTCGCCACTCCTTGACGGTGAGCGGCACCCTCTTGATTCGCGCGATCATGGCCTCCGGATCGGAGACCAGTGCTGTCCAGAAGGCATGTATGGCCGGGTCGAGATCGTTGATGACAACCTTGGAGACCTGGCCCGAGACGAGCAGCGCCATGCCAGCACCTGCTCCCCCAGCGAAGGGCTCAACGTACGTGCAACCAGCCAGCCCGTTGTCACGGATGACCTTGCGAAGCCTGGAGTAGAGCGCACCCTTCCCTCCCGGGTACCGAAGCGGTGACGCCATGAGGCGACGGTTCCTAGTGATTGCCTGCGTTGCGCTCATGGCTTCATCAACTGACGCATCAGAGAGTCAATGGAGTTCCAGGCGGTGACCACGTCGTCACCGTCAACAAAGAAGTGATGATTGTGATTGAGGGCGTTGAGCGCAGCCTTGGTTCCCGTGTAGTCGGACAGGCGGCCGCCTTGGACCTTCTTTGCAGGGTCAACAAGCGACTTGAGGCTGTTCTTTCCGGCATAGTCAATAAACCAGTTAAGGCAGTTATGGAGCTGAGCGCGACCGTTGGTTCCGTGCTTCGTTGCGCCGACGTCCGGGACACCCTTGGCCTCGGCGTACGCCTTGATGGACTTCTCTAGGACAGCCCGCAACATAAGGAAGGCCGCGTTCGGCATCTTCTGGATCTGAATGACTGACAGTTCCTCAAGGTGAAGCCGGATCGCAGTCGGGTAGGCAGCAGGCACGGCTATGTGCCCCAGGTTGAGAGTGTTGGGCTTCGTTCGGGTCTTCCGGGGAGCTGGCTTAGGCTTGGGCTTCGCCTGGCCTCGACGGGTACCAGCACCCGCACCACCCGAACCACCCGCGCCTTTGCCGTCACCTCCGTCATCAGAAGTGTCTCCACCGCCATCGCCTGATGGCTCTGCATCCACCGCCACCCGAATATCGGCCATAAGCCGAGTGAAGCGAGGGCTCTTGACAGTGTTGATGGTTCGCGTGTTGATACTGCGATCCTCCATGCCCTGGACGATCAGCCGGGCTGCAGCATCAAAGTGTTCGCCTGAAAGACCCGTCGTGAGGTTCCCGTCAGCGTCAAGCCCGATCCCGGTGACACTGCGGAAGTCCTTCGACTCGAAGATGCGGGTGAGTGCCGAGAACCCCTTCTTCCATTCCTTGCTGCCGATGAAGTCAGCTAGGCCAGGATCCTCGGAGACTGCGGCCTTCAAGCGATTCACCAGCCGGGCACGGAGCACGAAGTCAGCAACATCGATCGTCGGATACCGCGCGACCAACTGCTTGTACTTCTTTCGGGCGTCAATCTGTGCTTGAAAGAACGCGGCTTGACGGGCGGGAGTCCATGAGCGCCGCGGGTTCGAGGTATGCAGCGCAGCGATCAACTGATCCGCTTGCGTCTGGTTCGGTGCAACCAGAACCTCAATGGTTCCGAGGTCATCGCGCGCCGATCCCATCGACTGCGCGAGCACGGCGACACGAGCCTGATACGACGGGATGATCTTGGGGTTCTGAATGGCTTTCAAAGCAGCCAAGCGTCGGTTTCCCTCAACGACGACGTACTTCCCCTTGCGCTTGACCGCAATCGGGATCTCGTGAGTCAGGTACCCGACTTTGGCGATAGCGTCGACAAGTTCGAAGGCGCTTTCGTTGTCGAACAAGTCTTCGATGATGTCAGCCTCGACCTGAGCACTTGCTGTTTCGAGCCGGACGTTGGACGGATCAAGATGCAGTTCATCTTGAACTCGCAGCTTCTTCCGCGGCCATGAGGACGTGTTAAGCACTCGATCCGCACCTCTCTATCCAGTCTCTCGGCCGAGGCTACCGGCAGAGGGACACGCGCGAAGGGATTTCGACGCGGCGCTTCACCGTCGGACTACGAGCGAGCCGAGCAACCCAGCAGTGTCAACGGGTCCAGGTTGATGGCTTCGGCCAAGCGCCCCACGGACTTGAGCGAGAGGTTGCGTTCGCCTCGTTCGATGCCGCCGACGTAGGTGCGGTGGTAGCCGAGGAGGTCAGCGAAGGATTCTTGGGAGAGACCGTGCTCCCGCCGGTAGCGGCGCAAGTTCTCGCATCGGTCCATCGGACGACGCAGCGGCTCGCTCCGGAGGATGCGATCGGCCCGGGTTAGTTGCTCCCTGCTGTCCTGTACTGCTCCACGACCGCAAGAGGAATACGGCCTCGCTCAGGTACGTCAATGCCGCTGTCCCTTGCCCAGGCACGTACGACCTTGGCGTCGTAGCCATTGGTCGACGCTGCACGAGACGAGGAGCGGCGTCGGCTGGTCTTCGTGGCGTTCTCGACGTAGGTGGCGATGGCCTTGTCAAACGCCGCAGCTTCCTTGCTGGTCAGGTCGATCTCGTAGGAGCTACCTCGGTAGGAGAAGGCGACCGTCTCCCCGGCACCGTCTGCAATCTCTGCTCCTGATAGGTCGCTGACCAGATGAGTGATAACACGTCGCGCCATGAGAGATGAGCCTTTCTACCAGTCGGCCAAGTGAGTTGTGAACACCATACGGCGGGGACTCTCAGACTAGGCTGGCGACTCGGAAGCCCGGCGATCAATCGTCTGAATGAGCCGTCCGTCATCGGCATACAGCTTCTCGCTCATGACGATGCCGTCGTCATAGACAAACTGCTTCCGTGCATACCCACGGCTCATGTCAAGACGACCATCACTGGTTACAATCCGCTCCTCAAGCGTGTGTCCATCGCTGTCGTAAAGAAGCTCGACTGTGGGTTCACTCGGGCTCAGGGGGACCATGAACTTCCGCAAGCGTTTTCCAGTCGCTGGGTCGTACTCATAACGCCAGATGTCCTCGAACAGCTCCCAGTCGCCATGAGCACCTCGCGTGAACATCTTGTTCACTATCACTCGGCCACGCTCGTCGAACTCGAATCTCTTCTGGTTGACCAGTTTCGAGTTCTGGTATACATCGACGTGATCGACGCGGCCGTTTTGCCAGAAGATTTTGTAAGATGATCCAGTCGGCGCCATCTGTGTCATCTCGGTGATCCCGGTCGGGTCACCATAGCTCGATATATTAAGCGACTTATACCAACGATACCCCGTGAATGTATCATCGTCGTTCTTGATTCGCTTGGCGAGCTTTCTCACATTCTCAGTATATCGATCTTCTCGAACAAAATCTAGGTACACCATTCCCGCCAAACGCATCGGTAGCGAGTCGGCCACTGATTCGAGCATGAGCGGCAAGATATAGGACGTACGGCGACTAGCAATCATCTTTGTGAAGGCTGTCTCAAACTCGATCTCTCGTACATAGTAAGAGGCCAGTGACGCCTCCGAGAGAACGAGCGCGAAGAAGCGGCTGCCATCGATCCCGCGCTCGATCGACTGATGCAATTGGTCGCCGACACGTAGGTCGATACGATCGAGCCAAACGGTTAGACCGTGCGCCTTAAGATCATCACTGAGGCGATCGACAAAGTCTTGATCGCGCCTAGAGTAGGAGATGAATACATCATGGGTCGCGGTCACAGCGGCCCCCTTCTCTGTGGGAGTCCTGACGCCGACGAGCGTCAGATGAGCCATGGCAGGTACCCCGCCAAGGGTAACGTGCAAATCAAGAGCAACGACGGGCCCGACTGGCAGCGGCCTTCAAGCCCCCGGCAACTCCCCGTGCACCCGCAGGAGTTCCACGGGGTCAGGACCGACCGTGGGTGGCGGGGCGTTCGATTGACTGCGAGGGGTCAAGGTCGCGAAAGGATCGTGCTACACCGCCGGGGCGGGGCCGTGGCCGGGTCAGCGCCTACCCCTCGCCAGCGATCGGCAACCTATTGACCAGGTCGCCCGGCTCGATGCCAAGGCCGTCAGCCAGCTTGAGGATGTTGTCCAGACGGATGCTGCGCTTGCCGCGTTCGACCTGGCCTACGAAGGTCCAGTGCAGACCACACCGGTCGGCCAGCGCCTCTTGGGAGATGCCCAGATGCTCGCGCTGGTGGCGAACCCGTTGTCCGAACTCAACCACCGCAGCCGATGGCTGGCGGTGCGAGCGGACAGGCATGAGGACTAGCCCATCCGCCTCAAGCGTAATGATCCAGAGTGTAATCGTCTTGACGCAGTACCGTCCCATGTGTAATCGTCTCGCTCGCCGGACTCGGGCGGCGCATGGCGATGGCGTGGTGACGCTGCCCGGAGTCTTGTGCCCCTCGGTCCTGCACCCGTCATCCAGCGACCTGAAGGGGAGAAGCACGTGGCACTGCCTGCCGACTACGTGAAGGACTACCAGTACCTCAAGGGGTTGAGCGACAAGGGCCAGCTCAACTCCAACAACCAGATCTACAAGAAGCTCGACAAGGCAGGCAAGGTCCTCCCAGAGGTACGGCGGGCGCTCAACGAGCTGCGCGTCAACTACGTCTGAGGTCCGGCAAGTGACGACCCCACTGCTTGACTCGCCCTACTCCGAAGGCCATGCCTTCTCGAGCTACGTCAACAACCTCAGGAACCATGGCAGCAGCATCAGCTGGTTCAGCGCCCGTTCCTCCATGCAGCTGCTCCGGGACTACGTGTGGAGCCTGATGGACCTCGCTCCCAACGAACTGCGCTATGCCGAGGAAGGCTTCGCCCAACCAGCCGATGGGTCGATCCTCTTCATCGGCGGCACCAGCCCCAAGGGTTCCATCTTGACCTGCTTCCCGCTGAACAACGGAAGTGGGCGAGGCGTGCAGCTTGTCACCGAGGCACTCGAACGTGAGTGGAACACGATGCGTGAAGAGCTGAGCCGCGGTGCCTACGTCGGGAACCGTGCCGATGCCTGGAACGTCGTCGTGAGCCACGGCCAGGTCCGGGAGGACTTCGAAGGCTCGGATGTCTTCGATTACATCAACGGTGCGCAGGTCGCCGACCTTCGCCCATGAGGATGCGCGTCGGATCAAAGGTCACGTGGACGCGTCGGCGCAAGAACAGCGGCGGAGCTGCCGCCGTCATCCTGCTCATGGCGGCTGTCTTGGCCATGGCCGCTTGTGGCAAGGACGTGACCCCCGATGTGGACCCACCAGCCGCGACCCCAGCCCCGATCAGCTTTGACCGATCCGCTGACTTCGCTGACCCCGGTGGGAAGCCCAGCCAGGAGTGGGTCGACGGGATCGTTGCCTGGCTGAAGGACTACGACGACTCGGCCTCGTCCTGTCCTGTCGGCGACGTCTCGACCTTGCTCAATGCTCTTGGCCCGCGCAGGGGCGAGGTAGAGCTGGCTAGCGGCACAGCCGAGCCAGTGTTCGATGTCATCGACATGATCAAGAAGGGCGGCCTCGATGACACTGACAAGGGCAGTTGCCAGGCGGGCGACGGCGGCGGCGGAGTGCATGTCGACTTCTCGTACGCACCAAAGATCGCCACAGCCGAGGAGGCGCTCCGGGAGGGCTTCCAGTTCGTCTTCGGGTCAGCCGAGTACTCCCGGCCAGAGCCGTTCCTCGGCGGTGATGCCTGGACCTACTGCTACGTCAACGGCAGCACGGACTACGAGGTGTGCGGCAGCGAGTGGTTCTACAAGGGCCTGCTCGTGACCACGCGCCTGTTCTTCAACCCTTCAGTCGATTCGCAGTACGCAGCCGACTGGTTCAGCACGGTCCTTCCCACGCTGGCCGGTGTCAAGCCGGCAGCCGAGCCACTTGCGCCGGCGATCTCTCACTCCTGGACCGATGGAGTTGGCTACTCCTACACCTGGAAGGTCTACAACCCGCGGACCTCAGTCACGACCAACACCGAGGACCAGCTCCCCGGCAAGGCACTGGTCACCACGACCATCGACGCGGACGTCGAGATCACGAATGACACGCCAAACCGGAACATCGGTCCCGGGACGATCGAGGTAGAGCTCCGCCCGACGTTCAAGGAGAGCTCGCCCGTCTGCGACGACGACGAGCACGCCCCGATCGTGTCCTACGTCAATCCCGTCTCCCTGACAGACGACCCCATCCGCACGGGGTACTGCTACCTCTCAGGACCGCAGACTCTCCGACTCGAGGAACCCCTGGCATCGGGAGAGAGCTTCACCACCTCGTACCCCAGCGAGACGATCAGCGAGGTCGTCGACGAGTCCAAACTCGACACCATCGTCGCCGACCTCGAACACCCCGTCTTCTGGGCGCTCGCTCGCTACACCAAGAACGAGTATCCGGCATCGGCCAACGACCACTGGTGCCGAGGCGCATTCCATGGACTGATCGTCCAGACATCCGAGGCCGGGAGCCGAATCTGCGCGCAGGGTCTGCAGTAAGGACCAGCCTCGAATCGGGCTCAGAGCAGGCCACGTGCCAGCTGGCCGATCACGGCCAGTTGAAAAATACTGACTTTAGTGCAAAATAGTAATAGCTGGCGGGCCGCCGAAGAGACCGCAGGCGCCGGAGGTAAAGATGAATGGATAATGAAGTATGGCGCACTCGAATGTCGGAGGTTTCTAAAGATTGGAGGTCTAGGTGGAATTCCGTCAAACAGGCGCGCGATCCGGCTATTTTGATACAAATTGTCGGCGACGTGATCTCCGCGTATCAAAGCGGTGCGATCTCGTTGGGCGAGGCCAGCAAGTGTCTCGCCCCTATACTGACGCATCCAGCCAGTCGTTCATGGCCCGACGCTGAACTAGTGGCCATCGGCTTAGCTGCGGATGCTGTCCATGGAGACCGCATGACGTACGAGGACGACTTAGAAAACTGGCGGCAAATCGAGGAAAGCTATCGTCGAATCCTCGTCAGAAAATCTGGCGACGCAGGCGCTCCTGGACGGCGTTGACCTCATTCCCAGAGGCGTCGATCGGTAAATATTCGGTGTGCGTATGAGACCCGTCTCGCTGTGTAACAGTGAAGATGATGCGGCCTTCCCGCGGGTTGTGTACTACATGAACATGCGGCCGCTCGGCCGTAATTTGCCCATCAGAACCCACGAAATAGTCGGATGCTCCGTATCCTCGGTCGGTGCTGTAGTAGCCATTCGATCGTGATGGAGCAGGAAAGCCACCGCCCTGCGCCCCGGAACCGAAGCGGACGGACCATATCCCCGTTCCGTACTCAAAGAACTCCTCGCAGTGCCGACAACGACACCCACGCATCGGGCGGTCTTCGCCATCACAAAGCGCCACCGGAATCAGCTCCTTCTCGGTTACTTAGGCACAAGGCCCTCCAGCATTGGTTGGCCACCCGAGAGAACTTCGTGCGCTGCTCGCCAGCACAACTGGGCTCACACGCTACCGGCCATCCACGCCATCATCAAGACCTCTGGCAATGCTGTCTACTACTGGTCAACGGAAACCGGCGAAGAAGTCTGCGGGTATTCCCATGCGCATCGCAGCGGTGCTTCCAGCAAACTAGGCCGACTTGAGCGTCACCGCACAAGCTGCTCCCAGCGTCTCGGACGTGACCATTGCGGCGTCGATGTCTCCGGTGAGCACCACGGTGAACTTCGGCCAGACCTCGCCTCGCCAGACCAGCCGGACGGTCGTCTCTTGCTCTACGTCCAGCGTCTTGGGCGTCTTGAACTCGTCCTCGGTCCACAGCGCGTCGGGTTCCGACGAACGGACCCAAGTCACCTGTAGCGGCTCCGGCTCTTCCAGATCGACAGGCCATATCCCGACCTTCGGCTCACGCATGTCTACGTGGCGTTGGCAGCGCAATCGGATCGTGATGCCAATCGTGCTCGGGGCTGTCCCGATCACGATGACGGTCGCCTCCGGGACTGTCTGAGTAGTCCAGTTGGTGGCGATCAGGCGGGCGAGCTGCTCGACGCCGCGGTCGCTGTAGCGCCGGGCTTGGCGCTGGTCGATGAAGTGCTTGCTGCCGAACTCTTCAAGACGCCTCAGGTGGGTGTTGGATTCGGTGGCGAGGCCGAGCGAGTAGCAGGCAGCCTCAAGAGCCATGACGTCGTCTTCAGCCTCGATGATCTCCAGCACCTTGAGGCTGAGTTGGACGTGGGCGACCTCGGGATCACCGTTTCCCAGCAGATCGCACATGACGGGGCATTGAGTCATGTACTGCGGGGACAGCCCTCCCGGGCGTCCCCGTGCCATCAGGAGCTCTTCGCGGATCGCTTCCTCGGACTTCCGCGCGACGACTACCTCATCCGCTGTGCCCTCAGAAGTCTTCGCCACACGGGACACCCTATGCACCCTCCAACTGGTGGCTGCTGCCAGATGTCTGATGTCACTTTCATGTCACGACGGGCGCTGTGACCGCTGGATTGAATGCGTGTTGTCCATTCGTATCTCTCGTAAGGAGCAGATGATGAGCAGCAACCTCATCCCGAAGTCGTCAGCGGCATTGTCGGTGCCCGACGGCTTCAACCGGCAGGAAGGCAAGTCCCTCATGCGGGCACAGAACGCTGAAGTGGCCCGTGGCATCGTGACGGCCACTCGTGTCCAGGCGGCCGGCTTCGTCGCCAACATCGCCATGCAGACCACTGCCAGCCTGAGCCGTGAGGCCAGGTTCCTGGCCGATGGCGACGAGCAGACCCAAGCCCGGCTGGACCACATCGTCGATGGCTACACGATGCTGGCCGCCAATGAGCTGAATCGGTTCCGGCTGTGAAGGTCAGCCAGGCCAGCCCAGCCGGCCCTCGTCATCGGGCACCGACTACGCCACCGCTGGACGATCTGGTGCTGGGTGAAGTCAGCAAGATCGTGCTGGTTGTGGTGGAGACACTGCAAGACCTGGCGCCGGGGTGCCCTGCTCCGCTCAATGCCCATGTGCGCGCACTGAGCGAGGAACTGGCCGGAGCAACGGTTGCGTGGGTCCGGCGGTGGCCGGCGTGAACTCCGATGGCGTGCTCAGGGTCTTCGGCGAGGTGATGTTCTCCGTCGGCGTCTTCCTGATCGTTCTGACGATCACGTGGGCAGGCATCGAAGTGGCCGGTGACTGGCGTGAGCGTCGTGAGCGCAAGCAACGCCAGCGGGAACGGGCAGCTCGGGAGTTGGCTCGTGTCCAGGAGCAGATGAACAACAGCATCACCCGGATGCAGGCGGCGTACTGGCAGGCCCGGGAGGCGATGCGTCGCGAGGATAGAGGGGATCGATGACCCCGCACCTCATGCTGGCAACCACCGCCTGTTGCTCATTCCACAACGACATTCTTGTAGTCGCCTGAGGGATCGCTTGCACCTGTAGCCGATGTCTCATCGGGTGTCGCATCGGTGGCGCCGCATATTGCTCGATTCGTCTATTCGCCCTTAAGTAGGGACATGCCCCGGGTGGGCACCGCCTGAGCATCTGACGCTTCCAGGCCATCGCCGTTCTCACTGCGTGTTGTCACGCGGTGGTTTCGCGCGCCCATTCAGACCCCGGGAGAAAGGAGGTCTTCATGAAGAAGCCTGTTGCCACCCATATCAAGCATCCTGCCTCGCGGTATCGGACGATCCTGGCGGATCCACCATGGGATGTGCTCCAGACCGGACACTACGGCGCGGAGCGGCACTACGACCTGATGAGCCTGAGCCGGATCGCCGCCATGCCGGTGAGCGCCTTGACAGAGGAGGACGCACATCTGTGGCTGTGGGTCACCAACGCGACGCTGCGGCACGGCTATGACATCGCCGAAGCCTGGGGATTCACCGTCCGCAGCCCGTTGACCTGGGTGAAGTTTCGGCTGGGGCTGGGCACCTACCTGCGCAACTCGACCGAGCATCTGCTGTTCGCTACCAAGGGCCGTGCTCCGGTGCAGTTCAGGGCGCAGCCGACGTGGATCAACGCGCCGGTGCAGGATCACTCGCACAAGCCGGAGGAACAGTACGCCCTCATTGAACGGGTTTCCCCCGGACCGTACCTGGAGCTCTTCGCCCGCCGTCGCCAGCACGGCTGGGACGCGTGGGGCAACGAGATCGACAGCGACATCGTCATTCCCGGGTACCCGGTGCCCAGCGATAGCGCACCCAAGCATCGGGCTGAGGCCGGTCATGATGGGTGAGTCCAAGCGATTCGACCCATTGGGCTGGCTGTTCTCACTGGGCGTTGCCGTCCTCTTCGCCGCCAGCTCGGCCTACGTCGCCGTGTGCCTCATCCGGAGCATCTGGCCGTGGCTGGTCGTCGGCCTGGGCAGCCTGCTCACCCTGGTACTTCTCGTACGGCTGTTCATCTGGTGGCACCGGGGGCGGTCGTGGTGAAGCAGTACACCGATGCAGCAGACGGCGATCGCTATGGGGAGCTACAGGACTCCTGGCCCGAGCGACCATCACGCAAACGGGAACGCCGGGCATACCGGCGTCGCCAAGAACGCCACGTCGTGGTCGAAGCGAAGCCTCGCGAGCAGACGTCAACCAGCCGGATGTCCCGAGCACTCCTGGCCGCGCAGCGCGAGCTGGCCCAGGCACAGACCGAGAAGGAAGCCCGCGCCGATCCACCACAAGGAGACGCCTGATGGCGCAGCGACCTGGCTTGGTGTTTGCGCGACTCCATCCGCCCCGACCGCTGTCAGCCAAGGCAGTCGAAGCATTCTTGCTCCGACTGGCCTCCGATCCGACCCATGCGCTGGTGGTGTTCGAGGCACGCAGCCACCTCGACCCGGACAACCGGGATAGTCAGACTGGCTACTGGATTGGCGCGCCGCCGGAGCACGTCACCTGGATACGGCGAACGCTGCACGACCTGCTGCCAGGTGCCGCGATCCAGCCCGAGCAAGGCGACAGCCGCACTCCTGTCACCGGCACGGCTCGGGTGAAGATCAGACCGCACAGCCTGGCCCTGGCCACCGATCGGCCGGAAGCAACCTCGCTCGCGATTCTCTCCGCGCTCAATCAGCGGCTTGACCCGGGCGAGGAGCTAGTGATCCAGCTCATCGTCGGCCCCAGACGGTCGCCCAGGCATCGCCAACACGGGCCAGTGAACTCCGGCAAGTCGTGGTGGCAGACCCTCGTGACCGGGAGAGCCGGATCGACAGAGTCACCGGCTGCTCTGGTCAAACAGCATGAAGCGCGGGTGCTCATGGCCGGGATGGCGACCTGTATCCGGCTCGGGGTGACGGCTCCGACCAGCGACCGGCGACGACGACTACTGGTCGGACTCCTGGGCGGCCTCTCGACTGCCAAGACACCGAACACCTTCGTGCGCCTGCGCCCAGAGCACCCCAACTGTCTCGACCGGGCGAAGCCGCCCTTGTTGTGGGAGATTGCCCCGGCCGCGAGCGAACTGGTCGGGCTGCTGGCCTGGCCCCTAGGTGACGGGGAGTTGCCCGGGCTGCCTCCGCTGCATCCTCGGCAGTTGCCGCTACCGATTGCGCTCCGCAGCGCCAAGGAGCACCAGCGCGTCATCGGGGTGGGCGCGATGCCGGGCGACAACGCTCCGGTCGGGTTGGCGGCACACGACGGGCTGTTTCATCTCATCGCCACGGGGCCAACCGGCTCCGGCAAGAGCACCGTCTTGCTCCACCTAATCCGCGCCGACATCCAGGCCGGTCGCGCTGTTGTCGTGATCGATCCCAAGCGGCAACTCATCGACGACATCATCGAGCGAGCGGTACCCGAGGACCGCATCAACGACGTGGTGGTCGTTGATCCGAGCGATCCTCTGGTTCCGGGCTTCAACCCGCTTGACGCCGGTGGCCGCGACCCCGACGTGGTGGCTGACGGACTCCTCGCCGTCTTCGCAGCCGTCTTCGCCGATGGCTGGGGACCGCGAACCCAGGACATGACGGCGAGTGGCCTCATCTCGCTACTGAGGGTGGGGCAGATTCGATCTGGTCGGGGAGACGAGCCGTACACACTGCTCGACCTGCCTCGACTGTTCAGCGACGGCACTTTCCGCCGTTCGGTCGTTGGTCACGTTGCCAGCGACCCAGCGCTCGGTGCGTTCTGGGCCTGGTACGACGGCCTGTCTCCTCAAGCCCAAGCCGCAGCTATCGCGGCACCAGCCAACAAGTGGCGTCAGTACCTCTTACGTCCCGCCATCCGGCGCATTCTCGGACAGGCAGCACCGACGTTCCGGCTCCGAGACGTCTTCAGGGAGAACAAGGTCGTTCTCGTCCCTCTCAACGACGGCCTCATCGGCCCGATCACGGCACAACTGCTGGGCGGGCTCATCGTGTCCGAGACATGGATGGCCACGCTCGAACGCGCCAAGGAGAAGCAGCCCACGGCACGACCGGCATCGGTGTGGGTGGACGAAGTGCAGAACTACCTCCACCTGCCGACAAGTCTGGGCGATGCCTTGGCCGCCAGCCGATCGATGGGAGTGGCCTGGGCGTTGGCGCACCAGTTCCGGGCTCAGTTGCCTCCCGCCATGCTCTCGGCGATCGACTCCAATGCGCGCAACAAGATCATCTTTCGTCCGGGTGATCCCAAGGAAGCAGCGGCCTATGCGCGGATGACACCTGAGCTCGATGCGGTGGACTTCATGAGCCTGGGCAAGTACGAGGCCTACGCCACGGTCATGACTGGCGGTGCTCAGCAGCCGTGGTGCTCCATCCGAACCATGCCGATGCCGGAGCCCACCGGCCTCGGTGAACGCATACGGACCGAATCGCGAAACCGCTACGGCGCAGCGCCTGCGACGGACACCACGACCGAAGTCGAGGGGCAGGAGAAGCTGTCGCCTCGGCAAGAACTCATCGGGCGGAAGCGACGGGGCAAGAGCCGATGAGCAGGCTGAACAAGTCTGGTGTTCAGACCCTCCAGCTGCTCGCAACGGCGAAGATTCGCGCGGGAGGGGCGGGACGGATCGCCCGACGCATCGCGACGCTCACATTCGGCCGTTTCCGCAGGTCATCCCCCCAATGTTCCTCCCCTTGGGATGGGACTGACCCCGCGTTGCGGGGCCAGGAAGGGCGATGAAACATGGCCCGACAGCACGCCGCGACCATCGGCCAGTGGTTGAGCGAGCGCGACCAGGCGATCCTGGCCAGCCTCGATCGGTTTCGGCTTCTCAGCACTCGGCACATCCAGAAGTTGCACTTCGGCGATCGGGTCAGCGAACTGGCAGCCGCCAGGGCAGCAGCCCGCACGATGCAACGACTTCAACATCTCGGCCTGGTCTCGGCGTTGGCTCGACGCATCGGTGGAGCTCGGAAGGGATCAGCCAGCTACATCTGGCAACTCGCCAGCAGCGGCGAGCGATTCCTGCGAACCCTGCGCGGACAAGCCCAACGGCGACGCTTCATCGAGCCCGGCACCGTGTTCGTCAACCACACGCTGGCAGTCAGCGATGTCGCCGTCGACCTACTGGTCGCCAGTCAAGAGATCGAGAAGTTCACCGTCGAAGCACTCACCGGAGAGCCGGCCAACTGGCGCAGCTATCTGGGCCGTGGTGGCGAGACGCAGTGGCTCAAGCCAGACCTGCACCTCATCACGGTCATTGCCGATGCCGACGGTGAGTACGAGGAGCACGCCTTCCTCGAGATCGACCTGGGCACCGAGCACTTGCCTCGCATCCAGGCCAAGTGCCGCCGCTACATGGCTTACGCCCAGACCGGCCTGTACCAAGCCGCACACGGGCTGTTTCCGGCCGTGGTGTGGCTCTGCCCGGACCCCGTGCGACAGGCGGCCCTGTCGGCGGCCGTTGCAGCGACACCGGCGTTGCCTGCCGGAGTCTTCCAAGTCGCCAGTCCACAGGCATACCTCGAAGCGATCCGACAAACGGCAGCAGAACACACCCCACCAGACGAACAGAAAGGAGGAACCACATGAACCACGAACCAAGACAACCGCGCCACCGCGATGAAGCCACCTGGCAACCGGGCCGAGAGCAGACCAGCGACTACTACATCACCCACCGCGCCGAGCAGGCACCAACGCCGGAGATCGCCCAGCGCATCCGGAACATCTACGCCCAGCACGGCACCGCGTTCGCCATCTACCTCGCGCTCGAAGGCGTCGACGCACAGGCCGAGAACCTCGAAGCCGACTTTCGCAGCACCTTCATCGGTTTCTACCCCGATCGCCAGATGCTGGTCAAAGACACCATCGCCACCTTCGGCTGGGAAGCAGACCTTGACCGGCTGCTCCAGGACGACCCGCTGCTACGCGCCGTGGTGCGATTCGACCACGACGAGATCTGGGCCTTCGCCGACGAGCACTTTCAGATCGTTGAACTCGACGGCGGGCAGTACGTCTACGAGCGTGCTCCGGATGAAACCTCGGAGTGACGTATTTTTCGCGTCACTCAATCTGCCACTCGTACCCCTGTTGTCGCCGCTAAACCGACCAATTTCGGACTGGACTTCCCGTCCGATCTGAGCGTCACTGTGACACGGGAATACCCGCCGGGCCGTCCCCCAAAAAAAGAAGTAACTAATCGAAAGGAGGCATACGCCTATGAACGAACATCAACCACAACCCCACATCGAAGCGCCCGAACAGGGCGGGGAGCGCCACAAGACGCTCGCTGTCCGGCTCGACGAGGACATGCACGCCCAACTGCGCTTCCTCGGCAAGCCGGCTCTCGGCGCAACCGTGGATGCTCCAGCTATCAAGGCGTCAGACTCCCGGCGCAGTCGCAAGCCTGCGGGCGAGTAGGAGCAACAACCATGCCGCTCAACAGTCCTTCGATCCCGGCCACCGCAGCCGTCAAGGCACTCATCTACCTTCGGGTCTCCACCGCACGCCAGGCCACCAAGAACGGCGAGGCCGAGGGCTACTCGATCCCCGCCCAGCGAGAAGCCTGCCTCCGCAAGGCCCGCGAACTTGGTGCTGAAGTCATTGAGGAGTTTGTCGACGCCGGTGCATCGGCACGCTCGGCCGACCGAGCGCAGTTGCAACTGATGTTGCAGCGTGTTCGGGCCGGAGACATCTCCTACGTCATCGTCCACAAGCTCGACCGGCTCGCTCGGTCCCGCATCGACGATGCGGAAATCGCAACCGTCTTCCACCTATCCGGTACCACGCTGGTGTCTGCCAGCGAGCAGATCGATGACAGCCCGTCCGGCTCGCTGCTCCACGGCATCATGGCCGCGATCGCCGAGCACTACTCCAACAATCTCTCCCATGAAGCCAAGAAGGGGATGGCCGAGAAGGTACGCCGTGGTGGCACCAACGGCGTGGCTCCGCTGGGCTATCTCAACGTCACTGAGCGCATCAACGGCATCGAGGTCAAGACGGTCATCAAGGACCAGGATCGTGCCGATCACGTGAAGTGGGCCTTCGAGCAGTACGCCACCGGAGACTGGTCGATCTCCGACCTCCGCGATGCACTGGAGGAGCGAGGCTTCAAGAGCCGGACCACCCGCAAGTTGGTCGGCAAGCCGATCAACAGCAGCCAACTCCACCGAATCCTGAGCCACCCGTACTACAGGGGCCAGGTCGTCTACAAAGGCGTCATCTACGAGGGAGTCCACGAGCCACTGGTGGACGAGGTGCTGTGGCAACGCGTCCAGGAGATCCTCGCTTCACGGCGCATCGCCGGCGACCGATCTTGGCGGCACACCCACTACCTCAAAGGCCACCTACGCTGCGCCCGATGCCAAGGACGGATGGGGTTCGCCACGGCCAAAGGTCGAGGTGGGGAGTACGACTACTTCTACTGCGTCGCCAGACACACCGGTCGTACCCAGTGCGACCTGCCGTATCTGTCTGTGCCGGAGACAGAGGACAAAGTTCAAAGGCAATGGAACACCGTGCGTTTCAGCGACGATCAGGTCGCAGAGTTCAGCCAGCGGGCCCGCGACGACCTCCACCGCTCAGCCGAGTCCGGCAGTCGGCTCATCACCGACCAGAAGCGCCGACTGGCCGACCTGGAACGCCAACGTCAGAAGTTGCTGGATGCCTACATGGCAGACGCCCTCTCGGTCGAGGTGCTCGGGGAACGACAAAGCCGAGTCGAGGCAGAGATCGCCGACGCCAAGCGGCTGATCCAGAACGCACAGACCGCCAGCGACGAAGTCGCCACTCGACTGGAGCAGGTCATCTCCCTGCTGCGCCACGCGCAGCAGCTCTACGACACCTGCGGCCCGGAATCGCGCCAGATCCTGAACGGCGCCGTATTCGAGGCGTTCTACGTCGACAGCCAGGCGGATGGCGCGGGCATCGAGCCTTCGGTGGCCGACGCGCCCCTGACGCCCGTCGTGGGGGCGGTCCTGGCCACCACAAGCGGCATCCGGGAGGCCGGGCACGAAAGAACCCCCGGCGGGCTGAAGCCTGCCGAGGGTTCTCACGTGACTCACTTGGCGGAGAGGGAGGGATTCGAACCCTCGAAGCCTTTTACAGCTTGCCGGTTTTCAAGACCGGTACCTTCAACCACTCGGTCACCTCTCCAAATATTGGCAAATTCGTAGTGATTGCTCGGCTTATTCTATCAGATTTTACTCTGGTCGTCGACAGGTTGACGGGCAATGACTGCTATTGAGATATGCTTTGCGCCATGATCCCGAAGAGTCTTCGCAGCATAATACAGTGTCGCCCCTGTCGTGAATACATCGTCGACAAGGACATAATGTCTCTTGTCATCGAGTGACTTTTTGCAGGAAAACGCTTCGCGCGCCTGCTCAAGACGTACTTTTTGGGTTGCTCCGCGCTGATGAGTGGTCGTCTGGCGAATCAAGGGGGAAGATAGCTCAAGATCGCGCCACTTCGCGAACCCTCTTGCAAGTAACCGGGCATGATCATATCCGCGCTGGCGTATATGGCTGGCAATTGTCGGAATAGGAACGACTGCCGTAGACGTATTAAGCTCAGGCACGACGCTATCGAGTAATTCCACAAGCGGCTCATGCGTACTCTTGGCCCGCTCAAATTTGAATCCGTCGATCATCGACCGCAATACATCACTACGCTCACCAACGGCCCAAGCATCCTGGTAGGGGACTCGGCAATTTTTGCACACGCCGCTATAGCTCGGCCCCAGACAGACAATACAGGCCGAAAATGATTCCTGCACGATGTCATATTTACAACTATCGCATAGCAACGGCCCCATTTTACTGCATCCATAACAGTGGTGAGGAGCAACAAACTGAAGAACCGAGTCAAACATTGTGTTTTTTACGTTTTGAGGGCCTCCTTTGTTGATTATACCCCGCAGAGGCGGTATACTGAAGGGGACTATCTGTCAATAGAGCCCTAAATCGAAGTGGAGGAAATTTATGGCCCGTAAACAAAATGACGATCTGCTTATCGAGGATGAACTGGCTGCTGCCTTTCTAAACGACGACGATCAGAACCAACAGGCGCCAGCAGCACAGCCTGTCGATGATGCTGCTCAAGATCAAAATTGGGATGACACAGAAGAAGACTTTCCGGGTCAGCTAGCTGTTGATGTCTACGAGACCGAAGAAAATCTCGTTGTCAAAGCTCGTACGGCTGGCGTCAACAAAGAAGATCTCGATGTCAGCATTTCTGACGGCATCCTGACTATTTCTGGTACGCTCTCAAGCGGCGACGACACCGAGGCGACTAATTGGCACATTCAAGAATGCTACTGGGGTGAATTTAGCCGCACCGTAGCGCTGCCAGTTGCCGTAAAGGAAGACGAAGCTGCTGCCAGCCTAAAAGACGGCGTGCTAACGATCGAGTTTCCAAAGATCCAACAGGAACAAGCTAAGAAGATTGCGATTCAATAACGATCCGCAACTTACACAATCTATATATCCGCTCATGATCGAGCGGATATATTTTTGACTCGAAAATAAATAACCCCCGGAGGGGCTAGTTATTTCTCTAGACCTTTAGGCTGCAAAGCTATCGATAACAAAGTTGACCACCGCAAAGGCGAGGATAGCCACTACGATACCAACAATCGCATAGAGGATAGTGTTTTTTGCCGACGTCACCGCAGTGGCATCACCACCGGAAACCGTATAGCGGATACCACCAATGATCAACATGATGACGGAAATCGCACCGATGATAAACAAGAGAACATTGGTGATTGTCTTAAAGATACCATTTGAACCAAAAAGATCCGACTGCTGATCGTCTCCCTGGGCACAATTTGCCCCATTGCTTAGGCTGACT
Organism: uncultured Candidatus Saccharibacteria bacterium; assembly: GCA_964407405.1. Taxonomy (GTDB): domain Bacteria; phylum Patescibacteriota; class Saccharimonadia; order Saccharimonadales; family Saccharimonadaceae; genus JASLCR01. Next base: position 150,091 of record CAYOVH010000001.1, on the reverse strand, counting down.
TGGTTGGTACAATTTGGAGCAGCATTTGCAGCTGGCTGCGGTACCACAACCGCCAAACCAAGTGCAATCACTGGCACGAGCAGTAGGCCGCGAAGTGCATTTTTGATTGTTGTTTTCATATATTCTTTATTCCTTTCGTAGAATTCTCTGTTACGGTTATATCAGATATCAATGCATTTGTTAAGAGTCTGCCTATTTAAAAGCTCTTAGTACAAAATTGACAATCGCGTACGCCAGAATCGCCACGACCAGGCCAACCACGGCGTAGAGGATGGTATTCTTTGCGGCTGTCACCTGAGTACTATCACCGCCTGATGTCGCGTAGCGGATGCCGCCGACCACGATGACGATGACTGCAATAGCTCCAAGAATAAACAGGAGAACATTGACAACATTTTTGATACTAGCCCCCAAGTCTTCGTTTCCAGTACTACCTGCCGCCTTGGTGCCCTTGATAATCTCACCGACGGGATCAAGCGCATATGTCGTAGCGGCTGGCGCCAGCACCAATGCCCCCAGACCAAGTACGATAGTGGCTGCGGTAATAAGTTTTGTAAATTTTCTCATGATTACTCCTATCATCTACTTGATATTTGTTGTTACAAAATTGACGATTGCGTACGCTAGAATTGCGACGACCAGGCCGACTACGGCGTAGAGGATGGTATTCTTTGCACTGGTCACCTTGGTAGAATCGCCATCAGACGTGGCGTAGCGAATACCGCCGACAATGATCATGATCACTGATATGATGCCGACCGCCTGGAGCAAAATCTTGATGATATTTTGGATGTAGCCGTTGAAGGCGCCTTTACCCTTGTTTGCTTCCTGACAAAGAGCACCATCATTACAATTTTGGAACACATTGATCGCCCCGACCGGCTGCAATACCGCCACGCCCAGACCGAGTGTCATCATGAGTGCTGCTATAAATAATCGTATTCTTTTCATTAGAAATTCCCCATTATAAATCCTGTTATGACAAAAGCGAGAATGATGACCACTAGGCCAACCACAGCGTAGAGAATCATATTCTTGGCTTTCGCTGTCTTGCCAGAATCGCCTTCCGAAGTGGCATACATGATCCCAGCTATAATAATCACGATCACCGCCGCGACACCGGCCGCAAAATACACGGTATTGAGTACGCCGGTAAGGACACTATTTGAATCAGGCGTCGGAATGACGCCACCAGGGTTGATCTTACCATCGGATCCAACTGATACGCCAACCGCCATTTGCATGAGCAGATATTTGATCATAGTCTATAGATTCCCCGCTATTAATGATACAATCGCCACCGACATAAAGGAAAGCACCAGCCCGACAATCGCATTGATAATTGTTTTGCGCCCAGCCGCTATTTGGTCAGGGCTGTCGCCACCCACCAGATATTTGAATCCGCCGTAGATGATATAGCCCACAGAGATATAACCGACCAGCTGCAGCATGATATTGAGGACATTGAGGACGATCTTCCAGATGAATTTTGTGAGACCATCTTCGCCGCTCGGACCTTGGATCGAACAGTCATCATTCGTTGCCAAGCCATGATACCAGGTAGGGAAGGTGAGGAAGGTCGATTTACAACCGCCGCCTTCGGCTGATGCTACTGGTGCCGGTCCAAACATCCCGACAACACCAAAGAGCGAGAGCGCAACGACAAATAATTTGAGATGTTTCATTATAACTAACCGCCTCCGCCCGTACTGAACACTCCGCCTGGAATAAGGAACTGCAAAAAGCCCCACATCAGCGCAAACGCGACCAGCCCGATCGTGATGTTAAACATTGTCATTTTTGCTTTTGTCACTTGAGCGGCATTGTCCTCAGCGGTCGCATAGAGGATTGCTGCGTAGATAAAGCCGCCGACCGCCACAAGACCAACCCCCGTCGCTAGGATATTCACCACCAATCCGAGGATCTGCCACACGCCATCTTTGCCACAAAATCCTTTGAGAATAGCTACGCTGCAATTTGACGCTTCGCCGTCTTTAGCCATCGCCGGATCCGTAGACACAAGCGCTGCTGAGACTAGTGCCGTCACCAAAATACCTACGCCAAGAATGAGGATTTTTTGTTTTATTTTCATACCTGCCAATACTGTAAGACATTTACGACAAACATGCAAGGATTTTTGGGGTGGAGTTCTTGACTTTTCATCTGTAAAATGATATCCTAAAGGAGATATGTGGGAAGGTCTCGTGAAGACTCCGCTGGGTAGACTATCCATGCGGAATTTTGTCATGTTTTTTGCCACGCTTTTTGTGGCTGCTTTTGCGTACGCGATAGCCATGTATACCCCTGTTTCGGCCGCACCAGACGACGCAACATGGGACAATGGCAGCCTTGTATGGAATGGCCGCAATTTCAGTGGTCCGCAAACCAGCGACGGCACCAACCCGCCAGATATCCTAGACGGCCTTATCTACTACACCTCTTACGATCAGTCGAGTTCCGGCACCACAAAGGGATATCTGATCTACTTTGACACCAGTGTCACCACAGAAAATATTGGAAAAGCGACCAAAGCCCAATACCGAACCGGCACTTACGATGTCGCCTCGGGAGTTTTCAGCAATCTCTCGCCGCCCGAGGTCATATCGGTTGATAGCTCGACGTATTCTGTAGCAAATAATGCCCCGATATCTTCATCAAAATGCGAGCCAGATGGCGTCGGATGGATAGTCTGTCCCGTCTCCAGATATATCGCGCGCGGCATGGACTACCTCTACGGGGTAGTCGCATCATTTCTAAAAGTTGCCCCCGTCAGTACTGACACCAATGGCCCGATGTACCAAATGTGGCGAATCACATTGGGTGTTGCCAATGTGCTGTTTATTATTGCTTTTCTCATCCTTATCTATGCGCAGCTGAGCGGAGGAATGCTGACAAACTATACGATCAAAAAGATGCTCCCACGCATCATCGTGGCAGCAGTCTTGGTCAACATATCGTACTGGATATGCGCCCTTGCCGTAGATATATCAAATATCCTTGGCCGTTCGGTCTACGAATTGATGCAGGACGTACTTGACAAGCTCGGGGCCGCCAATTCGGCGGGCAGCAAGATCGATTTCCACTCAATCAACTGGTCAAGCGTCACGGCAGTCGCACTCAGCGGAGCCGGCGTCATCGGCGGAGTGATGATAGCAGGCGACACTGCACTCGGAGCAGGTGCATTTAGTTTTCTCATCATTGCCGCGCTCATCCCAGCCCTCTTTGCTGTCTTTGTGGCCGTTGCGGTCCTGGCAGCCCGCCAAGCTTTGATCGTAATTTTTGTCGTCATCTCACCACTAGCTTTTGTGGCATACCTACTGCCAAATACCGAAGAGTGGTTTACCCGCTGGCGCAAGCTATTCATATCAATGCTTGTGATGTTCCCGGCCTTTAGCCTCATATTCTCAGGCGCCCAAATCGCCGGCGTACTCATCATCCAGACAGCCCAGACTCTTCCTGTTGTCGTACTTGGGCTTGTGGTCCAGGTCGTCCCGCTCTTTATCACACCATTCCTTATCAAGCTCAGCAGCGGACTACTCAGCACTATTACCGGACACATCAATGACCGCTCAAAAGGCATGTTTGACCGCGCTCAAAACTGGGCAAATGCCAACAAAGACCTGCATCGCGAGCGAGCCATCCGCAATGGCATGAAGCGCCGCTCCGAAAATAGTGTTAAAGCCATGAAAGACCTTAATTGGAGGAAAGGAAACCGTCTCCGAAGCGGCCTCAAAGCCGGAAGAATGATTGGCAACAATCTCAGGCCCACAAGTACTGGTGCATACCTCGGCACTCGCGATCAGCACCGTGAGAAAATGATGGCAGCCTACAAGGCTCAATCCGAAGCCTCCTACGGCCGCACCAAAAGCGGTCAACGAAGCTACGACGAAGGCCGCTTTGGCGAAGATTATCAGGCCGCCAGCAAAGCCCACAACGAAGAAACGTTCCAGAAGCGCATCACCGGTCAATCTCCTGCGCCACGCAACGTAGTCCGCCGCTCCGACCCTCGCTACGCTGGCCACCAGCATGAGCTTCACGAATCTCACCGCGCCCACGAATCAGCTGAAATCATCAAGAAGGGCATTGAGGCCGAAGGCGAGCGACATTTCCGCGAGAGTATTGATACTGCTGCAGCTGGTACCTATGAGGCCCGTCTCCGTGAACGTCAAATCAAGACCGTCAAAGATACCGGCCTTGCCGAAGAAGCCAAGAAGCACGTTGAAGCCCAAGGCAATCTCGCACTCAGACGCACTGTCGAAGGAAGTGTTGGCTTCCGGACGCGTGCGATCGAGACACATCAATTCGAAAAGCAGGCCGAAGAGTATAATACAATTGTCCAAAAAGCCGCCGAAGCAGCTTACGACAATTACTCGCGCACAAACCAAGCCGCCCAAGACCTGCGCTTACGTGCCGTTGTCGAGACAGACCGTGCCAAGCACGCCGAGCAGCAGTGGACAACAGTGGTCGAGGAAGCCCGTGCCGAAGGCTATACATCACCGTCCGTGGCACCAGCAAATAGCGTGCTTGCCGATGAGCTTCAGTATCTCCATCGTCAACAAATGGCCGAAGAAAAACGTGCTGAAAACGCCCAAGTTGTTCAAAGACGCCACATGGTCGAAGCCTATGCAAGTGATCCAGGCCTTCGCACCTACGTAGGTGGTGTCGACGGTGAACGGGGTGCTACACGTATTTACGCACAGGCCACCAAGGAGCTCATTGATGAAAGTGTCAAAGAGGTAATGACCAATCGAGCGCTCACAAGTAAACTCACGAGGAACCAGCTTAAAACAATGCTATATGACGGTCTTGACGAAGACGGCAATCGAGTCACAACCGAGATGCAGCAAGCCGCCATGTACGAACTCCTCCAAGAAAAAGGTAATAATCAAGACGCCCAGGAGATTCGTGATGCCATCACTAAGAAAGCACTTCACTACGATGAGGCCAGAGGTGCATACTTTGAATTCAAACGTGACGCGAACGGACGCGTCGAACGTGACCCAAATACCCACCAGCCAATCATTGACTACTCTGCAGAAGTGGACGGCGATATAGCAGGAAACCGGCGTGATTGGCAGCAGTTCTTTGATGATGCGGCCAAATCTTCGCCTCACAATATTGGCACATACTCAGGCACAAATCGATCCGAAGCAAAATCCGGCGCCCTGGTTGACGATACCCGATATGGCTTCGTTCGTGATGCACTGGGCGGTAAATTTGGTCCAGAGAAAATGCTCAAAGCCGATATTGATGAGTTGATGACACTCCGTGAAGACATGGACAATCCGAACGGCGAGTACCAACGCCTTGATCCGGAAGCACAGGCGAAATTCCATCGAGCACTCGAGAATGCGATCACTGGTCTGCAAACACACCCGAGCTACAAGGGTCAAATTGATGATCGCAATCGTGGCATGATGAACAATATTCTCGCAAAGGCAAACCCGGCCTACAGAACTGGCCGCGTCGACAGCTATGGCAACCCTGTCTTTGATGTCCGCGAAGACAAGTCAATCGTCCCAGCTGGATCATCGGATGCTCAAGATACCTTTACGGCACCTACTCGCATCGATCGACCAATCTATACCTCACACGAAATTACCGACATCTAGGCTTCAGGTTCTCCGAAGCCTTCAAAGTACATTGCTTTGGCAGTCACAGCAGGAGAAGACCCTTTTAGATTTTGGAGTTTAAACATAAGCTCTTGCATTTTTTGTCATTTTGGTGTATAGTAAAAATATTGAAAATTTAAGCGCGGGATTCCCGTGCAAGGACCTCCACACTATGAGTAGCGTTGAGCACCGCCCAGACCAACAATATAGCACCCCAGAAATCAATGACGAGCAACAGCTCGCTCGCAAAGCCCAAAACCGTGATACCAATAACAACTTTCTTATCAGAGTGGGTGTCGGGACAGCCGCAGCAGCCGCAGTAGTAGGTGCTGCACTTGGTATCCAACATGCCACACGAAGCGATAAGATAACACCCGACCCTGATCAAGCAGCTTCGAGTGCACCAGCGGTGCCAGGAGAAAAGGGATCTGCCGTATCAATCGACCAAATTACGCAAAAGACAAGCGAAGCACAGATACAATACATGCTTGACCACCCCGTACTTGCCTCAGAGTATACAACACCAGAAGAACGTCTAACTGCGATCGGAAAACGCCTCGCGGCCATAATAAATAGTGGCGAGGTTGACCTTGATAAGCCCATAGGAGAGAACGGCTACTACCCGTTTACTAGTAGCTACCAGCCGGTATTCGATAGTCTGGTAGAAACTATCTATGACAAGAATTCTTCTGGATATCCCACTCTCTACGCAGCACTTGAAACGACCACCCAAAATACGACAGCATTTCTTTCCCTAAACAATGACATGCTGACAACCCTGACTCCAGTAGAGGGAAGCGGACACAGCGATGGTAACATTGACACGGTAATTGGTGTTATTGATAACCAGTCGCGGAGTAACCCCGCATTTGTTGCAGGAGACCCTATGAAAGTAGAATTCAGCCTTGTCGTCGGACCAGACGGTGTCGTGCGCGTAGAGCACACTCAGGAACTGGACAACTAAGAGGTCACAGATCTTAACCACTAGCGGTACGCCTGTTTCATAGTGTATAGTATGCACTATGAAACAGGCGTACCGTTCCTTATTGCTGGCATGGTTTTTTCTTGTCATTGGCATCGCACTTGCAGGGATATTGAATCTCATCTTCATACAAAAAAATGTCTTTGCCGATGCCGTATCCGGATCAAGCAAAACACCGGGGATTGCGAGTATAACGGAGCGCTGGCTTCGCTATAAGGGCGTTGAGGGGTGTTATGGCTTACAGGATGTGGGTAAGAATAGTATAGATGAGATAACCGCTGGTACCTGGCTCAAAGCAAAACTATGGGATACGGATACAGCAATAGGCTATATCAATGACGACGGCAGCGTAAGCTGTGGAGATGGCGCCTTCATATCAAATAGCCTAAAAAAGATTGGCTTCGCAGGCAATAAAGAGTCATTTTGCTCTATGAGCACTGCAAAGCGTGGTGATAGCAAAGATTATAAAAAATGTATAGACGGTCCCGGCACCTTTGACATGGAGGGAGGTACCTCAGAGCAAGTTAAGGCATTCAAGGCGTCTATAAACGAAAAAGTGCCTGATAGCGCGTTGTTCATGTCGAGTGCAGCCGAAGGACCAATCAAATACTATATAGGACTACAGTCGCTGATAAAGTTTTGCGGTGGCAAAGATGTCGGTGCGTACGACGACTCCATGAAGGCAAATGTCGGTGAATCAAAAAGACAAGTTGTCGTCAATGCCATCGATTTGGCGACCGGAAAGTTAGAGCGTCGCATTTATTCAATATCCAAGAATCAAGGCGACACCATAGACCATATATGGGGCGACACCACTAATGATGGTACCGCTGGTGCGACTAAGACTTGTGCCGAGTTGGCTCAGCTCACTTGGCAATACGATGACGCTTTTGCGGCTTTCGTTAAAGGCTACAATATTCAAGACCCCGACAACGTCCCCAAAGAAAAGACTCTTACCGGAGCTGATGCCGCGGGTGGGGATAGCACCATTGGTACCTCTTCCTGTGCTATTGACGGCGTCGGCTGGCTTGTCTGCCCAGTCATGAAGTTTTTGGGCAATCTAAATGATGCTGCTTTTGGCATGCTCAACAACTTTCTGGAAGTGAACGATAAGATCACGACCAGTGACACACTAGCGAAAAGCTGGGGAGCCTTCCGCAATATTGCAAATATATGTTTCGTCATCGCTTTTCTCATCATCATCTACTCACAGCTCACCGGCGCAGGCATCACGAACTACGGACTCAAACGATTACTACCAAAGCTCATCATTGCTGCCATCCTTGTCAACGCTTCGCTCATCCTATGTCAAATCGCCGTTGATATCAGCAATATTGTCGGTAGTAATATCTATGATATGCTAAGAAGCTTTACGGTCAGCACCTCCTCAGCGACAGATGAGGCCGGTGGATGGTCAACTGTAATAGCCGGCCTATTGACAGTGGCCGTTGGCGTCGGCCTTCTCGTTGCGATCATCTTGGCGCCAACTGCGCTGCTTGCGCTTGGCGCCGCAGTATTGGTATTGACAGCGAGGCAGGCGATCATCGTTCTACTCATCGTCATCTCACCGCTCGCATTTGTTGCCTATCTCCTCCCAAATACCGAACAATGGTTTAAACGGTGGTGGAAGATATTTAGCACCATGCTTATGCTCTATCCCGTCGTAGGAGTAGTATTTGGGGCTAGTACCTTGGCAGCTTCGATCATAGCCACCCTGGGCGGCGAAGCCGATGGTGGCAATCTCATGCAACTCATGGCTCTCGGCGTCATGGCAGTACCACTTTTTGCCGTACCGACGCTGCTCAAGGGATCCCTCGCCGCAGCCGGAGCGATGGGGAATCAGATTGCCAAGCTACAGAGTGGCGCAAACAAGATGGCTACAAAAGGAGTCAAGAATGGACGACTTGGAGAAGCAAAGACAGCATTTGACGCCCGTAGGCAAGAGAGAAGACTCAAAAGACGTGTCGGAGATGGACGGCTTGGAAAAATAAATCAAGCAATAGACCGCAGCCGATTTGGACGACGCATTGGAGGCGATCGTGGCGCAGCCGCAGCAACTGCAGCCGTACACCAGCAATTTGATGATGAGGTCAAAAGACAAAAGACCCTTCTCAGTGGCCGAAGCAATGATAGCCTACTAAAAGACCTGCGCACCGGAAAAGGAAGTGCTGAGTATCAGGCGGCTGTCGCAGGCACCATAATGTCGCGCGGTCATCGCGATTCCCACCTCGAAGCGCTTGATATTATGCGAAGTCGAAACCTACAAGCCGAAAAGGACGAAGACACGCAAGCCATGGAGACTGTATCGAGCGTACAAAAGCAGATGATGGCCGACATGAAAAACAAGCCATGGGCACTGGGAGATCAGGCGGCAGGACAGCTTGTAGAGGGAACTTATGGGCGCAAAAAATCGGAGACCGGAGAGCTTCATAAGACTCATTTTGCAAATAGCATTCAGCAGCAGCTCCAAGATCGTGTTGGAACTAAGCTATCCGCCCAAAGCCTCGCCACAATGGATCCCGATGAGATGAGGCATATTCACACGGCAGCCATGCAAGGAGATTTGACAGCGGATCAAATGGCCAAGCTCAAGGGCGCAATAACGGCAATCAGCCAAAACAAGCAGATGCAAGCACTTGTTAAACCAGAGGCCCAGGCGCAGTTTGACCAGATTATGGGCAGCGGCTTATCGGATGCGGCCAATCGCGCTCCAAACAATGCAGCTACCCAACAAGAGGCAATTGACATAAACAATCGACGAGACGCCGAAGGAAATAGTCCCGACGAAGGAAGCTTATTCTAGGATGAGTTCGCTCAAGCTTTAGTCAAGGATCGCCTTGAGAAGTCCGAAACGTCGTCTCCCAGCGACAAATCACTAATGGTATACTATCACTAATGGCCGTCTACAAAGTACCCCAAGACGTTGAAGCCGACGACAAACTGATCGGGCCGTTTAGTTTTCGGCAGTTTATCTACCTCATCATCGTGGCAGCAGCAGGGGCGATAGCATTCTTTCTCGGCAAGCTCTTTTTTCCGCTGGCTATTTTACCGCTGCCGATCATCCTCTTTTTCGGCGCGCTCGCCTTGCCGCTACGCAAAGACCAGCCGATGGAGACATATCTAGCAGCTATCGTATCGTTTTATCTCAAGCCGCACCGCCGGATGTGGGATCCTGATGGCCAGCAGGCACTGATCGAGATCATCGCGCCAAAAGTCGTCGAAGTACAGCGCACAAATGGCCTAAGCCAGACAGAAGCCGAACGTCGTCTGTCATATCTTGCTAATATCGTCGATACCCATGGCTGGGCTGTACGCGGCGTTGATGCAGCACCAAACTCATCAATGAATGCCGACGCCTACTACGAAGCACAGCAAGCCGAAGATGTGCTCGATACCTCAACAAGGACGGCGCACGTCATCGAAAATCAGCTTGATCAGGCAAATACGCGATATCGTCAGGAGTTGATGAATCGTATGCAGCAAACCTCGCCAGTTCCACCTCCGACAGACCCGTATACATCACTTCCGGCCCAGCCAGCACCACAGGTACCAGACAGCACGACAACTCCTCACCTCACAATCAATCCATATCCAGAGATGCAACAGTCGATCATCCAACCACTCAGCACCACGCCACCACAGGCAACACCCAGCGCTCCCGCCGCAGAACCCCCCGAAACTATTACCACTAGCGAAAAGGTTGTGTCGCCTGATATAATAAGTCTTGCAAACAACCCCGATCTTTCGATTGAGACGATTGCTCATGAGGCCAGTCGCATCAAGGAAAAAGAAGAAGGCCTGCCAGAAAACGAAGTCGTGATTTCGCTTCACTAAGGGCCAGCAAAAGGGGAAACCTCTACAGGGGGAGTGGGAACAAAGAAACGCGTGCAGCCAAATCAACCACAAGGTATACCGCCAAACTATGCGCCGCAGCAACCTGTGCCAGCGACTGCACTGCCGCCTCAGCCAATACCCGCACAGCCGGGGCCAATTGCTAGCGGCCCTGCTCCAGCTCGGCCAAATCAACCCGCACCTGCTGCCCAACAACCAACACCAAAAAATCCAAATAGTACGCAAAATACTCTGCTCATCTCTGAAATCCGCGACAATCTCGTCGTCATGAAGGACGGCAGCTTTCGCGCAGTCGTCGCCTGCCAGTCGATCAATTTTGATCTCATGAGCTCGCGCGAACGTGAAGGCGTCGAATATAGCTACCAAAACTTCCTCAATTCGCTCAATTTTCCGATCCAGATACTCGTGCGCTCGCAGCGCGTCGATATCGGACCATACATCGACCACCTCGTATCACTACGCAGACAACAGGACAATATGCTCCTCAACGTGTTGATGGACGACTACATCAACTTCATCGACGTGCTTTCTCAGGAGGCAAATATCATGGATAAGAGCTTTTTTATCACTGTCCCATATTTCCCCGCAGGTGATATGGCCGACCTGAAAGGGCAGGCCAAAGGATTCTTTGGCAAAATATTCGCCAAGCCGCAAAATGGTCTAACCAAGATCGACAAAGCTACCTACGAGAAGGCACGCGACGAGATCAAAAACCGCGTCGATCTGGTGACGAGCGGGCTATTCCAGATGGGCGTCAAGAGCGTTCAGCTCAATACCAAAGAGCTCGGCGAGCTCTACTACAATTTTTACAATCCCGATACGGCCCTACGCGAACCGCTCGGCGATTTTGAGACGACCACTAGCACCTTTGTGCGCAAAGGTGTCGGCGAGGCAGCTCAGCCACATTTACAGGAGGGGCAGTAATGGCCAAGAAAAAACTCGATCCAGTCGATATCGCTGCCCAGCAGCAAGCTCGCGAGCAAGCCGAAGTCGAACAGGCATTTCTCAAGGGAATCACGACACTGCGCGACCTTATCGCGCCAAGCTCGATCGAGATCCACTCGAGCTATTTCCGCCTCGGCACCAAGTACGGCCGCACACTCTACGTCTACGGCTACCCGCGTGAAATCTATACTGGCTGGCTGTCGAGTGTCATCAATATAGATGAAGTGCTCGATATTTCGATGTTCGTCTATCCGGTCGAGACACAGGTTGTCCTCAACAATCTGCGCAAAAAAGTGACGCAGCTCAATGCCAGCATGGATATTAATGCCGAAAAGGGCAAAACGCGCGACCCAGGTCTCGAAGCAGCCATCCAAGACGCCGAAGAACTTCGCGATCAACTGCAGGTCGGCGCCGAGCGCTTTTTCCGCTATGGACTTTATCTCACACTTTACGCCGATAGCCTCGATGAGCTGAGTTTTGTTCAGCACAAGATCGAAACAATCTTTGGCCAACAACTAGTGTTCTCAAAAGTCGCCTCTTCACAACAAGAGCAGGGTATGAACAGTACCATCCCGCAGATGTCTGACCAACTGCAGATACGACGCAATATGAATACGGGTGCCATCTCGACATCATTTCCATTCACCTCAGCTGACCTGACCGACAATACCGGTATCCTCTACGGTATCAATATGCACAATAACGGCCTGGTGATCTTTGACCGCTTCAAGCTAGAAAATGCCAATATGGTCGTCTTTGCAAAGTCTGGTGCTGGTAAATCATTTACCGTCAAGCTTGAAGCACTGCGCTCAATGATGATCGGTTCGGATATTCTCATCATCGACCCGGAAAACGAGTATCAAAAACTTTCCGACGCTGTCGGCGGTAGCTATATTCGCCTTTCGCTCAATTCAGATACGCGCATCAACCCATTTGATCTACCGAGAGTCATCGACACCGAGGAAGCTGATGACGCCTTACGCGCTAACCTCGTGACACTCCACGGACTCTTTCGTCTCATGCTCGGCGGCTCACAGGTCGCAGCTAATGGCCAGGTCATGAGCGGACTGACACCCGCTGAAGAGGCCGATCTCGACCAGGGTCTGATCGATACGTATGCACGAGCCGGCATCACCTCAGATCCTCTGACGCATCATAGTACACCGCCGACGATCTCCGATCTATACGATACATTGCTCCACATGGGCGGCACAGGCCCGCAGCTTGCCCAGCGCCTACGCAAATATACTTCAGGAACATTTGCCGGTATCTTCTCCCAGCAATCAAACATCGATATCAACAACAATATGGTCGTCTTCAACATACGCGATCTCGAAGACGAATTGCGCCCCGTCGCTATGTACATCGTGCTTTCGCACATCTGGAATATCACGCGCAGCGAGCAAAAAAAGCGCATGCTGATCGTCGACGAAGCCTGGCAGCTGATGAAATACGACGACTCGGCAAATTTCCTATTTTCTCTCGCAAAGCGTGCCCGCAAGTACGCACTCGGCCTGACTACAATCACCCAAGATGTCGAGGACTTCATGGGAAGCAAAATGGGCCGTGCTATCGTCGCCAACTCTTCGATGCAACTACTGCTCAAGCAGTCATCCTCTGCGGTCGATGTGCTCGCCGACGTGTTTAAACTCACCGAGGAGGAACGTAAACGCTTAGCCAATTTCCCAGTAGGACAAGGCCTCTTCTTTGCCGGACAAAACCACGTCCATATCCAGATCGTTCCGAGTGATACCGAGCAGCAGCTTGTCTCAACCACCCCCGTCGCCACACAGCAACTCCCTCAGCAGGACCAAAGCGTTCCATCAGGACAACCAAATGTCAACCCAGGCTATATGAACCCCGGTGAATACAGCGTATAATTGTAGTTATCCATGGCAGAGCCCGCCCAAAACAGACATCCGGAGATAGAGCCAGACATCCGTCCGCGACTTGGCGTTATTCAGGGTGGCGCGGAGTCAACGCCAGACCAAGGTGATCTCAAATCTGTCGAAAACAAAGTGGGTGCGTCGCAAGCAGACCGCACTCATGGGCTCCGCGCGATCCAAGGTGGTGGGGAGTCGACACCAGAAACGGCAGACTTGAGAGATGCCGAGGAGGAAAATCCACTCAACTACCGCCACTGGAACAAAGAAGAAAAGAAAAAACTCAGCCTATCCGGCCGGATCATCAAACGCGGCGGACCAACCGGACTCATCCTGGCGCTACTGGGTGTTGGCGGTATTGGAATCTTCGGACCAAGCACCATGCTCGTAAATCTAGTATCCAATCTCACTGAGCGATATGACTATCAACATACGAGCATGTCTATCAGGTCTGAGCGAATGCTGGCAAAGCGCCTGAGCGGAGATATGACAAAGGGTTCATGCTCGACCGTCAAGATCGCCTGTCGCTACTCACGGCCATCAAACCGCTTGCTGAGTGCCATGTCGGATAGCGGCTTTACTGCCTACAAAGATGGTAAACCCATCAGCAAAAGACTCATCGGCTTCCCAAATGCAAAACCGGATACCTATAGATTTGCCGACTCCACAGGGAAAACGCACGAAATCAAAGCAAAAGACCTCAAAAGTGCCATAAAAAAGAATCCGGAGATAGCTCGCGCCCTCGCCAACGCCTATCGAGTACGCTACATGGGGCTTTCAGACAAAATCGCCTATAGCGTCCTAAAGAAATGGGGCGCCAATAAGGCGAATAAACTCAGTAGCGCCCCGAGCGAAAGCGATGTAAAGGAAACTCTCAACAAAGAGAGTGCGCCCGACGGAGATGGAAAGCCGTCCGATAGAGAGGGTGTTAAAAACAAATTTGCGAGCGATATTGAAAAAGATGTCAATAAGGCCGGAAAACGAGCTGCCAAAGCAAGCGAACCGGTCTTGGTGCTGGGCACCATGGGCTGCATCGCTGCAGATACTCCTTCACTTATATCAAAAACGATTCGTGCCTACCAGCTTCGCTATCTCATAAAATACGCCATGGTCTTTCTGGCGGCGGCTGATGCACTAAAAGCTGGCGACGCGACACCAGAACAAGTTGCTGCAATCGGCACGATCCTTACGGCAGAAATCGTAAAAGACAACAAGGTGATAAACAAATCCGCACTTGATTCATTTGGAGTAAAGTACGCTCTCTATGGAAGTACCTCGACCAAAGGCTATACTCGAAACTATAAAGACTTTATCCCTGGCGGAGGCTCTGCTCTAAATTCTATAACAAAAGTAACCGAAAACCCCTCAAGGGCGGCAGCATGCAATGCAATCCTCAGCCCCGAAGCACAAGCTGTGTCGGCCGGCATTACTGCTGGGATGGCAGCCTCTGGAGTTGGCGCCCCGCTTGCGGCAGCCAAGATAGCGGTACAAGGGGCAATCAAAACACTTGGAAAACTCGGCGCTATCAACCTTGCCATCGATCACGCGACTCCGCTCATCGGACTGATTATAAAGACACTCCCCATAGACAAGATATTGAGCGCTCTCATTAAAGACACAACCAAAGACATCCAGGGTGAGGATGTCGGGAACGCTCTCACAGCCGGCACCGGCGCACTACTTGGCCAAACCGCCAATGCTGGTGGCAATATGCCTCTGACGCAAAGCCAGGCACTCGCCTACAACAACCTCAGCACACAGATTATCGCCAAAGAGACAGAATACGATAGACAGACCCTTAGTCCATTTGATGCCTCAAATCCCCACACCTTCATGGGAACTATTGCAACTCGGCTCATGCCGATCTATAGCAATTTCTCTTCTTTTAGCGGCACCCTAAGCAATATCTTATCCATCCCGTCATTTGCCTCATCAGCCATCCTGGGCAAAGTCCACGCCGCAGGGGACGATAAGCTAAAATACAGTATGTGTGACGATTCTAATGTAAAATACAACAAAGTCGCCGCCGACCCATTTTGTAATATCGAGTACGGTATCCCGATAGAATACCTCGACGAAGACCCCGAGGACGTCCTAAATGCCGTCAGCTCTGATATCGACCCGGATACCGGCGATCCAAAAGAGGGAAGTGATTTGGCCGATTGGGTCGCGCAGTGCGCCGGGGGTGAACTGTATCAATCCGGTAGTTGCATAATAGACAGCAGAAAGACCGCCCGGTACGCCCTCTATATCACCGATAGCCGCATCCTTTACGGTATGGACAATGGCCCAGAAGAGGAAGAAGGGGGCGATAGCACAGCTTCAGAACCCGGCTCACCTACAACATTCACCGTCGCATCATACAACATGTGTCACGAAAGTCACGGGGATACGTGTCAATTTGCAAACAAGCAGGAAAACCTCGCAAAAACTATCAAAGGTAACAGTGGCATAGGGAACCCAGCTCTCGATATCGTCGGCGCCCAAGAGTTGTCCAAAGATACTCAAAAGGCTTTGGTAAGCAAGACGGGCTACGAGACATTTCCCCTTACAAAAAATCTGCCAAGCACAAATGGTAAAGCCATCCTCTGGGATCCGGCAAAGTTTACTATGGGCGAATCCGGCTGGCTAAAAGGAGTCCACGGTAATGGAAGCAATCATGGACCCGATAGTGATAACGATAAATTCCCTTGGGTACAACTGACATCAAAAAGTGGACAAAGCGTATATGTACTGTCTATGCACAATCCGCTTGATCAATTTGCCGATGCCAAAGGCGGCCCATTCGACCGGTGGGACAATGCCGTCAAGATCCGGGAATGGGCAGCGTCAAAGGCTACTGGTAGCAATATGGTAATAATCACAGGAGACTTCAATCAGCGTGGTAAGACCGACGGAGGCAACCCGACAGCCTACTGTGTGTTCACAAAAGGTGGATTCATGCAGCATGCCAAGAATATGACAAGCAATAGAAATAAAAACAAGCAATGCCCGTCCGATAATATACCTATCGACCAGATATACGCATCAACAAACGTAAGTGGACTAAAGGCTACTGGCTGGACCCATATCAACGCCATGGGAAATAAAACCGGTACAGATCACAGCCCTGCATGGGTTACCTACGACATACCGGGCGAGAGCAGGGATATTATTAGTGGAGTATCAAAAGATGGCTGGGTCTGGCCAGTGCCGAGTGTTACGTCTCTTGGCACCCTCGGGTACGGTCAATCAGGATCAAAAGGTGTCCACAAAGGTATAGACATTGGTATCAGTGGTGGCGCAGCGCTCGGCCGAGATGTAGTCGCAGCCCATGACGGAACGGTAGGGCGAATATGGGGTCAAGATAGTCGTTGTGGTACGTATATATCCATCAAAGCGACAGGGACAGAATATTACGCCGCCTATCAGCACGTCGCACCCGACGGAATAAAAGTTAAAGTAGGCGATACAGTAAAAGCAGGACAGGTGATTGCAAAGATCGGCGAGCAAGGTGGATCGACTTGCGGCTCGCCAAAATTCTATCATCTCCACTTCAGCATAGAAAGTAAGCCCGCCATAGTAAGTGAATACGCCGACCCATTCCCGAATGGTACTGTAAATCCACTATCAGTTCTCCCGAGGCCAAAGTAATGCAAGTGACTGTCTTCAGCAAAAAAATAGGCATAAAACGCGCACTTCACATACTGGTGAGTGCTATATGTAGTGTTTCGTTGGCATTTTCACCAGTTGGCGTATCTGCCTTTGACAACAAATACGACGAGGGGTTTTACAGCAAGAATGATATCCTCTTCTATCGTCCGGATGCCTGCTCTGCGACAGCCTCCGACACTACTCTTTCAGACACCGTCGTCGGATCAGGATCTGTCGGCGCGTACAAAAATCCTGTATACGACAAGGGTAGCGCTGCCGACCCGTCCGCGGTTTTTGGTGATGACGGTAAATTCCATGTATTTGCAACCGCCAATGTGCACCTTGTGTCAGACAATATGTCTAAATGGAAAAAGGTAGATAAAGGCTGGAATGTCAAAGGAGCACCAAGTGATGCAGGCGGAGCAAAGTGGGCGCCGGATGTGATAAAAATAGGTCAAAAATGGATTCTCACCTACACGATTCCAACCGGTACTTCGGAATACCCCGGAAGGGGCGGACCAAAAATAGGGTACGCCGTCGCCGATAGCATCAACGGCCCATTCAACTTCAAGGACAAGTTTGTCTTGTCATATCCGTATAGTATTGACTCGCACTTATTCCAGGATGACAACGGCAAAATCTGGATGTTTTGGGGTGGTGGCGCAATCAATGTGGTCGAAATGACTTTTGATGGCAGTACGCTAAAGGTAAAGGGCTCTCCAAAACAGGTGCTCACTAAGGGCGGTGTGGGAAGTAGCGCTACTATAGAGGGTGCATGGGTAAGTAAACATGATGGATGGTATTACCTCACATATTCACAAGGGCACTACAAGAGAACTGATGGGCCTCCAGAATATAGAGTGCTTGTGGCACGGTCAAAAACCGTCGATGGTCCTTATAGCCCCAATAACAGTATGAAACCCATCCTAGAGGGAAAGGGTGACATTCACTTCCCAGGGCATCACTCGATGATAACAGACAGTAGTGGGAGCGACTGGATCGTCTACCATGGTTATTTCAAAAATAACCAGAGCAGTCGTATGCTCATGATAGATAAAGTCACCTACAAAAATGGCTGGCCTGTCGTAAACGATGGCAATGGGCCATCGAGCTCAAAGCAACAGGGCAGCACCGCATCGGCCAACACTGACGATGACAGCGGTACTGGCGGCTCAAACATCTCTATTTTTGGCGACTCACTGACCGTGGGGATGAAATCACAAGGCGACCTACAAAAGAAGCTCTCAGACGCGGGATGGAATGTGCAGACGGTCACCGCAAAAGGCGGGGGAAATATAGCCTGGGCGCGAGACCAGCTCAAGAAGGACAATGTCAAAAAAGCCGTTTCCAAAAGCGACACAGTAGTCATAGCAATGGGCACAAATGCCGATGATAATCCAAAAAAACAAGTTGAGGGCATAGTAAAAGAAATAAGAGACATAAGCCCCGACATCGCCATATATTGGGTTAATATATTTACCCCAAAGAAAAATGCTTATCGCGACAATATGAATAAAATTCTAAAAACAAAATCGAACAGTCTCAGTTTCACCGTCATTGATTGGTATAGTGAGGTAAAAGACAAGACGAATTATTACGAATTTATCCCTAACAACATTCACCACACAGCTTTGGGGTATCAGAGAAAGTCTGAGTTTATCGTAAATAGCCTCGCGCAGCTATCGGGAAACCAAGAAGATAGTCCCAGCCTCGACACGGTCGTAAGTGATTCGACTAGCGGATCCAACGCAACATGCTGCAGTGAAGTTGGCGGCACTATTATCAGCGACGTTTCGCTCGTGGGTAGAGATAACGCCGAAAAAGTATTCAACTTCCTCACAGGAGCTGATGAGAGTAACCTCAAGTTGTCGACCAATGGCAATAGACCATTAAACCCCGTGCAGGCCGCAGCATTTATAGGAAACTTTGCTCAAGAATCCGGCATCGACCCAAAAAGTGTCAATAGCATCGGTGCGACAGGAATCGCACAATGGCTTGGTGGTCGCAAACAAGGTCTCATAGCCCTCAGCAACCCAATGACTCTCGGAACGCAACTTCAGTTCCTCAAAACTGAACTGGAGGGTAGTGAAAAAGCTATTATAGCTCATGCCGACTTTAAAAACGCCAAAGACGTGACAGACGTAGCTCGAGCTACTGTAGCGGTGAGAAAGATATACGAACGACCAGGCGCAGCAGAGGCAAACGATACAAATCGTATCGCCCAAGCCACTCAAGCCTTGAATGATTTCGGAAGCGGCACACCAACAGCGAGTGGAGTCACCACTCCGGTTCTAAGTAGCAGCTCGTGTGGTGGTACAACTACCAATGCCGACTTAGGCCCCGGACAAGGTGATTTTACCGATTCGGGCGAGATCAATGGCTGGAATATCGTCCAAGCAAACTCCATCCTTACCGACAAGGAGTTTGGCGATAGTATGGTCAACAGTGGCAGATGTGCAGCTATTGTTGCTCGCGTATTTGGTGCATCAGGCTACGGAAACTGGAATAATGGACGATTCGGCACTACAAACGCCTATGCGGCAAGTATGTGGTATCAATACTATAAGACGAGTGTTGCTCATGCTGACAGGAATCCAAAAAAGGGCTCCTGGCTCTATTATGAGCACAGCCCCACTTCCGAAAAAGACGCAGGTCATGTCGTGATTTATCTCGGCAATAATAAGATACTAAACGATGGGCAAATCGTAAATGCCGATTTTGTTGAAAAAAACTGGGGCCTGAAGTACCTGGGGTGGATCGACCCGACCGAAGCAGGATTTACAGCAAAGAAAAGAACTGCCAGTGAACTACACAATCTAATGGATGGGTACAAGAAGACATGGAGTATCTAGGTAAACGTTTTGTTATTGTATCGTGCGTATTAATTTTTATTGTTAGTCCCGTCGCAGCAACAGCCCTAGTGACAGCCACTCGCAAAAAAGAGACTCCAATCACTACGGTTCAGCCCGCCACAAAAGAAGAGTTGTTTACTGCGATAAAACAAGACAACAACAATCCTGCAGCCTCACAGAAGTTTGAAGATGTGACCGACATCACCTCCGTAAAGCAATTAAATACTTGGTGGTATGTCGCAACTGTAAAAACAACTAGCGATGATGGATACGATCCAGGCCCTCAAGGGATGTTGTTTGTAAAGTTTACCGACCAGCCAAACTCAGTTCGTGTCGTTACCAAACCTGGCGAGAGTTTCAATCACTATAATATATCCGATAGCGCCGGAGTTCCCTATGATGTGATTGATGAATTAAATGAGGTAAATGATGCAACAACAGATCAGTGACAAGCTTATGCGACACAAGTACTTGGTGGTTTTTATACTCGTGATTATTAGCTTCCTAGTTACATATCTAGCATTAGTAAAGGTGGATAGTTCAAAATATGGCGCCAATGAGGTACATGACGGTCTGTCTGGGGAAAAGTACAACACCGGCGGCATATATAACTACAAGGACGACAATCCCTACGGTTCATACTTCATCGGTTTTAATCAACTCATCGATCGCGGTGTCCGAAACGAGGAGTGGATATATATATCTGACGTACTGACAAATTTTGTCATGTATGACCGAAAAATATACAATGGCAAGATCAGTTTCGTCAAAGACTCTTTCGTACGCGACACTTCGAGTACCGGTACCTTTGTTACATATTCATACAAGTTTGGTATCAATGGCGGTAGTGTCTATACGATGAAAATTCAATCGAGTTGGGTACAAAAACTCATTCGGATATCAATACGAGACAAATCAGACAAGGAAGTGTTTTTCAAAGAATTTAAAATACACGACGAGGACCAATAAGACTCTAGCTCTTAATCGGCATAATGATATGCGTGTAGTTATCTGTTGTAGCAATCGGGCGCAGCACACATGGCGAGAGAGCGCCAGAAAAGCCAAACGATATAGTATCACTATCAATGACATTGAGAGCGTCTATGAGATAGCGGGAATTCAAACTCACTGATCCGCCCTCTCCATTGGCCTTTACGTCTATTTCAGAGGTATTTTCACCAAGTTCAGACGCGATAGATTTGACAATAAATGTAGACTTTTCGACATCAATAGAAAGATTGATAGTACCTCCGCTGCCGCGAGCAAATAGATTTGCGAGCTTGACCGTGCGCAGGAGTTCGTTTTTCGATAGCTCACTTGTTGTTTCAGTTGTATTAGGGATTAGTTGACGATAATCAGGAAAGTTGCCGTCAATTAGACGACTAGTAATCTCACTGCTATCGAGTCGAAATCGTACTTGCGTATCATCAAAAAGTACCTCGATTTCCTCGGTCGAATCACTCATAGTTCGCAATACTTCTTGGAGTGTTGTCACTGGGATGATAGCCTGAATATCGTTCTTTACCTCCATAAGCTTCTTTTCGCTGAGCCGATATCCATCGGTAGCGGCGAGAAAGAGTGCGCCTTTGGAAGTATGCCAAAAAACACCAGTCAGTGTCGGGCGAGTTGTATCATTGCTTGCCGTGATGATCGTCTGTGTGATAGCTTGTCTAAACTCGGTGCCAGCAATTTGATAAATAACCGCTTTTGTCTCGTCTATTCCTGGTAGTTCCGGGAACTCTTCGTCGCTTACACCATTGATGGTTGACGAGTTTGTTTCTGATGCTATATGTAGGCGTGTATTTTTGACTGTCAGCGTGAGTTTACCTTTTGGTAGATTCTGAATAAAGTCGCTGATCAATCGAGCGGGGACGGTTAATGATCCTTGTTTAACTATCTTTGCACCAATCAGCTCGGTTGCCGCGACTTCAAGATTTGTTGCCGCAACCAGTAGTTGATTGCCCGAGGTCCTAAGTAATATGTTGCCCAAAATAGGCAACCCAGACCGTGAGCTGGCAACACGCCCAACGTTAGATAGTGCTTTTGAGAGGTTTTCCTGGGTGACTTCTATTTCCATTATTATCCTTTTTAAATTTTAAACTCAGTAGTAATAGTAGGTATTGTGGAAACTGTGTAAAACATAAATTTAGCAGAGGCGACGCGTTGCCTAGACATGTGCAATTGTGAACGGGTGCTGGTTGAAAAGTGTGTGGCAAAGTAACCACTTGTTCGCCAAAAAATACCCCACGATGCTGCAAGTATATTTTGTACCCAAAAGTTGACACATTTTTTACTCAGACTCTTCGGGAGAGTCCCCATGCTGAGCACATTTTTTCCACACCTATACATAAAGCATCTCCCGTATCTCCGCGATGTTTTCACGAATTGAGAAGTCGAGCTTTGACGCCTTCTCAATCTTCTCAATAGAGTGAATAGCAGTCGTATGATCCTTACGACCAAGCTCGCTAGCGATCTTTGGGAAACTCAAATGTAACTCACTCCGCAAGAGATACATAGCAATCTGGCGAGGTACTACAATGTGCTTATCTCGCTTAGGACTGCACATTTCCTCGGACGACAACTGGAAATATCGGGCGGTTTTATCGATGATTTGCTTTGCTGTTAAGTAGTGAGGACGGCTGCGTCGGACGTTTCCAACAAAGCCCTCTGCCATAGAGACATCTGGTGTGATGCCGCGCATTTCTGAATAGGCGAGCAGTTGATTTAATACGCCTTCAAGCTCGCGAATATTCGTCTTTATATTTGTCGCCAAGTACTCCACAGTGCTGTCATCCAACTCAACACCCGCAGCTGCCGCTTTCGCCTCGATGATCGCCGACCTGGTTTCAAAGTCGGGCATCTGGATATCGATTGACATTCCCCACTCAAACCGACTCTTGAGGCGCTCGGTTAAGGTGGGGATATTGCGGGGCGGCTTGTCTGAACTGATGATTATCTGCTTGTTTGCTTGATGCAGGGCGTTAAAGGTATGAAAAAACTCCTCCTGAGTCTTTTCTTTTCCTGCGATAAATTGCATGTCGTCAACGATTAAAACGTCGACATTTCGGTATTTATCGGAAAATCCCTTTTTCTTAAATCGAATGCTCTCCAAAAATTCTTTTACAAAAGTCTCTGACGATATATAGACGATATGCAGGTCGGGATTCTTTTTTTGCAATGCATTGCCAACAGCCTGAATGAGGTGGGTTTTGCCAAGTCCGACGCCGCCATAGAGAAATAAAGGATTATATTTCGTTCCCGGATTATTCACCACGGCCTGGCAGGCTGAATAGGCGAGATCATTACTCCCCCCGACGATAAACGAATCAAATGTATATCGCGGATTGAGAGTTGTAGCGGGTGTGATCGACGACTGTCTCGCAGCAGCTCTCTGAGTTGGCATATTGGTCACTTCGCGTGATATAACTGGTCGTTTTGAAGAAGTTTTGACTGTGTATTCAACTTTTTTTGGGTTGACCCCGTTGTTTTTTAGAACGGAACGAACCTGCTGGTCAAACTTTACCTCGAATTGTCGCTGAGCAAAAATATTGGGCACAGCAATTACAACTTCGTCGTCACTGTAGTCAAGTAGCTCGGTGTTTTTAAACCACGTCATGAAAGTTGCGCGCGAAACCGATATTTCGATCTCACCCAGCACACTCTTCCATATTGTTTGATCCACAAAAACACTCCCCTTACTCTGAGTCCACTTTTTAGTAGCTATCTCCTATTGTAAGAAAAGAAGAAGTTTTCCACAACCATAAAAACGATAGGACAAACCAACAGATCACTAGAGAGTGAATTATCCACAACAAGCAATTAACACCGGTAAATATGTGGATAAATGATGCATTAAAGTGGATAAAACCCTTCGCGGACATAACCTACTCTTGAGTAAAGTGTAAAAATATAGTAGAATTGTACGAAGTATGCCAAAAAGAACCCATCAACCCCATAAGCGTCATCGTGCACGAACACACGGTTTTCGTGCTCGCGTTTCGTCAAAGGCGGGTCGCCACGTTTTGAAGCGACGCCGCATCAAAGGACGTGCACGTCTGACGGTATAATAAATGATTTCCCCGCCATCAAAAACAGGCGGGGAAATTTATAATCAGTATAAAATAGAACTATGATACCGTTTAGCTATCGTTTCCATGGTCGTGCAGGACTTAAATATGTGTACAAAAACGCTCGAGTGGTGCGCGGACCACTGTTTACATTGAAATATCTCAAAAATAGTCGTCGCAAAACGAGCAGATACGCTGTTGTTGTCAGTAAAAAGGTGTTGAAGTCGGCTGTTGGTCGCAATCGGATTCGGCGCCGAGTATATGAATTGTTGCGAAAAGAGACTGAAAATCTTGCTCCAGCAACCGATATGGTCTGTATTATTACATCTGCCGATGTACGAAATATGGATGCCGCTGAGCTACGTCAGGAGCTAAGGCAACGACTAAAAGAAACCGGCCTCTATAAAACCGAGCGCTAAGATGATAAAATAAGTACCAGAAAATCATATTTGAGGGTCGTAAGAAAGATTTAGGTAAAATCAGTGAATATTTTCGAACTTATTATTATCCAGCCGGTATTTAATTTACTGATGCTGATTTATAGCATTATTCCCGGCGGTGATTTTGGTGTGGCGATCATCATCTTTACTATACTGGTGCGCTTTGCACTTTATCCGCTAACTCGCAGTATGCTTCATCAGTCGCGCGCAATGCGCAAGCTCCAGCCAGAACTTGCTCGCATCAAAAAACAGACAAAGGGCAATCGTCAAGCGGAAAGTATGCAGATGATGGAGCTTTACAAAAAGCACAATGTCAGTCCATTCCGTTCAATTGGTATATTGCTGATCCAGCTGCCTATCTTTATCGCGCTCTATAGTGTCATTAGGATCATCACTCTGGAGCGTGATCAAATTGCCAAGTATACTTATGACTTCCTTGAAAATATAGGACCGATCAAGCACCTTATTGAGCATCCTGATCAATTCAAAGAAAAACTGTTTGGTGTGGTTGATCTCGTCAATCCGGCCTTTCATGAGGGTAGCGTCAATCTCTTTCTCATCCTGATTGCACTGATCGCAGCGGTTACGCAGTATTTCATGAGCCGCCAGACAATGCCTTCATCAACGTCTAATCGCCGACTACGTGATATTCTAGCCGAAGCAGCCGAAGGAAAACAGGCCGATCAGTCAGAGATGAATGCTGTTGTTATGAAGAACATGAGCAAGGTGCTGCCAGTTTTTATGTTCTTTATTATGGTAAGTGTACCTGGCGCGTTGGCGCTGTATTATGCGGTGTCAAATCTTGTCGCACTTGGCCAGCAGGCATATCTGATACGTCTAGATGAAGAGGAGATGGATCAAATTGCTTCTGAGCCTGTGAAAAAACAGTCTGGTAAAAAAGCTACCACGAAAGCACGCGAAAAGCAGGCCAAGGAGGCGACAGTGACGCGTATTGTTGCCAAAGATTCGGGGAGGAAGAAGTCATGAATCAAGAAGACGCGATGGCATTTGCCAAGAAATATCTCGAAGATCTGCTGGCGTTTTTTGAAATAAATGTAGAGGTTACTGCGAGCGTACACGAAGGCGTCATCGAGCTAAATGTTCCAAGCACGGAGAGAAATAGCATTCTCATCGGCCGCAATGCCGAAACTCTTCGAGCAATGCAGTATGCTGTGTCAACAACACTCCGCAACAGGGATGCAGTCTTGACGAGAGTAAATCTTGATATTGCTGATTATAAAAAGCAACGAGCTGAAAAGATAGCTATTCAGGCTCGTGAGTGGATCGAGGAAGTGCGCAAAAGCGGTGATTCGCACATTGCCAGCCTAAATGCCGCCGACCGTCGTGTTGTCCATCAAGTCGCTACCGAGTATGATGATATTCAGACGTTTTCTGAGGGTGAAGGTCGCGACCGGAAGATCATTATTGCACAAAAGAGTTCGTAGATTTTTACTTTTTCAGGGCTTTCTTGTACACTTCCAGAGTCTCTTTGGCGGTTTTTCTCCATGAGTACTTTGCGGCTTGGGTATATCCCAATTTGATAAGCTCGGCCCGCCTCTTTTTGTCTGAAATAACCCTGTCTATAGCGCGTGCTATAGCGTCGGTGTCGGCAGGGTCAAAATACTCAGCGGCTGGTCCATATACCTCGGGTAGGCATGTGGCATCGCTGCTCGCTACTGGCGCGCCCATAGACATTGCCTCGAGTCCTGGCAGACCAAATCCCTCCATGAGCGATGGGAAGACATAGCAACGAGTGTTGGCATAGAGCCAGTTGAGCTGATCGTCTTCCGTGAAGCCAGTAAATACTATTTGTCGGTAGTTCTTGCTGGCAAAGTATGCTTGGTTGCGCTCGGCGCTTGCATCGATCTTACCAACTAAGACAAGCTGTAGGTCTGGGTGTTTTTCAAGTAGTTTTTGGTGCGCATCGCCAAGACGACGGATGTTTTTGTAGTCACTCTGCTGACCAACATACATAATAAAGTTGTTGCTCTCAAGAGAGTATGGCTTGATCGCCTTTGTTCGCATTTCAGCAGCGAGGTGAGTGACGATGAGCTTATTATCATCTGTGTGATACCATTTGACGATTTCATGCTTCGTAAACATAGTCGGTGAAATGACGTACTTTGAATGTTTGACGACAGAGCGAAATACAAAACGTCCAACCATCTGTTTGAAATGATAGACGAACCAGTTTTTATCGGAATTATACGTCTTTAGCAGTGTCAGGTCGTGGATTGTTGATACTTTGTTTTCTTTGTAGAACACTGGTTGGTGTGGTTGGCAGAAATGAACCAGATCGGGACGTAATTTATCGAGTAGTCGTTTTAGGCCAGTCTGCTCACTGAGCGAATAGTTGCCAAAATCCGCCACCCGGAGTGTGAAGTTCGGATTTGTCGGCCTCCAGTAATCTATATCTTTTTGTCGTACCAGGATGGTGTAGTGATTATCTTGGTCAAGCTGTTCAATGTAGTGAAGTAACCTCTCAACATATCGTCCTGTGGTTGAGTTGATAATCCTTGCATCGATAACAATATGAGCCATACTGACCATTATACCCTGCGCATCGGTGCGCATAATGATATAATCTTATAGTAGTTATGATCTCAAAGTTTCTCAAACGATATCGTTATTCGTTCATCCTTCTTCGCGAGCTGGTGATTACTGATTTCAAATTGCGATATCAGGGGTCAATGCTGGGGTACCTATGGGCGTTACTTCGTCCGCTATTTTTGTTTGCTATCCTATATATTTTCTTTGTAGAGGTGCTTCATATCGGTAAAGAGATTGAGCATTGGGGGGTTGCACTGCTTCTCGGTATCGTACTTTGGAATTTCTTTTCGGAAGTGGTGAAGCAAGGGTTGAAATCAGTTGTTTCATCGGGTGGAATCATCCGAAAGATTAACTTCCCGAAATACATAGTCGTCGTATCAACAAGTCTTTCTGCAATAATTAATCTTCTGATTAATCTGGTGGTGGTCGGTGTCTTCGCACTGATCGACCAGGTGCAACCAGGCTGGTCAATGCTACTACTACCATTATTTATTGTCGAGATATATGTATTTGCCCTCGGCCTGGCCTTCTTGCTTGGAGCGATCAATGTTAAGTTTCGAGATATTGGATATATTTGGGAAGTTGTTAGTCAGGCACTTTTCTATGGCTCGGCAATTATGTTTCCGCTGAATCGAGTGGTTGATATGAGTCATGCCGTTGCCCAGCTTCTTGTCTTGAATCCACTATCGCAGGCGATACAAGATGCACGATATTTTACGATTACACAAGATGTAGACACACTTCATACTCTTACGAATAGCCCCTTTATCATAATAACTCCATACATAATCGCTGCCATGATTTTCGTTTTTGGTGCTTCGTATTTTAGGCGCCGGTCGCCATATTTTGCGGAGGAGGTGTAATGTCAAGGGCGGCCATAGAAGTACGAGATATAAAGAAAAGTTTTTATTTGCCACATCACCGCAATGATTCGCTCAAGACAGCGATCACACAAATCTTCAAACCGAAAGAAAAAGGTGGGGAGCGATTCAATGCTTTGGATGGAGTATCGTTCACGGTAGAGAAAGGTGATTTTTTCGGCATTTTAGGCAGAAATGGATCGGGAAAAAGTACACTACTGAAGATAATCTCAGAGATATATCAGCCAACTAGCGGTACGGTGAAGCATCACGGAAGGCTAGTTTCATTTATTGAGCTTGGAGTTGGCTTTAAATCGCAACTTACGGGCAGAGAGAATGTGTTTCTCAATGGTGCATTGCTGGGCTTTTCGAGGCGGGAGATGGAGGCAATGTATGACGATATTGTTGAATTTGCTGAGCTAGAGAAATTTATGGATCAGAAGCTAAAAAACTATTCTTCTGGTATGAAGGTCCGTTTGGCATTCTCAGTTGCAATACGTGCCCATGCAGACATATTAATTCTTGATGAAGTACTTGCTGTAGGTGATGCAGCCTTCAAGAAAAAGTGTAATGACTACTTTAAGTCGCTAAGCGATAAGGGCAAAACCGTCATACTTGTAACCCACGGCATGGGGGCGGTAAAAGAATTCTGCAATAAGGCAATTCTTATCGAGAACGGGAAGGTAGCATTTGAAGGGCCGGCTGAAGCGGCTGCTGATAAGTATCTTGAACTATTCGGAAATACCAAAAAAGCGCGTGAAGCCAATAAGACTTAGTTAGCCAGTTGGCTTACTACAAAGTTTTGTATTGCCTTAGTAGATCCACCTGAAGGGTAAAACCATACTTGGTTGCGTATTCTATTCCAGGTATTCTGGTCTATACCGTTTTGTATTGCCGATTTAATTTTATTATTGATGCGAGTTCTATCGCCGCGCAGTATCTTCTGAGAATAGTTGACTATTTCCTCAATTGATTCATAGTCTGGTGTTTCTTCTTGAGTATTACTGTCGTACGCAAAGATGATTGGCGTATTGGTAAGTAATGCCTCGAGTGTGATACTACTACGGTCGATAATGGTAGCGTCGCTTAGAACAAGTAGTTCGGTAGGCGAAATATCAGAGGTGTGATCTACTAGGTGAATATTTGATCGATTTTCTATTATCTTCCGGTATTTCTTTAATATGGTCTTTGGTGTCTGTGGATGCGGGCGAA
This sequence comes from uncultured Candidatus Saccharibacteria bacterium, assembly GCA_964407405.1. GTDB lineage: Bacteria > Patescibacteriota > Saccharimonadia > Saccharimonadales > Saccharimonadaceae > JASLCR01. The sequence goes on along the minus strand of CAYOVH010000001.1, from coordinate 121,203 downwards.
ACAGTAGCGTGAAGGTGTTGTCGATGTATTCTAGAATCTCTAGTCCTGTATGATGAATTGATGAATCTCCCCAAAATGTCGGTGCATAGAGGATAATTGGTTGTTTTGAGTTGATTGCTAATTTTTTGCTGAGCTTTTGGCGGGTACGTTCTTTTTGATCAAGAGCATTTACAAGTTCATCGGTGCGAGCTATGCCAACATCGATTAATTTTTCCTTCGGTATACCATTGGCTATAAACTTTTCTTTCATATATGGACTAAGGGCTGTCATGTAATCATAGTGAACGATACTCTCTAATCGTTTTGGGTACATAGTCATATAACTTTTGAGCATATTGCCGTGCGTCAGAAATATTTTCTTCGGTTTGGTGAGCCATTCGGGGTGTTCGAGCTCAAAAAGTTCATAGAATATGATAACTTTTGCATGGGTGTTGAGGAGGTTGTATGTTTTCTTGAGCTTAGTACCAAAGACGATGTATTCATGCACCCGTTTTGGGTGCTTTCCTGGCTTTGTCCATATGTAGGGTACATCGTCTACTCTGGCAGTGGGCACATTGTATTTGAGAATGTCTTTCTCTGTCTGTTTCGAGGTAACGACAAAAGTCCCGCCAAGTTCCTTCCAGAGGGGCAATGCATGTAATATATGACTCGAGATATTTCCTAGAAAGAAATAAATCCCATCGCCATCGGGTAACATCATATAGTCTCTGTTTCGATTTCCTCAAGCTCGGCAATAATCTTTCGGATAGCTGTAGACGAAATACTTGGAGTTCTTTCAAGATAGATAACTTTACAGAGGTCTTTTAACCCATCAAACTCACCTCTCCAGTCGTTGCCAATAACGAAAATATCTACATCATATTTTTTTATATCCCGGCGCTTCTGTATCTCCCACTCTTCTTCGGGGATTACCACATCAACATAACGGATTGCTTCGACATTCTCCTTGCGTTTTTCGTATGGCTGGTGAGAGCGTTTATGTTTAACATTCCAGTTGAGCTCATCAGTTGATATCGCAACGATTAATTTCCCCCCATCGGCTAGCTCCTTAGCCCGTCGTAGCATCTCGATATGGCCGTAGTGAAAGAGATCAAATGTCCCATAAGTAATAACAGTCTTCATTTAGCTTATTATATCATGGAGCAAAGACTGAGTAGAAAGAAGCGCTACTTATCCAAAATTCCGACTTCAACAAGTACTTTGTGGGTTGCCTCGCCTGTTTCCCAGATTAAGAAATCCTGGTTAAATTTCTTAATCTTAGATCCGTATTCCTTGCTCCATTTATTGGGATCCATAGCCAGCTCTATGGCCTTGGCTAGACTATCGGTTGTCTTTGTAATCATGCCAGGTGCAATTTCTTCCAGATCAAAATAGCTGCCACGATTAGCTTCGTAGAACAGGGAATCGGGTGTAAAGAAAATTGTAGGTTTATTGAGGTGGGAAAAGCTAAACATAACAGAAGAGTAGTCGGTGATGAGGGCATCAGCGACAAGCATCAGCTCGTTAATATCACCAGGTAGGATTTGCATTTTTCCAGGTTTGCCTGTTTGTTTCTCGCCAGGCGCAAGTACATCCTTGAAATCTTCGTGCGACCATATTTTGCCGAGCAATTTTACAAAAGGTTCGGTATTTGTACTATCCGCCTCCGCAAAATCTGTGAGGTCACGGAAATTAATAGATTGAAGGTCGGTATTATTAAATGGGTGAGGTTTGATTACTATCTGGTAATTGTCGCCTATCTCTTTGTGCAATTTATGGAAGTCAATCAAGTAGGGAAAGAAATGACCGTTTTGGTAACGAAAAGTCGGTGAGTAGACAATGATTTTTTTATCTTTTGTGATGCCGTACTTGTCTTTGATGGCTGCCTTTTCTTTGGCAGATATTGTATTAAACAGAAAATCATTTTGTGGTAGGCCGGTCTTTAGGATTTTTGGGTTAATCCCGTGTGATTTGGCAAAAATGTCTGCAACAAGCGGGCTGGAAGAGATTAGGTAGTCGCACCGTTTACTTTTTATCTTAAATATCTCACGGTCAATTGATTTCATTGGCTCATCAAGGCCCATTTTTTTGAAAGGAATACCATGAGTGGTCTGGATTTCTATCTGACCAGGTCGCTTTCCGACGTATTTGTTTACTCTGAAGCCGACAGCGAAATTCACGTCGTTAAATAGATATTTTGCTCGCCACAAGTAATAAAAGTATGCAAGAGATTGATTCTTTACTACTTTTACATTCGCATTTTTTCCGACTAATTTTTCAACGTCGCGAACAATCACATTGTAACTACGCCCCGCAGCAAAAACGACACATTTATGATCTTTGCTATGCCTGGTAAGCTCGACGCAAAGAGCGGCAGGTGCATCAGATAACGAGAACTTCCTACCCCAGTAGCTTGAAAATACCACAAGCTTCTCATCGACTGGTAAAAGCCCTACAAGAGGCCTATAGATTAGATAGATGAAAGGTCCTTTTATTCTGCGCTTGAGTAAACTTGAATATTCTTTTACACGCCTGACTATGGCGTTTGTATAGCGTCTAACATCGTGAGTTAGGCGCTCTGGGGCTGTTTGATCGACGGGAAGATTGGGGACATTATAGGATCGCTGCAAAATTTCAAGCAATTTATCCTTATTGCCTTCTTTTGCAAGTCGCGCCCAGTCGCTTATTGGCTGCTGGACTCTCGCTATTATCTCATCATTAATGTTTTCTGTAAGTCTGCACGATTTATCGATGATACTTTTTTGTGCATCTTTATCAAATTGCCATATATCTAAAAATACCCATCGCAGATTGTAGTCGATGATGGCAAAGTCGAACTCACTTAGTATGTTTTCCGGAGCATTAACCTTCTTAAGATAGGTGCTGATTTGCTCTAAGGACAGCAGGCGATCGAGTGCTTTGACGGGTGCGATAGTTTGCGTAATGCTCGTTGGAGTAACACGCCAAAAATACAAAGGCTTCTCATAGACGTCGAAAGACTTGGCCTTGTGGTAGAGGATTGGGCTTGTAGCAATGTCCTCATATATTTGTCCTTTAGGAAACTGAACTTTTGTACTGAGAAAAAAATCTCGCTTATAAATTTTATTCCAGGCTACAAAATCACGAATATATTCGGGGTTTTTCTCAAGCGTTAGTTTGGTAGCTGGTTTTTGGAATAAATCAGCCAAACGAGCAAATGACCATGCGCTGCGATTGCTGTTTGAAAACTTAAATACATTTCCGGTGATAAAATCTGAACCGCTTGCCTGCACTATCTCAAGCATCTCACGGTATGCGCCTTTGGCGATAATATCGTCAGAATCTAAGAAAACAATATACTCACCAGTTGCATAGCTGATCCCGGTGTTTCGGGCTGCTGAGAGTCCTTGGTTTTTCTGATTAACGAGGTAGAAATTTTTGTGTGAATTGACCCATGTTTGAGCTAACTGGTCGGAGCCGTCGGTTGAACCGTCGTTCACCATGATTACTTCAATCTCGTCCTCCGAAAAGTCCTGTTGGATGACTGAATCCAAGCATGCCTCAAGGTACGGAACTACATTGTAGACAGGGACTATGACCGATAGGTATGGAGTTTTATGATGTGTGGATTTTTTCATAAGTAGTAATTTCGAGTAAAGGTGTCATGTTGCATAGAAGTGCTAGTGATAAACACAAGATGCGGAGTACGTTTAACCCTTTTCGTCTCTCGAAATAATAGCATAATAACTATCTCAAGTCTACTTGAAAGCGCTGCTTCGGTGGAATGTACAAAAGCGGGCACGGAATGTATAATCAGTCCAAATGCGTAAGAGGACCCAACCTGAAGCGTGACGAATATGACATCACATACCGACAAGATAGAGACACTGATAGACGGTACGCAAAATTCACCAGAGAATTTTCAGGCGCGTCGATCTTTTATCAGTAGCCTGGCCGACCAAAAGGAGCATTTTGCCAAATGCTATAATACTATCCCTGTCAGTGACAACTGGATATTTTACGAAAGCATGGGCGGCAAGCGCATGATGGATAATCCGCTAGCGCTGTTTCGGCAAATCCATGGCGACAAACGGTTCAAGGATTTTGTGCATGTGTGGGTTGTGACTCGCTACGACACGATTCCTATCGAGCTAAAGTCGGTGCCAAATATGCTGTTTGTCACGCGCAATACCAGTGCGTACATGCAGGCGATCACGAAATCTAAATATATCGTGTGTAATTCCACTTTTCCGGTGTATGTCGTGCCGAAGCCGGAGCAAAAGTACCTCAATACCTGGCACGGGATTGCCTACAAGGGCATTGGCCGAAGCGAACAATCACCGCTCGGCCCACGTTCAACGGTCGACAATATGCTGCAGGCGACGCATATCCTGACATCATGTGACTACATGACGCAGAAGCAGCTGCTGGGCTTTTCTATGAAAGGGGTGTATTCTGGCGAGTTGGCCGAAGCGGGTTATCCGCGCATCGACATGACGCTTGGTGCGTCGGCAGCTGACAAAAAACGCCTTTATAGCGATCTCAAGCTTGATCCGGATAGGCAAGTCGTTCTCTACGCACCAACTTGGCGCGGTGTCATGGAAGACAGAAAGTTTGATGTCGGTACCTTGCAGAAAGATTTGGCAGCACTGGCGGGGCTGGATGCCAATGTTATCTTTATGGGGCATCATCTGATGATCGAGAATATCAAGGGCGTCGATCTAGGCAGTCTTATTATCCCGCCGCCAAGTCAGAATACCAACGAGCTGCTCAGTATCGTCGACGTGCTAATTACTGATTATTCGAGTATATTCTTTGACTTTTTGGTTACAAACAAGCCGATCATCCACTACGTGTACGACTATGATGAGTATAAGCGCGAGCGTGGCCTCGGTCTTGAGCTTGATGAGCTGCCTGGTGAAGTCGTCCGTACCAAAAAGGAGCTGATTGCCACTGCCAGGAAACTACTCGCAGTTCCTTACAAGCCGACCAAGCAATATGCCCGAGCCCGTAAGCGGTTTTGTCCTCACGACGATGGCCGAGTCTCGAAACGCGTTGCCGAGTGGTTTATCAAGGGGAACTCGAAAGGTGTCAATATTGTTCCGAAAGACAAGAGGCCCTCGGTCGTGTTTTGGGGTGGCGCGCTCAACAACACCCAGCATGCACTGGAATATCTCGAAAAACTAAAGACGGCGGTGAAGCGTGGCGACAAAAACGTAGTGTTGGTCGTAGCACGATCGATCATGAAGCAGCCGGAGATAATGGGTATTATCAACGATCTCGGAGAAAAAGTCACAGTGATTGCCAGAACTCACGACACCATGATAGGCACAAAGACTGAAAAAATGGCCAAACGGCTTCTGGAGTCTGGCGTACATGGCTCGGGCCGTATTCCAGGTGTGCGTGGGGCGTACACTCGGCTGTATAGGCGCGAATACCAGAGAATGTTTGGCAGTGCTCGCTTTGATGAAATAGTCCTCTATCCAAAATGCAGTCGATTCTGGAAAGAGCTCGTAAAATACGCCACAAGAGAAAATACATCAGTGCTATAATGTAGACATATGTCGAATGTCGCAGTTATCACGCGAACCAAAGACCGACCAAAGCTTCTTGAACGGGCAATGCAGTCTGTTCACAATCAGAGCTTCTCGGATTTTATACATGTTGTTATCAATGACGGGGGCGACAAAGATGCAGTAGAAAAAATTACGAAAAAGTACGGTGACCGCGTTAGGTTGATTCACAACAATACCTCGGTTGGTATGGAGGCAGCCTCAAATAAGGCCATAAGGAGCGTTAGCTCGGAGTTTATTGCCATACATGATGATGACGATACGTGGCATCCAGAATTCCTCGTCCGGGCAGTGAGTACGCTTGAGGAGACAGGCTCAAAGGGGGTTGTTGTTCGGACTGATAAAATTGTCGAACGGCTCAATGACGGGGGTACTGTCACCTTCATAAAAAAACAACCATGGTTTCCCGACATGAAGACGATCAATCTATATAGACAGTGTATAGACAACCAAATGACACCGATCACATTTTTATATCGGCGAGAGGTATTCAAAGAGATTGGATATTACGATGAAGCGCTGCCTGTCTGTGGAGACTGGGATTTTGGTATTCGTTTTTTGCAGAAGTATGACGTAGAGTTCTTAGACCCCGGATTTGCATTAGCCAACTATCATCACAGACAGTACCAGCCCAATACAGCAGGCAATAGTAGCTACGCCGGTAATGATAAAGCACGCTACTGGACAAACTTTTTGATGAACAAATACCTTCGCGAAGAGCTCGCCGAAGGACGGCTTGGAGTAGGGTATATTATGAGCAAGCTGCGGTATGATCAGCACGAAAAGGCTGAGATAGTGCGGCGTGTATTACCGAAATTTGTGACAAATAAGTTAAAAAACCGGATTCAGAATTAATCTACTTATATACAACTGTTGTGGTACCATTTTTCCAAAAAATAGTGCCACCTTGGAATATTTGAGAATAAGTATTTCCGGACAGGGTCTCATCATTTATTGGTAACCCCAGTCTACTTGCATGACCACCAAGTGCAATATATTTGTTACCAATGCCACCACGCGTAGCGTGTGTCCCATTGCTTGCTGAGTGGTAGATACGTCCTCCTATAAATTGCTGGTAAATACTGCTGCCAGTTGCAGGAAGTTGGCTACTTGATGGGTAGCCGAACATACCATCTATCCCAGCTGTATTCAGCCAATAGTTGCGGACTGGACCATTGACCGATTCCCACGTGCCAGATGCTGACGACCATACAATGGTGCCGCCGTCGAATTGCTGATAGCATCCACCGTTGCGTAGTCCGCAAACTTCTGTAGATTGTGGAAACCCGAGTGCACTTTGCTCGGCACTAATAGCCTTATAACGCTTCCCGATACCACCCCATATTTGAATTGTGCCTAGTGGAGCAGACCAATATAGACTACCACCTTCAAAATGTTGAGCACAGCCGCCATTTGTGAGTCCACACTTCTCATCAGTAGTAGGATAGCCTAGCCGTCCATTTTCACTGCTAAAGGATGACCAGGCTGTACGGATACCTCCCTTGATATAGTGGGCCCCTACACTACCGGCCCAATAAATAGAGCCATTTTGGAAATTCTGATAGCATCCACCGTTGCGTAGTCCGCAAACTTCTCCTGTAGTTGGATATCCAAGGATACCACCATATTCGGCACCAATACTCCTATATTTTGTACTAATGCCGCCCCATATATTTACCGCACCAGTATCGGGTGACCAGTATATTTGGCCACTTTGAAAGGCTTGGTAGCAGCCGCCATTTGTGAGTCCGCAGACTTCATCGATAATTGGGTATCCTAATCTTCCATTTTCACCACCCAGTGAACGCCATTTGGTGTGGATGCCACCTTTTACGAAATAAGCTCCTGACTTGCTTGACCAGTAGATCATACCATTCTGAAACTGTTGAGAGCAGCCACTACCAGCCAATCCACACTTCATGTTTGCGGCTATATTACCTAAGACACTATTCATACCTCCGAGCTGATTATACTTATTACCGATTGCACCTGAGGTCGTATATTGTGTTGCTCCAAACCAGTCTGTGAAATAGAGATAAAAGTTTCTGTTACCGTAGGCGCTACACGAATCACCTGTTCCGTATCCTGCGGCAAGAGCTGCCCTATTGGGTTGGTAAGGAGTGTAACGATAAAGAGAAGAAGTGGCACGGTTTTGAATAGTTACTTTTGAGCTCCCGCAACTCGCTGATGGATTGTATTGAATCGAGTTAGATCCTACTGGATAATTTGTCCAGCCACCTGACAAGACATCGTTAAATAGTGCCGTCGCTTTGCGTATCTGCGTTTTGAAACCTGCATTAGCATTATTACAGCCATTACCGCTGTCTGGACAGTCATAACCAGTTGCTGCTGCATATTGATAATTTGTATTCGGCCAGGTATCGGTGACAAGACCTTGCTCTTTTTGGAGTAGTACAATCAGCACTTGAGGATTAATTGTATAGTCTTGTGCAGCCTGCCAAATAATATGTGCTGCTGATTCCCCGTTGAATGACTCATCCGCCATGCAGACAAAGCGGCCATTTTTTAGATTGTAATAATACGTAGTTGATCCAGCCTTTAATGTACCTTTGGTAGAAGTATAGCTGGTGAGACGATTTAGATTGGTATCATTGCATGAATTCTTGCTTTTAAGGAATGCCTGAATCTGTGCCTCGGTCATGGTGTTCTTATTGCGCATGACTGCATCACTCATGATATTGCCCGCATTAAAGCCAGTTGCACTTGCTGCTGCGATATCATCACGGGATGTTAAAAGAGGAATACATAAACTAATTAGAAATACTCCCAGAGCTGTAAGGATTAGTTTAGTCACATATTTCATATTGATACGCTTCCTGATATCTTTCCAGACTGGCCATTGCCTGATAGGTCTACAAGGATTTTCCATTTACCTGGTTTGAGACTGGAAGTTGGTATATCAAATCCTCGACAAGTGGCAGACGATGGGTTTGCAGTGATAGAAGCCGTCCTCTTTACAACTGCCCCAGTTGTATTATGAGTTAGAGTTAGATTACAATTACCGCTATCAAGTCTTTGATCAATAGTAACTCGAATTAACAGTGTACCATTTGAAATCGACAGGTAGTTGATAGCCCCAGTTAAGGAACTATTCGTTTTTGTTGTAGAATCATCCTGCTTTTCTTTTGGCTGTTCATATTGCTTTGGTGTCTTATCGGGCGAGGAGTTACTTTCATTTGAAGTAATTGGTGTATGATTTTTAGATGATTCTTGCGACGGCACTTCACGCGTATTATCAGCTGCTGATGTTGTGGTATCGGTGTTCTTCGCGAATGGCCATAAGTTCATTCTTGCTGCCATGGTACTATACCCGCCGATGGCAACAACCAATGCTGCAGCAATAAAGAGGATAATTTTTATAAAACGTGATGGATTTTTTTGTATTTTCATGGCGATCGTGGATACTAAAATTACTTACGTTTATTATACCAAGTCTAGCCAGAAGTTGTCTACCGTGAAATTTGAGGATCAAGTATAATAAAAATTGTTACTTTAATGGAGTCTACTTGAATATGAATCTAGTCCGCATGGCTACAAAGAGATTGTATCTTCATCATACATCAAACTACCTGTTTTATATTATGCTTGCGTTGTCTTTTATGGTAGCTCTGACTCCGCTATATAGTATTGGATATCTGCTATTTGCTTTGACCTTTGCAACTAAGATAAATATTCTAAAAAGTTTTTCAAGTTATTTTTCTAACTTTATCATTGTCCTAGTCCTTGTCTCTTCCGCGATAATGATAGCCGGCATATTCACCAGCATCCTACATATAGCTAATCTCGCTATCATTAATTTACTTTTCTCGTTGATCATCTGTGCTCTTGTTTGTCGTGTGCGGCGGGGCACTTCACATTCAAAAAAATTTGATATATCTGATGGCGTTTCGTTGATGATATCTTTAGCTATTCCTGTCTTAATTTTGATTATTCAATTTACGTCAGGTTCGCTAAGTGCTTCACTGTATCGAATGGTGGATGCGAATGGAAGGGATAGGGTTGCTCATTTCAATATCACCCAACTTGTAGGAGAAAATAACAACTATCTTTATTCAACTTCACCCATGAGCAGTGACGGTAGGGTGATGTATACCAGTTACCCGCAGGGGTGGCATTTAGCTTCAGCTAATTTTGTTAATGGAATCCTACCGAATGCGCTGAATCCTGCCAAGCATAGCATTAATGTGGCCTTCATAACGTATATGTCGATTGTATTTACATGGTTTGCGTTAGCCGTTTTTGTACTTGCAAAGTTTGCCTGGTATCTGTCGGGCAAGGTACAGAAAGACATTTCTGCCCTTCGGCAATCCATCACGCTCGCTATCGCGATGCTTGTACCTATACTTGGCCTGTTTGCCGTATCGTTATCATACGGCTTCGATAATTATATTGGACTAATGGCATTCATTATCCTCATAGTAGCGGCATCCTACGAGCTACTGGAGAACAAAACGAGTCAGGACGAGAGGAGGCTCGCACTCTATTTATCATTTGTACTGCCGATTGCAACGGCTGCTTTCCTGGTGTGGATTCTGCCGATTCCCGCGCTTTTGCTTATGATTGCAAGTGTGTGCTGTGTTGCCGGTGGTAGTATTTCGAAACTTGTGCGCATGATCATCAGACGGCCGTATCTGATCGTGGTGATGTTACTATGTCTTTTGAGCGCGGGTCTGTACATGGCTGTATATTTGCACGAAAGCGGCGGCAGTAGCTTCGGTGTACTTCTCTGGACTCCGTGGCTCAAGACGCTCCCATCGCCACTATTTGTGCTCCTCACTATAGGTCTGGCTGTCGGGCTAATCGCTGCAACTAGGCCGCAAAAACTAACCAATTTAGCGCTACTCATACTGCCGTTCATGGCGTATTACTTTATCCTCTGGCTGAACGCATACTTTAGCGGTGTTGCCCCGGGCTATTATCATGCCAAGCTACTGGGAGTTGTATTTGTCATAGCGGTGCCGTTTGCCTGTGCTGCACTAGTCCGTGCAACCGCTTTGGTCGCCAAGAATAGCTCGATTCACTGGCTCTATGTGGCAACAATTGTACCGCTTGGTATGGTGGGCGGACTATTCATACTTGCTGATCAAAAGGTAGATCTCAGGTATCTGCACCGCAGCCAAAACCTGACCGCACACGAGCTTTCGTTCGTTGTCGATAAATGGCTAGTGAGAGATGACGCAGCTGTAGGTAAGAGCGACAGTCAGCTTATCATTCTTGGCAGTAAGCTGACAACCGAGCGAACCAAGACCATGCTCTTCAATAGAGTATCGGTAGAGTCGGCAAAACGATTCCTCAACCAAGCACCCACGACAGTCCAGACGCAGGCCCAGGTATGCTCACTGTACTTCAATAAAGATCGGGAGGGAGCTTCCTTGAAGTCCGCCGACCTCATCCTGGAGAATCTATCCGACTGCCTGAAGGAACGATCCGAGGTTGGTCTTGCTACTACCGTACTATCGCCACGTTCTGCGGAACGTGCTCTCGCCGAAATGAATAGCTATGGCGCTACAATCGTCTACTTTAAGTAGCGACCTAATAATAGATTTTCGTATCGTACACCGTCTTCGATTTTTTGCCCTCTGGAGGACTTTTTGCTAGGGAGATGTTGTAGCAGGCATCGTATAGATTGTAGGCATTTCCACTGAAGGCGCCCGTGATAACTTCTGGAGATTTGTAGCAGCGACTTTTTAGGAAATTGATTTGCTGACGGTGTAATGAGGTGGCTTGGTAGTTTGTTGTTACTTGGGCATAGGCGATGATAGCGAAGTTGGATAGCATGATGATAGCCAGGCTGGTCGCTACTATCTTTTTCTTTTTAATAGCAAGTAGGATTACTAGTAGTACCGGCAACCAGTATAGCTGCGGCACGTAGCGAGCCCACCAGCTCTCCGATAGGAGCGCCACGGTGGCAACTGTTGCGATTAGCGGAATGAGCAGCAAGGCCGCTTCTGCAGAAAAAGCTCCGTTCCTCAAGAGCCTATATCCGTCCTTGACGTAGATGATGCAGAGCAAAGCACTTAAAAGTACAATACCACCGAAAAATACGCCAAAGCCACCTAGATGCGTGTCGGCTACTCTCAGGCTATCAACCTCCTCTTTGCTGACCGAAAAGGGCAGCTTGGGAGCTTGGTCTTGTGGGTTTGTGCCACTTGAGCTCGGGCTGAATAAAGATATAGAGAGTTTTTCGATTCGGCTTTTATCGCTGAAGCCTGGTGGCTCTAGGAACGAAATGATATCCACGGAGCCACTTCCGTATAGGGGGTAGAGAGGGTGGTGGTTTTTGATGAAGTTTTTTGGGTAGGTAGAGAGACCAATGATGAAGATACCTATGATGATGGCGGCACAGCCGGCCATCGCGAGACGTTTTATGGCGCGTAGCCCTTTGTAGTCATTTCTTTTCCATAGGATAAATACCGCAAAAATAAGCGCGTAAATAGCGGCGTATGCAGCGCCGGTAAACTTGATATTTACCAGCAGCGCACAGGACATTATAAGTAGGATATCTATGTATATGTATGTTTGACTGAGCTTGCGAGATTTGTCTATCGTCATGACGAGGCCGGTGACAAATAGGAGTAGCAATGTCACCAGGATGCCGTCGTTATAGTATGAAAATACCTGGGCGATGGCTACGGGGTTGCCGACAGCGAGAAGTGAGATCACTCCGGCAAGCAGCCACGTCAACCTCTTCTTAAGGTAGCTATAAAGGATTAAAAAAGTAGCGGCCATCAGCAGAAGCAGTAATGATTTGCCGCTCTCGATAGTTCCGGTTGCCTTGTAGACTACTGCACTGTATATCCACTGGGCTTTCGGATAGTGATCGGTCCACAGAGCATGAGTTTCTGTTAGCTTTGGCGAGGTTGTGGTCTGATTGTTAAAAGTGTCGAGACTACTCCAGACCGGATTCCAGCCGTGGGCTAATGAGCCGATAGCAGCCTTGTGATAGGCGTTGCCGTCGTAGCTGTTGTCGAGTACGTATCCACTGAGTCCTATCGCCGAGATGATGAATAGTAAAAACAGGCCTGCGCCTATGAGTTTTTTGCCAAGCTTTGCATCGTAGAGGCACCAGAGGCTAAGTGTAACGAGTGAAAGTGTGACAGGAAACAACCACCAGGCGATAGCTATATGGAGGGCATAGAGCAAGCTCTGGATAAATACCAGCAAAAAGATAAACAGGATAATATGAAAACCGGTCAGGAGGTGAATATCCTTCAGCCGCTTAGGGGCAATCTGTTGTAGCTTTGCTATCATGCTCGCCTCTCTCGGATGAAAGTATAGGTATAGAGCAGAGCGAACGTGACGGGCACGCCTATGGCGATCGATATGATGTAGGTGGGTATCTTCGGAAAGCCAAGGTGGCCGATGAGAATATAGACAACGGTCAGCTGTACGATAAAGTTGGGAATGTACGAGAGGAGAAACCGCCCAAACTTGGCCATAGTGAACTGAGTGTCCTTGAAGGTAAAGACGCCATTTAGGTAAAACGACAGCGGCAAGCTTAAGAGGTAGCCAACGATAAACGCAGTAATACCGCTATCGATAAACAGCGAGCACAGTATCACCAGCGCAAGGCCGATCAGGGCGTTGACGCCACCGATAAGAATAAAACGAATGAACTTGGTAGTTTTGAACATTGACGATTTCATAACCCTGTAATCACCAATTTTAGACACCTTCCCACCTCGTACTAGATACGAGACTTTTGCCAGTTTGAGCATTGGTATGTCGTTTGCACTGTCGCTATAAGCTGTGGCAAAAGTGGCATCAGGAAAGACTGCGCGTATACGTCGTACTTTTTCTTCGCCGAAGCAATTGGATCCGGTAAGATGACCTGTCTTGGGATCAATCGTTGTTGCAATGACGGTAGCCTTCCATTCTCTAGCAATAGGGTCTATCAGAAAGGATGGTGATGACGAGACGATGACGTCCGTATTTTTGCGCTGCTTCAGGTACCAGCCTTCGACTTTATGGCTATGACGCTTCCAGAATTGGTCAAGGGTATTCTTGAGGTCTGGTATATCTTTGACAAAAGCCAGTATCTGCTCCTTTGCCTTATCTTTTTTCATACTCCCCAGTATGTATAGGACGAGGGCCATCATCTGCGCTGGTAGGTGTCGTATCAGGATAAAGGGGAGTTTTCTGTAGGCGAAGACGATGAAGTCACGACTCGCATCGCCGCGATAAATTGTATGGTCGAAGTCGTAAAGTGCGATACCGCGAGGCTTAGACATACTTGATTACCAATATCATCACTGCAAAGAGTGCTAGCAGGACCAAGAGTGCCTTGTTGCCGGTTACGACACCAACCGGATCGCCGTCCGAGCCGCTCTTTTCGACGGAATAATTATAGATAGTCAGAATCATCAGAACCACAGGGACTGTCCACACGACGGCGTCTTCGTTTGATGGGTCGATACTCCACAGTGCATAGAAAACAACTGCCAGCGTGGCACACATATACATGTTTTTATCGAGAAAGTCTGCCGTATAGTAGCGCATGACTTTTCGGGTTTCCGATGGCGAGCGACCGACTTCGTTGCGACGTTTGCCGAACGCTGCGTAGAATGACACGGCAAGTACTGTTAGATAGAGCCAGCTTGAAACAGTAACATCTATCAGGCTGGCACCATAGAAGATTCGTAAGATGAACCCGAACGACAATATAGCGATGTCGAGAAATGGCACGTTTTTACCGCCCAGACTATAGACGACGTTGATGATGATATAGATGAGCAAGGCAGTGCTAGCGAGGACGCTTCCAACGAGTAAGCTTCCTCCAAGACCGATAATCCATAGTATAGCAACCAAGACGACGGCTGTTCTTGTCGAGACGGCGCCGCTGGCTATCGGCCGGTATTTCTTCTTGGCGTGCTTTCTATCGTACTCGACGTCCTTTAGATCGTTGAAGACGTACACACCGGAGGCTACCGCGCAAAAGCAGATAAATCCGATAATACTACTCCAAAGTGAAGGTAGATTGGTCAATTCACCGCTAAAGAAGATGGGCAAAAGGATCAGCCCATTTTTTAGATAATGGGCCGGACGCAGCAATTTTATGATTGGACGCATCTTTTCCATAGCTATAGCCACATCTCTCCGAGAGTACTCATTATACAGCTAGACCCGCAGGCTTCTTAATAGTAAATGATACGGGCATTGTATGTATCAATTTTATCATAGACGGGCTTCGCTTTACGGGGTAAGAATAGTTCTGTACGCAAGTTTGCATCGCTACGTATTTTTAAGCAAGATGAGAGTTTCTTTGCCGCATTCTTTTTACTGAGATTGTGTCCCCTTTTATCCCAGTGTATATATTGCAAACAGGTATATTTGCTATCTGTACTGCTCGTGAGAAAACGGGCTGCCCCATCTACATCTAGGTGGTTGAACAGCATGGCACGCCCTGTGTACGCAAGTACATTGGAACGTCCTATAAAGAGCTGCTCGCCATTACTATAAGGTCCGTGTGAGTATGCCCAGCCGGAGGCTTTGACTAATTCAGCTGAGGATAAGAAATAGTTGCTATGTCGTAAAGGCCTCATGTCCAAGGTTTGATTAGATACAAGTAATATAGTGGCTACTACACCAAAGCCTAATAGTATTCTTGTTACGTGTGTAATATTATTTTGTCGACCAATATCGATTGATTCCAAAGCCCGTACTATAAAAGTGCAGCCAAATGCGGACATGATCACAAATACTAGAGCGAGCATCTTAGCGTTATAATATCCAAGACTATCAATTTTGAGGTAAGTGTACAGCCATAGTCCAAGAATAATGAATAAAAACGGTACCAATATGAGGATTACTCGTTTGTTATTTTTGTGACTGAAGTAGAATAGTGCTGCAAGTGCCAGTCCAGTAAAGATAGCTGTTGGCATTTGGGTTATTTTATCCCATTCCGAGCCTGCCTGAACCTGACTAATGCCCACTTGCTGTAAGAGTAGGTGGGCGTAGAGCGTAGCAGCTAGTGCGAGCGTAGCCACTATTCCTATGAGCAGAAACTTACCTCGTAGTGATATAAATCGCTTGAGACTGAAGCCTGCAGTAAAGGACGTCAATAGGATAAGTAAAATAAGAGCCGGCGTAGGTAAGACCCACATGAGATACACCCCAGTAGTCAATAGTGATGAAAGCACCAAGTACGACCTGATATTTTCTGTCGGTGACACTACCAGTGTTTCGTAAGACATCAGACATATTACTAGTATCAAAGGTATTAACCCAAGATAATTTACAAACCCAAGGCTTAGCAGAGACAGGTATAGCATTAATATAGGCAACTGAACAACTATAAAGACCAACATTATGCGCATCTTCTTATGCTTTGTTGGCTTCAGTAGCGACCAGATCATTTTTACAAGCACATAGCAAGCCATGAAATACCAAGCAAAGACAGCGGCCAGGTATGCTACCAATGTAGTTGCTAGTCCAAAATTTCTCGGATTAAGTGCTCCTGGCAATACCCCATTAATAATGTTACTGGATGCTAAATGCCATCCCTGGGGATAGTTGCTTGATAGCTTTTTGCCATCTACCTCTAGTGGCGAAGTTGAGTAGAGATAGTTTCTATTCTCTGCAGTTACTTGAAGAAAATTTACATGTGAAGTACTGTCCCATCCATCTCCATTAACAATTCTAAACAACCCATCATTAATCCCTAGTGCTGATAAGTGAACAACTACAATTATTAACGGTAATAAGACCCCAGCAAGCACTGCAACGCCATCAGATAAATTAAATATCGTTGATTTGTGGGAAGTATTGTTATCTGGCTGAAAATATAAAATTGTACCGCAGAAGAAAAATGCAAATGCTATGTTGATAATGGCATAATTTGGAACATCTAAGTAGCTGGTAAATATCCCTGCGACCATAATTGAACATGCCAAAATAAGTAAAGTTAAGATAAAATTTGAAAAAAAGCTATCAAAAGACCGAATAATACGTAATCTGTGAGCTACAATGATCGCAAAGACTAGATAGCCAAGTCCGTAGAGGGGGGTCAATGATAGGAGCAGAGATAGTAGTATTCCAGCCCATGAGGCTACATCACTGCGTACTCCAGATATAATCTTTTGCATTATCACTTAGTATATAATAGTTTCAATGAGATTGGTGAAATAGGGTCATGAAGAATAAAAAAAACATTATTTTTGTCGGTAACCCGGTTCCTGAAGAAATGGTTGAGTCCAGCAGGGTTCATAATGTGAATATTGCGGACAACATCGCTCAGAATACAATGATTAAAGGGCTTCATCAGTACTACGAAGAGAATCTAACTGTTGTTTCGGTGTCGTCGGGAAAAAAGTCGACTGAACTAGATCTTGGCTATGGAGTTAAGGCTCAGGCGATTCCCAGTAATAACTTACATAGGATAATTTACTACCTCTCCATTACGCGAAACTACACTAAAAAGTTAAATGAGCTGCTGAGAAGTAGAGGGGGTAAAGACACTGTTATTGTAACTAACGGGCCATATATTTACATGGCTTTGCCAGCTATGATTGCTCGGTGGAAACATGGCGTAAAGTGGGTGCCATTTTTAATCGGCGCAGTTGAGATACCTGATGCTCGATTTCCGTATAACCTAGTATCTAGACTCTCTCGCTGGACGACAAAGAATGCCGACGGAGCGATTACTTATGTCGCCAATAGTGCTATTGATTACATGCCAGGAAAGCCATTCGTTGAAATTTTCTACCTTGTTGATAATAAGTTGATGAAAATGTACCATGAGCTTCAGCCTAGGAAGCCAAAGAAGTTTACTATTACCTATACTGGGGCGTTGACAGATGTTTATAACATTAATCTTATCCTCAATGTGATTAGAAAAACAGGTGACAGGTACCGCTGGGTATTCGCGGGTATTGGTCGAAATGCCGATAAAATCAAAAAACTATCGTTGGATGGAAGGTACGATGTTGACTATCTTGGTGCTGTCAGTAATCTCGAGGCAATAAAGCTACAGAAGGCAAGTCATTTACTACTTTGCCTGCGAGGAGGTGATCAATCGAGCGTCAATCAATACTACAGTAAATATGCTGCCTCTGGAAAATTAATCGAGTATCTTTGCTCGGGTATTCCAATTCTTGCTGGCGACATTCCAAGTTTTTCTGATAAAATTAAGCCTTTTATGGTTTGCGAGAAGGATCAGACTACAGATCAAATTACTCGTAGGCTAGAAGAGATTGAAGAGGAATATAGCGATAAGGTAAAAATAGCCAAGAAAGGTCAGCAGTATGCATTTAAATATTTTACTGCTGATTACCAAAATAAAAATATCTACGTTTTTTTAGAAAGTCTATAACTGTCCGTAAGATATACATAATAGACACCCATTACAAGGGCTTGAATTACTGAAGCAACTGTATAGGCAATAATGGCACCATGGATTTGATACGGATTTACCAATAGGCTGCAAAGTAGTATTAATAAGATATTAGAAAGTAAGTAGACAATAACGACAGGTCGTAGTTTGCGTGCGATGATTGCGATATTGGTGAATAGTGAAGTGAGAGCGACGGCAAGGCCGATCGCTATTACAAGTATGATATCCAGTATGTAAGCGGTAAAATCTACATTGAACAGCAGCTGCAGAAACGGTATGCCAATTAGATACGCCATGATGCACAGCATGATGGTCGCAGTAGTCATGATGCCGATGATTTTTCCTATAGACCTATTGAGGGCTTGAAATTCACGGGCGTTGTATTTGTCAGATAGGTGGAGGATTGCTGGCGTAGAGATGAATGAAAATAGCAGTACGATCAGACTCAGCGGCATGATGATAATACCGAAATAGCCCTGCAGCTCGGGATGGTAAATATCGATAAAATAACGGGCGAGATTGACGAAAATCAGCCCCATCGCCGCAATAATAAATGGTGAGAATGTCAACGCGAGAATCTTTTTTGTGTCACGTAGTGTCGATGCAACGCGAAAGCTCTCTAGCTTTCGGCTGTGAGGTATGTCATAGAATAGCACGAACAAAAGACTGATGATTGGGAGCGACAGCGCCGCCAGCAGCAAATCTTTGGTGAGGATATCGATGGCGAGAAAAACTACTAAGGACAGGAGCGACTTATAAAACAGCGATTTACCAGATATGTAGAGGTGCCGCTTTTTTTGCATGATACCGTAAAACACGTCGGCGATGGCGTCGAACACGCGCTGCCCGACCAGTAGAAATATAAGGAGTGATTTCTCCCAGTCGTAGCCATTGAGCAGGACGAAGATACCCGTGACAATCATGACTGCGATCGACGTGAGGAGGCGCAGCGAGACATAGTTGTCGGATGTAAACGAGTTGTTGTGGTCCGACACCTGGTATGGCCGCCCGCCATAGCAGGCAACGGTAAACATGATGACCGCAAAGGCAAACGCAAACGAAAACAGACCTGAATCGACGATACCATTCACCCTAGTAACGATAATCAGCAAAAAGAGCGACAAGAATGACCATGCTGCCGTGCCGAGTGAGTTCCAGAAGATATCTTTCTTCATGTGCTTATTATACCCCTGTTACTAGGCAAAGATAAACTTGTATAGTTTTTCCAGGATGAGATTGCGCTCGAAATGTTTGAAGTGATAGGCCTTGAGGCGTTCGCCCATGGCTTGACGCTCGTTCTCTGATAGGCGGTAGAGTGCCTCGATATTGGCGGCAAGTGCTTGCTGGTCGCCGGTTGGGCCAGCGAATCCGCCGCGAATCGTCGTGTTGATGAGTGCTTGGACTTCACCGTCCATGGCTAGGACGAGCGGCTTGCCCGAGGCAATATATGACATGACTTTTGCAGGTATGGTTGCCTCCAGGAGGTCGCTTTTCACCAGACAGCCGATGAGGCCGTCTGCGATGGCACTGTATTTGGGAATATCGGTCATTGGCTTTTGGCCTTCGAAAAAGAATATGTCGTCTAGACCGGCCTGTTTGACACTGGCTTCCACTTGCTGACGCGCCATTCCGTCGCCGACGATAATCCAGTTGATGTCATCTATGGCTTTGTCCTTGAGAATCTTGGCGGCAGCTATGACGGTGTCAAACGACTGAGCTGGGGTGATGCTACCGGTAAAAACCAGATTGAATCCCTTGGCAAAACGTCGCTCGAGGTCTTTGTCCTGCAGCCTCTTTTCGTATAGTTTCTCGGCGGCCTGAGGCAAGACGATGATCTTTTCCGGCGCAATACTGGTTATCTGGACGAGTCGTTTTTGCATCCGCTCAGATAGTATGATGAGCTTGTCGACGTGGCGGTAGTGCCAGTGCGAAACTGATGCTGCAATTCGGCGCAGTAATGGGTTTTTGATGTTAAGCACCGAGTAAAGGTTTTCTGGCCAAAGGTCGAGCACGTACATGGTGGTTTCGGTGCGCTTCAGCTTACCTACGATGATACCGGCGATCGACATCATGACGGGTGAGAGCTGATAGAGAAATATTTTGTCGTACTTTCTGGTCAGCAGTCTGGGGACATGGAACAAACTGGCGATCGGAAATGAAATGTAGTTCAGAAATATGCGGAGGTTTGAGTTGTTGCCGCGCGGGATTTCAAAGACGCGTCGGATGGAGATATTCTTGTAATTTTGATGCCGGTTTTTAAAATAACCGTATCCATCAGGGAAAGCTCCTGATGGATAGTTGGGTAATCCGCAAAGTACATCAACAGTACATCCTTTTTCATTGGCGAGAAAGTCGGCAATGTCATTTATCCGGAATGATTCCGGCCAGAAATGCTGGCCGACAATCAGGATTCGTTTACTCATTTGCCCCACGTCGTCTTGTTGACGATATCGTAGTAACTCTGAATGACTTTGCATACCTTGACTGACACATTGGTGTCTTGGTAGTCAAATGGCATGGCAAGTTCTTCGTTGTTGTCGCGCATAGAAACGGCCAGTTCGATACCCTGCTCGATGGTCTGTTCTTTGATACCGCCGATGACGACCGTGCCCTTGTCGAGTACTTCGGGGCGCTCGGTGCTAGTGCGAATCAGCACACCGGCAAAGCCGAGCAGGGCGCTCTCTTCACTGAGTGTGCCGCTGTCACTGAGTACGCAGTAGGCGTTCTTTTGCAGCTTGTTGTAATCCATGAAACCAAATGGCTTGAGGTTTTGGACAAGCGGGTGGAACTTGAATTCGCGCTGGTCGATAAATTTCTGGCTGCGTGGGTGAGTGCTATAGATAACTGGCAGCTCATACTTTTCGGCAATTGCATTAATTGAATTCATGAGGCTCATGAAGTTCGCCTCATTGTCGATATTTTCTTCACGGTGCGCAGAGACGAGGATGTACTTGTTTGGCTCGAGGCTCAGCTCTGAAAGTACGCCGCTGGCGTCTATTGTGTCGGAGTGATCCCTGAGCACTTCACGCATCGGGCTGCCGGTGACAAAGATCGTTTTGCCGTCGATGCCTTCATCGAGCAAGTAGCGGCGAGAATTCTCGGTGTACGGCAGGTTAATATCAGAAATGTGGTCAACGATTTTGCGATTAATCATTTCACTCACATTCCAATCCCAGCAGCGGTTGCCGGCTTCCATATGGAAGATTGGAATCTTGAGACGCTTGGCGCTAATAGCGGATAAGGCGCTGTTGGTGTCACCTAGCACGAGCAGAGCATCTGGCTTCTCGCGCACAAGCGCGTCGTAACTCTTAGCGATGATGTTGCCCATTGTCTCGCCGAGGTCTTTGCCAACACTATCCAGATAGTAGTCTGGCTGCCGCAAGCCCAGGTCTTTGAAAAACACTTCATTGAGTGTATAGTCCCAGTTTTGTCCGGTGTGGACAAGTGAGTGGTCGAAGTATTGATCGGCTTTTTTGATGACGGCGCTCAGGCGGATAATTTCCGGTCGAGTACCAATAATTGTCATTAATTTCATTTTTTTCATCACTGTCCCCTTACTTTTTCCCAATAAGTATCAGGCGCGTCTTTATCGAGAATCTCGTTGGCCCATATAACAAGTAGCATGTCATCTTTGCCGGTATTCTCAATTGCATGAACAACACCAACGGGAATATCAATAATCTGCACCTTGTCTCCGGTCAGTTTGTGGCTAAACACTTTGTCAGTATCTAATTCGCGAAAGAAAACTTCTCCTTGGCCCTGTATAACACAAAATCGTTCGACTTTTGTATGGTGCCAGTGCTCACCGCGTACATATCCTGGTCTTGTTTGTGAGATAAATACCTGGCCGAACTGCTTAGACTTGGACAGCTCGAATAGCCAGCCTCGCTCGTCGCTATTAACGACAAGGTTAGCGATGAGGCCATCTTCGTCATAAAATGACGTGAGAGTGGCATAGAGATACCTGGTCAGCTTGTCGGATAGATCCGGTACGACAAGCGTTTCGCGCATGGCAACAAGTGCCTTGATGGTGTCGGCAACAGCGCCAACCGTCGTAGGCAGCGTCCTAGTCTTAATCGTACTAGCAAGTGTATCAGGTGCTATCTTGCCATCAAGACAATCGATAAATATACGAGCGACATCATCGATATATATCAAATTCAGTGCTGCTGACGGGTCATGAATAGCAATTGGCAATGAGTGGGTGAGGTTATAGCAAAATGTTGCGACGGCCGAATTGTAGTTTGGACGCGACCATTTGCCAAATACGTTTGGCAGCCGGGCGATGAAGCACGGTGCGCCGGTGTCCCCGGCGTACTGTTCGACCAGCTTTTCGGCGGCAAGCTTGCTCTTGCCGTAGGGATTGTCGAGTTCAGCCTGTGTCGATGAGGTGATGAGGACGGGAGTTTTCTTGTCCGTACTCGCGAGATGTGTGACGATTTGCTCGGTGAGGTCGGTATTGCCAGTCTTGAACTCGGTTTCATCCTGCGGTCGATTGACACCCGCAAGGTGAAAGACGAAGTCTGCTTGGTCAAGAAGCGATTCGAGGCTCTCGGTGGTCTCTTTGGTGTACGAAAGTATCTCGCATAGGTCTGGCTGCAGTCGCAGGTGGCTGATGAGGTTTTTGCCAATAAACCCGGATGCGCCAGTGATGAGTACTTTCATTAGAGCTGCACCCCTATGTTACCTTTCAATTCTTGCTTGACGTAGTCAACAGTGAGGAGCTTTTGCTTCGTGCCCTCCGTGTCTAGCTGAGTGGTGTTGTGCGAGGTGTATTCCCCGGCTTTAGCTAGTTTTTTGTCACCTTCGTCGAAGAACTTGTCATAGTTGAGGTCGCGGTTATCGGCTGGGACACGGTAGTAGTCACCCATGTCCTCAGATTTGGCCTTTTCTTCGCGGGTCATGAGCGTCTCATGGGCTTTTTCGCCGTGGCGAGTACCGATGACTCTGACCTTAGAATCTGACTTGAATAACACTTTGAGGGCTTCTGCAAGTGTGCCGACAGTGCTAGCTGGGGCTTTCTGAATGAAGAGGTCACCTTGGTTGGCGTGCTTGAAGGCAAATACGACTAGCTCGACCGCTTCATCAAGGTTCATGAGGAAGCGTGTCATGTCGGGGTCGGTGATCGTGATTGATTTGCCGGCCTTCATCTGCTCAACAAATAGTGGTATAACCGAACCGCGTGATGCCATGACATTACCATATCGGGTGCAGCTGATCGTCGTGGCTTTTGAGTCGACGTTGCGGGCTTTGGCGATGATTACCTTTTCCATCATTGCCTTTGAGGTACCCATGGCGTTGATAGGGTAGGCAGCCTTGTCGGTAGATAGGCAAACCACGCGCTTCACACCAGCATCGATCGCGGCAGTTAGGACGTTGTCGGTGCCGAGTACGTTGGTACGGACGGCTTCCATAGGGAAGAACTCACATGACGGTACTTGCTTGAGCGCCGCCGCATGAAAGATGAAATCAACACCACGTACAGCATCGCGGATACTTTCGATATTGCGAACGTCGCCGATATAAAATTTCAACTTGTCGCTGTTGTATGCTTTGCGCATATCGTCCTGTTTTTTCTCGTCGCGTGAGAAAATACGGATTTCCTTGATGTCCGTATCAAGAAAACGCTTCAATACAGCATTTCCGAATGATCCTGTACCACCGGTAATAAGTAAGGTTTTGCCTTTAAACATTCTGTTCTCCACATCTAGTTACTAGTAGTTATAATAGCAAATCGATAGGGAGTGTGCCAGATGATGATATTAGTAGCGAGGTTTTTCGGGCTCGAGAACGACGTGGTACTTACCCGCCAGTAGGTCGTCGAGACCTTTTTTCTCGGAAGCGACGGTTTTTTGATAGGGTTCAGCCTTTTTGAGTTCGTCAAAGTACGTTTTGTAGTGATCATCCATGAGTTTCATGATATCGTCTCCTACAACGAAAGAGACTTTTCCGTTCATGCGCTTGAATTGTTTGAGAGTCTCCTGAAACTCATCGCTTTCGACGATGCTATCGAGGTGCTCATAGAGGGCTGTCGCCCGCGGTACATAGTAGCCATTAATCACGACGCAGAGCCGCGTCCATCCCTTATCAACAGCCATTTTGATCATTTCAACATACTGAGTAATTGTACTAAAGGATTCCTCTTCGAGAATAATACGCTCCGGATCAATACCTCGGCGAATCAGTTCGTCTCGATGTACTGAGGCCATGGTCGGCTCATTGGGATCGTAGCGATTGTAGCTGTTAGTAACAACCGGTACTTCGGGGAATAGATGTGCGATCTCGGCACCTGCGATGGTGCGAACTTTTCCAACAGTTGTCAGGCCGTGCTCACTTACATCTGAGCCGCTTAGTGTATCCCATCGACCATCTCGGCGTTGTATGATGCTCCCGCTGAGGGGAAAAATTGCTTCCGGGGAAAGGCCTTCGAACTCATTTGTGACAATATCTTTGATTTGTTCTTCGGTGTTGTTGTCCGCTGATTCGACAGTTGTGGCTATCGATGCTACAGGGTCTTTGTCAAGAGCGTTCATTACGTTTTTATTATACACCGTAATTATGATTATGTCAATATAGTTCCATCGTAACCTTTGATGATCCGCCCACTGCATTAATCGGATGGACGGTTTTGTCGCCTATGATTTATCTGACTTTATGATATCATTTACGGATATAGCTATCGAGAGTTCTTGATGCAAGTCATTGAAACGTCGTTCGGCTCGTTCAAGCCTCTGTCTTGCACTACTCACCGAGTATACAAGATATACGATGGCAGTAACTTGGACTATATCCATAATTGTCAAGCTATTAGATTCAAATACCCGATTGCCTACTAGATGATTGTATACGGGGTAGGATAATACTAAACATATAAGCACAGCAGCCCAAAATGTAAGTTGAATTTTGAAACGTCGCTTGGTGATTTTGCGCATCTTGTATTTAATGAGTATGTTCGTGAGCGCCATGATCACGATTGGTAGATTGAGCAAAATTAATATGAGGTATCTCATTCAAATATCTCCGCAATTCGACGACTGATTAAAGTTTTTACGATATTAATAGCATTCCAATTGTTCTGACCTTTTGCTTTAGAATACTCGGAGTAAATCGCCTTAATCGGGTATTCTCCAACGGCCAGCTTCAACTGGTGTGCCCGCCAGAGCATCTCAGAACAGAACTCGTAACCGCTGGTTTTCCACTTAAGCTTCAGTAAAGCTCTTTTAGAGAATATTCGTAGCCCTGACTGCGAATCGGTGACGTTAATACCGAATAGTATTCGTGTAATAAAGCTAAGCCCTTTATTGCCTAAAATCTTAACACGTGACATGCCCCGACTGTCGATTAAACGACTACCTATCAACAGGTCCTTCTTTGATTGCATCAGTTCATCAATTCCTTTAAGTACATCCTCTGGAATATGCTGACCGTCAGCATCCATAGTAGCGCTAATATCAAATCCACCCATCTCGGCATAACGAAGTCCGGTTGCTGTTGCACCGCCTGCACCGCTGTTAAGAATATGCCGAATGACTGTTGCGCCATGCTTTTTTGCTGTCTCAGCGGTATTGTCTTTTGACCCATCGTCCACAACAACAATTTCGACATAGTAGCTACTTTTTTTAAAGATTGCTTTAACCCCATCGATAACACCGCCTATAGCCGCCGCTTCATTATAGGCCGGAATAACAATACAAACTCGAACATCCTTCACTACTAATTATAGTAGCAGAATTGAGGTAGCTAGGGTAGTCACAGTGATTTGATGGGGGGTATCGTCAGTTGTATACTTGAAGGATATGGATAGCTATTACCGCAGGCAGTCATGTGAAGCATAAAAGAGTAACTCTTTTTAGGAAGGTAGTGCTCATCGGACCGCAGCTCCTACTTGCCTGCCTAGCGCTTGGACTGGCGGTGCGGCAGATCGGCAAGTATACTAGTTCGCTGGACGGCGGGGCATTGATGCACAATCTTGGATGGTTGCTACTTGCGGCGATTGTTTACGTTGGATTTTATGCGGTGCTCTCGGTCCACTGGCAATATATTTGTCGTAGTATTGATCCGAAGACAACCAAATATCAGTGGTTGGCCGTTTTTGCTGCGCAGCCGTATAAGTATTTGCCAACCAGTATTTTCAGTCTGACATTTCGGGCTAAATATGCGCGTCAGCTCGGCATGAATATCAAAAAAAGCTCACTGGCGCAGTTGATAGAGAATGTCAGTGTCCTTGCATCAGCGGTAGCACTGGGCGGTTTCGTGGCAATTTGCGTATTGGATTCCTCGTTTGCGCTTGGTCTTATTTTCTTCGTGTGTTGCTTGATACTTTTCGTGGTCGGACTTGACTTGTCATTGCAGATTTTGCGCCGTCAACATCTAAAAATACCGCTACGTCGTCGGGTCGTTATATTCTTCTTATCGCTTTCAGGGTGGCTGGTCAATGGCGTAGGGTTTTATATCGTGGCAGCAGCGTTTGGAGAACACACGTCGTTGATTGAGGCCATTGGGGCCAATGCAGCGGCGGTTGAAGCTGGTATTTTGGCGATATTTGCGCCAGGCGGTATCGGTGTACGCGAACTGGTCTTCGGTTTATTCGGCATCGGTGCGGTCGTTATTATCGCCTGGCGCCTGGTGACGGCAATCGTAGATGTTGTTATCTGTCCGATTTCATGGCGGGTGATTCGAAAGTTTAGACAGTAACTTCGCGAGCAGTAGCACGCAGGTTGTCTAGATAGGCCGCACTGTCCAGTGCGTAATGGGCGGTCATGCCTGGCCTTGTGTAGGCATCGCGATCGCCGGTTTGTGCAAATGTTGCAACGGAGCCGAGAAGACGCAAAACAGTATTATCATCTTGGACTAGTTCTTGGCGTCCACCATTTTCGTCTTGCCATTCGACACGGGTGTGATAGTTTGGAATTCCTACGACAGGTGCCAGCGATAGTTTGGCTTCTCGACCGTCAGAAAAGCGGGCCAGAGCATAGCGGTGGATACCGAGCTTGTTGTCATCGCTGTCAGGGTGTGCGACCATGTGGCCGCTGCCGTCCATTGTGAATGGTCCAAGTCCTTGCGCCATCTTGATATCGACACCATCTTTCGAAGTGAGATGTACGAAAGTTGCTTCGCTTTCAGGGACGCCATGGATGCCCTTTCGGTATTCATTTTCCACCACCGAAAGATCGGCATGGTCGGCAACGCCAGCAATAGTTAGTGCCAGATCGAGTGCATGAGGGAGCTCGATGCCGTAAGCGCCGAGAGTTGGGTCAGTGAAGCGACCAGCGCGGACGTCGGGTACGCGGTTTTTGTAGAACACAACCTCAACAGATGTAAGGGGGTTGCCATTTTGCCTCTCTTGGGCGACAATGTCCCTCATCTTTTCTGCGCCAACTGAGGCATTGTATGTTTGGTTGACGAAGACGCCGTTTTCAGCCAGATCACCAGCATCAAGCAATGCCTTGAGTTTGCTAGCTTCTTTCTCGCTGGAAACGATCGGCTTTTCGAGAAGCCATGCGCTTGGTGCATCAAAGTCTTTTCGGTCAGCGGCGTCTAAATATTGCTCGATCGCATCCACGTGATGGCCGGATGATGTCACGACATCGACAACATCAGGCGCTTCACTTAAATAGAGTGGGCCACCTTCAAGTAAGACCAATCGGCTAGCGGCCAACATTTTCTTGGCACCATCGGGTAGGTTTTCGGGATTGAGGCGAGCTGGGTTGGTATCGTGAGCGGTGATCTGCGCGCCAAGTCGATCCCAGACTCCGAGGTGGAGGTTGTTGCCAGCTTTACCAAAGCCAGCGCTGAATATGTTGATTGGTCGATTCATATGACAGAAACTCCTTGCTGTCGTGCAGGTCACTTTATCTTATAATTATAGCACATATCTGGCTATATAGCAATTAAGGTTATCGCACGCCGATGCCGTGGTAGATAATACCGTGCTTGGCAAAGTCACGGTACGAGTCTTTGAACATATTGCGTCCATCAATGACAACCTTGATGCCGTTGTTGGCGAACTGCTTTGGCGTAATTGCCTTGAACTCATCGTGGGCGGTGGCAATGACAACAGCCGTAGACTTTTTGAGCGCCTCGCTAAGATTTTTGGCACCGGATTCGTCTTGGATATATGGGTCAAATGTGATGAGGTCGGCCATGCCGTCTTGGAGGAGTGATCGTAGTATGTAGGCTGGGCTTTCGCGGTCGTCACCGACATTTTGCTTGTATGATAGACCGAGAAGTGCCACCCGGGTACCTTTGAGCGGTTCTTCGATTTCGTTGAGGCCTTCCTCGAGCAGATCAATCGTGAAGTTTGGCATTCTTTCATTGATATTGCGCGCGTGAAGCAAGAATTCATGGTCAAAATTGTACTGATGAGCGTATTCGATAAGGTAGTACGGGTCAACCGGTATGCAGTGGCCGCCGACACCCGTTCCAGGGCGGTGGGCCATAAATGCAAACGGTTTGGTGGCGGCGCCATCAAGGACATTTTCGACATTGATGCCCAAGCGGTGAAATGACATGGCGAGCTCGTTTACGAAAGCGATATTGATGTCACGGAAGGTATTCTCGACGACTTTGACTGCTTCAGCTTCTTTGATACTACCCATCGGTTTGATATCGGCATCGATTAGGCCTTTGTAGAAGTCAACCGCCATAGCGAGTTCTTTCTCGGAGTTGGCACCAACCACACGGTTGATATTGCCAACGTGAAAGTGTGGGTCGCCGGGGTTGACGCGTTCGGGGCAATGGGCAAGGTAGATGTCTTTGCCGACGGTCTTACCTGAGCCAGCTTCGAGTAGTGGTCTGATGATTTTGTCACAGACACCAGGGTTGATAGTTGATTCGATGATGACCATCGTTCCTGAGTTGACGTATTTTGCCAAGCCTTTTGTCGCATTTTCGAGGATAGTAAGGTCGGGCTGCTTATCTTGGTCGACCGGAGTCGGTACGCAGACCACTACAAAATCGGCAGTCCGGACTTCGGACATATCAGTCGTAAATTTTGCTTTTGATGAGGCAACTTGCTTGTCTGAAATATCGTCGATATACGATTTCTTGGCAGTCAGCGAATCAACTTTTGCTGTATCGACATCAATACCGATGACATCATGACCCTTTTTGGCGGCCAGTAACGCCAAGGGCAATCCTACATAGCCGAGCCCAATAATTGCCGTCTTCTTTGGCACTTGTTTACCTCTTATCATTAATTTGTTACTATTGAGACATCAGAGCTAGTGATGTTTCGAACCCACTAAGATTCTATTGTATAACATTGAGAGGCAACTGAAAATGAAGAAACCCGTACGACTAGCGGTGGTATCGATTTGCAAAAACGAAGAGAAGACAATTGGTGAACTATTTCGCCGTGTGCCGAAAAAGATTGCTGGCGTCGACGAGATTGATTTTATCTTGATGAATGATGGCAGCACGGATAAAACTGGTGAGGTTGCCAAAAAAGTCGGCGCGAAGGTCTACGGTAATACACCATCAAAAGGTCTGGCACTACGTTTTCGCGAAGTCGTTGATATCGTGCTGGCCGGCGGTTACGATGTGATGGTCAATATCGACGGCGACTTACAGTTTTCACCTGAGGATATCCCACTGTTTGTCGAACCAATCGTAAGAAATCAGGCCGATTTTGTGGCTGCCGATCGTTTCACTGATCCTAGCACTGGCAAAAAACGTCGTCCAAAAAACATGCCGGCCGCCAAGTACTATGGCAATCAAATGGGAGCGTGGGTGGTCAGCAAGATCAGCCGCCAGAAGTTTGTCGACGTTACATGTGGATTCCGCGGCTACAATCAAGATGCACTTTATGCACTGAACCTCAATAATACCCACACCTATACGCAAGAATCATTCCAGATATTGGCCAATCGGCATATGCGTATTCTATCGATCCCGGTTGTTGTCAAATATTTCAAAGAGCGTAAATCGCGTGTTGTGACTAGTGTGCCAAAGTATATCATCGCCAGTATGGGTACCATTGTGCGTGCTTTTCGCGATTTTGCGCCGATGCGATTTTTCTTCTCGCTCGGTCTAGTGCCATTTATCGTCGGCGTAGCATTTATGATTTTTGTAGGCATTCATTGGTTGAATACCGGCAACCTCACCCCATATAAAGCATTTGGATTTCTTGGTGTCTATCTGTTTTCAGCTGGGTTAATCCTATGGGCGCTCGGTATGGTGGCAGATATGAATGTGCGGTTGCTGTCGAACCAAGAAAAAACCTATGAGCAACTGCGCCGTCTGATGAATAAGAAATAATCCGTGCTAGTAGCCGCGCGGGTTTTTTGACGACCAGTTCCAGCTGTCGCGACAGGCTTCTTCG
This sequence comes from uncultured Candidatus Saccharibacteria bacterium, assembly GCA_964407405.1. Classification (GTDB taxonomy): domain Bacteria; phylum Patescibacteriota; class Saccharimonadia; order Saccharimonadales; family Saccharimonadaceae; genus JASLCR01. The sequence goes on along the minus strand of CAYOVH010000001.1, from coordinate 90,998 downwards.
ATGCTGCGGGTGGCTTTCCAGTCAAGTTCGTTTGCGGCTTTGTCGGTTTTTGCATAGTATTCTGGCAAATCACCTGCGCGGCGCGGCGCGATTTCATACGGAATGGTTTGGCCAGATGCTTTCTCAAAAGCCGTGACAAGCTCAAGGACGGATGTGCCGTGTCCCGTACCGAGATTGTAGGCTACCACACCAGGCTTGCTGTGAGTTAGTGCGGCGATGTGCCCTTCCGCCAGATCGCTGACATGGATATAGTCTCGCACCCCAGTCCCATCAGGGGTATCATAGTCATCGCCAAATACTGTCAGTTTCTCACGTGTACCCGTCGCGACTTGGGTGATGTAGGGCATGAGATTATTTGGAATGCCTTGGGGGTACTCACCTATCTGTCCGCTTGGATGCGCGCCAATTGGATTGAAGTAGCGAAGAATAGTGAACTCGTTTTTCTCATCTGCGCGGGCGACATCTCTCAGAATTTGCTCGATCATATACTTTGTCTGGCCGTATGGGTTGGTGATACCAATGCCCGTGGAACTAGACTCAGTGTATGGAATCTCGGCCGAGCCGTAGACCGTGGCCGATGAGCTAAAGACGAGCTTGTAGACACCGTGGTCTTTCATGACTTCAAGAAGCGAAAGTGCGGAATCGAGATTGTTGCGATAATACAACAGGGGTTTTTCGACCGATTCACCGACTGCCTTGAGGCCGGCGAAATGGATAACGGCATCAATGTCGTGGTCTCGAAAGACAGGATCTAGCTGTGCTTTGTCGGCAACTTCAAGATCGTACGATACGACAGTTTTCCCAGATATCTTTTCGATACGCCGGACAGCTTCCTCATCGCTATTGGTAAAGCTGTCGACGATAATAACTTCGTGATCTTGCCCCAGTAAGGCAACGGCAGTATGGGAACCAATATATCCGGCTCCACCAGTGATAAGAATATTCATCATATAAAATTATAACGCATGGGGCATGTCGGTCCAACTGCAAGCATTGTACGCTATAATAGTCTGGAGTAATCAGAAAGGATTCAGTGTATGAAACGAGTTATTGTCAGCGGCTTCTTTAATCCTCTCCATGGTGGTCATCTCGATATGATCGAGGCAGCGAAAGCATTGGGCGATTGGTTGATCGTCATCGTCAACAATGATATTCATCAGATGGTAAAAAAAGGAAAAATTATCGTTAATGAAAACGATCGAGCACGCTTGATGGCGGCTTTGCGCCCAGTGGATGAGGTTATCATCGGCATTGATCCAGAACATCCCAACTATCCGAGTACAGAAACGCTGAGGCTGATAGCTGACAAGTATCCTGACGACGAACTGATTTTTGCAAATGGCGGTGATCGCTCTGATGCAGATCGATTGCCAGGACCTGAAGGCGATTTATGCGTGGAGCGCGGTATAAAAATGGTGTTTGGTGTTGGTACTGATGTGCGAGGGCTTGTGAAGCCAGACTCATCTACGCGCATCAACCAAGCACTTGGACACGAGGAGTAGCTCGTATGTGCGGTATTGTTGGCTACATCGGAGATCGAAATGCACAAAATATACTACTGACAGCTCTCAGGCGATTGGAATACCGCGGCTATGATTCAGCCGGTATCGCGACACTTGATGACGATGGCCAGCCGACTACCTTGCGGCGCAAGGGAAAGGTCGTGGGGCTGAGTGCGGCGATCGAAGAAACAAAGCGTAATGACACGACGGGAATCGGACACACTCGCTGGGCGACACATGGCGAACCGAGCGAGCAAAATGCACATCCACACGAAGCAGGCAATATCCTGATCGTTCACAATGGCATCATCGAAAATTACAAAGAACTCAAGGCCGGGATCAAAGATCACGCATTTAAAAGCGAAACGGACACCGAAGTGCTTGCAGCCCTTATTGATGAGTTTTATCAACGTCCTGATGTAAAGCTTGAGAATGCTGTGGCCCAGGCGCTAAAGTTGGCTGTGGGGACCTACGGCATTGCAGTAGCCTCCCGAAAAGAGCCGGGCAAAGTCGTCGCAGCCAGAAAAGGCAGCCCGCTCATTGTGGGTATTGGTAATGGTGAAACATTGATCGCATCCGATGCATCAGCGTTGGCTGGCCACATGGATGATGCAATCTATCTCAATGATGGTGAGTTGGCTGTGTGTACGGCCACGACGGTTGATGTTATGGACCTAGCGTCCCAACCGATCTCTGCAAAGGTCGAAAAAATTGAAGTCGACATGGCAGCGATCCAAAAGCAGGGCTACGACCACTTCCTATTAAAGGAAATTATGGAACAACCCAGCACTCTACGCTCTACATTGAATGGCCGTGTGATTCCTGAGGAACATAGAGCAAAACTTGGCGGGCTAAATATGAGTGACGAGCAGCTTCGTGAGATCGAACATGTGATTATCATTGGGTGCGGTACAGCGTATTATGCTGGGATTTTGGCGGCGTATTATCTCGAACAACTCGTTGATGATCTGACGGTTGAAGCGCAAATTGCCTCAGAGTTTCGCTACAGATCATTCCATCTGCCGAAAAATTCGGTTGCCCTCATCGTTTCTCAGTCAGGTGAGACAGCTGATACCCTCGCCTGTTTGCGCGAGATCAAACGTCGCGGCGTGCCGTGTCTTGGCGTGGTGAATGCTGTCGGTTCAACAATTGCTCGCGAAGTCGATGGCGGCGTGTATGTCCACGCCGGTCCGGAGATTTCTGTAGCCTCGACCAAAGCATTCACATCACAGGTATCGGCTATGACGATTTTTGGATTGCAGCTTGCTCAGAGTAAGGGAGCTGGCCTGAGAGAACTCGACAAGTACATCGAGGAGCTGGCAGCTCTACCAGATGAGATCGAACGGGTTTTGAAGGGAAAAAACGATGAGATAAAGAAAGTTGCCAAAAAATACGCCAAATACGATCATGCACTTTTCCTTGGCCGTGATACGCTCTACCCAGTAGCGCTCGAGGGAGCACTAAAGCTAAAAGAAATCAGCTACATTCACGCTGAGGGCTACGCAACTGGCGAGCTAAAACACGGGCCGATTGCGTTGATCGATGATCGTTTCTTTGAGGTCATGCTGTTGCAAGATAATTGGCTGTTTGACAAAGCAAATAGCGGTCTTCATGAAGTCAATGCTCGTGGCGGACATGTGGTGGCGATTACCAACTCCACGAAAGACATCGATGCCGAGACGATTATCCGTATTTCGTCAAAGCTCGATCTTCTCTTTCCGGTGGTGATTAATGTCGTCCAGCAGCTCTTTGCCTACTACGTTGCTGTAGGCAAGGGAAATGATGTCGATCAGCCGCGTAACCTGGCAAAGAGCGTCACGGTCGAATAGACGCACCAGCACTATCAATAGATAGTCGCATTTTTCACAATGTTACGCATCTTGCTGATAAATAGTGACTTGTCAAATCGCTTGGCTTTGCGGCGCAGCGTGCCAGGCAAATAAGCCTTTTCTTCAAGCGTCTGAATAGCGTCCACTACCGCATCAACAGTCTGTTTGTCGAATAATACACCACTTTCACTATCGACTATCTCTGCCGAACCACCTTCGGCAAATACAACTGCTGGGGTTCCGGCTGCGAGCGCCTCCACAGTGACGATACCGAAATCTTCCTTTGCGGCGTAGATGTATCCTTTTGCAGAATTTAAAGCTGCTTCTACTGCTTCGTCTGATGCGTCACCATGGCGATCGGTAAAAAACTCGACAGTCGGCCCTGCCATGGCAACGAGCTTGTCGTGTTCGCTGCCGCTACCAAAAACTTTTAGCGGCAAACCAAGCCTGGTGCAAGCCTCGACGGCTAAGTCGTAGCGCTTGTATGGTACTTGTTGGCCAATGGTGATGTAATGGTTGCCGCGTTTTCTGGCAGGAGTGAACCGACTGACATCGACTGGCGGATGAACGATAGTGCTACTGCGCTTGTAGTATTGCTTGATACGTTTCTGAACCTCGGTAGAATTTGCGACAAACACATCAACATTTTGCGCTGCAGCAAAATCTGCCTTCTTGAGTGGCGGTACAAAGAGTGGCATGGCGAAACGCACCAGCCAGTTGAGCTTGCCAAACCCAGGGTCTTTTTTGTATTGATCATAGTCGCTCCAGTAATAGCGAATCGGCGTATGGCAGTAGCAAATGTGGACTTGGCCTTCGCGTGTTTTCCGCACTTGCTTGCTCTCTGCGCTTGAGCTGCTGATAATGATATCAAACTCGGAAAGATCGAGTTTTTGAAATGCTCGGACGCGTAGCATTGGAAAAAACTTGTGCAGTCGCCGCAGTGGTGCAGGCAGCCGCTGCAGATACGTCGTGCGAACATCAAGATGAGCGAATTCGGGCATTGTCTCGGGCGTGTAGACAGAGGTATAGATAGGTGCATGAGGAAATGCTTCAGCAAGTCCGAGGACGACTTTCTCACCACCACGTAGATTGGTCAGCCAGTCGGCAACGATGGCAATTTTTTGGCCAGCCATCTAGCGCGCTCCGCTACGCTTGATGACGACAGCCAGAGTTTTGAAGAGGATCTTGATATCAAGCCAGAAACTCCAGTTTTGGACGTAATACAGCTCAAGTTTGATCCGCTGGTCGGTCGTCAGATCATTGCGGCCGGAAACTTGCCATAGACCAGTGACGCCAGACTTGACAGAGAGTAGCAGCGCGCCGCGCGTTTTGGTAAACTTGGCGTCCAGCTCGTATTTTGGGATTGGCCGCGGGCCAACCAGGCTGAGGTCGCCTTTGAGAACATTGAATAGCTGTGGTAGCTCATCAAGCGATGAGTTACGCAAGAATTTGCCAAACTTTGTGACTCGTGGATCGTCTTCGACTTTAAAATCACGGTTGTATTCTTCCACCAAATCATCGCGCCCCATTTCTTTGAAGATATTGGCAGCATTCAAGCCTGAATATTGAGGCTTCATCGAGCGAAATTTGTAGACGTAGAACGGTTTTGAATACTTGGTGAGGCGCTCATGTTTGAAAAAAAGCGGTCCGGGGTTGAATATTTTTTGCAAGACAAACAGTACAAGGAACACTGGCGAAAGAATGATCAGCAGTATCATCGATACGATTACGTCAAAGATACGTTTTGCCATAGCACCCCAGCCGATAATAGGCGTCTGCGAGACCGAGATGATCGGGTAGCCAAGGAACACATCGATGGTATTTTTGCCGGCATAAAATTCGGCTTCGCCTGGGATAAAACTGTATGAGATGTGGCGCGTCAAGGCAGCATTGAGAATCTGCTGGTTGCGGTCAGATGAATCATATAGGTCGGTTTGGATGATCGTCGTGATGCGCTGGATGGCCAATTGCTTGAGGGCATCCTCCAATGACATGAAGTGCTTGATGTGCATTCCCTCGGGAACGACTTTTCTTGGCCCGGCGATGGCGACGATCTTGTAGCCACTCTTTGCAGTATTGGCTAGATTTTTGGCAATATCGCGCGTTGCGTCGCTATTACCGATGATGAGCACGCGGCTTGTGCCGTGACCAGCACGAAAGAGTAGCGTGCGTATCAGCCGCAGCAATTCGCGTTCAACCACCAAAAATACAAATGAACCGATGAGGACATAGACAGTGACGAGTCGAGCTGGGAAGATGTGGCGCCCGACGACATACTCCCATCCGATCACTAGGAGCACACCGATAAACGCACCGATGGCCAGCTTGCTCCATTCGACCAGCCGTCGATTGTATGTCAGGGAATGATAAGCTCCAAGTACGCTCAGTACAAACAGCCATATCGGGATAATACATAGTACGGCGAATATATAATTTTTGTCATCGACCGGTGTCAGGAGATGTCGACTGTCAAAATCGACACGGATGATGTAGGCTACGCCAAATGCAGCCAGGAGCGCAACAAAATCAGCGCCAAGAAGGATTAAACTGTAGAAATTGGCATTTTTTCGAAGCATTTGTGCTACTTAGTATAGCATTTTATTACTTGACACCGAGTAGCTTAGAGATAAAGACAATTCAAGTATTGTAGGTTGTCTTGTGGTCTACACAGTTCGTGTATAGTAGCTAGTATGAGTAGTGGACCGCGCGCCTCGAAGAAACAGCAGGAATTGCTGGAATTTGTAACTGATTTTATCCGCGAGCATGACTATGGTCCAAGCTACCGTGAGATCATGCGGGCGCTTGACTACAAATCAGTTTCTACAGTTGCGACACATATCGATGGATTGATAGCCAAGGGCTTCTTGGCCCGAAAAGACAAATCAGCTCGCTCGCTGGAGGTGATCCATATGAGAGATGCGTCGTCGAGTGGTCAAGCTGTGGCATTTGAGGAGCGGGTCGAAAAAAAGTTTGGTAGTTTCACCGATGATGACCGGCAGGCGATTCTTCGGACTTTGGAGCTGCTCGGCTATGGCGATCTACACAAAAAGCTGTCGCCCGAGAGCGGCGCCCCAACTGAGGTTGATTAGAGAGCAGTTTTTCGCTATAATCTCGGAGAGTGATCCCGGGTAGCGCAGCGGTAGCGCAGTTGGCTGTTAACCAATTGGTCGCGAGTTCGAATCTCGCCCCGGGAGCCAAGATAGATTATCGTCCAAGAGGGACGTCGATTTATTAGGTACAGCAAGCACTCCAACAGGGGTGTTTTTGCTTTTTTGAGTGTCATTATTTTCGGTTCTAACCATATTCTCTAGCTGGCTGATTTGTTCGTTCATCTTTTCGATAGGAATGAAGTATTTATTAGGGGTGAATTGAATAGTTCTATCCAAAATTGTCAGTGCTTCGCCAAGCTTGAACACGACGGTGCGCTTCTTTTCAAGGTCGTCACTATCAAAGTCCTCTTTGGCGTAGCGCGCGAAGGTGAATACCTCGTTAGCCACCTCGCGCCAGTTGCGGGCTTTGTACTCTGCCTTGTTGCGTACATTCTGAAGAGCCTCAAGCTCATCTTCAAGCGTCTGCATCTCGGTGTGATACCACGAATCATCAGTGACTTCGCCCGTGTAACGCATGCGGCGCAAGCCGGTGATTGCCTGCTTCTTTTTCTCGATTGCTTTATCACGAGCAAGTGTCTGTGCTTGGTCTTTTGCTACAACTTCATCTTCTTCCTGAGCCAATGCTTCAATGGCGAGTCGGTAGAAGTCCGGGTCAATAGTGAAGCGGGAGAGCTTAGTCTTGATTTGCTTAATCAACTCATCCTCTGCAGAGTGTAGGTGCGGCTGGCTGCATTTGGAGTGCTTACTCTTCCCGGTACAGTGATAGTAGATATACGCCTTACGTTCGCCAGTCTTCTTGATAGTTTTATATTTGCGCTCGGCAGTAATAGCAAAGCCACACTCACCACACTTAAACAGGTTGCGAAGTAGGAAGTTAGTGTCCGGGTCTTTCGGGCGAGTTGTGTGGCTTGGGTCGATGATTTGCTGAACTCGCTCAAACTCTTCCTCACTTACCATAGGTGTGTGATTACCTTGATATAGTTCGCCGTTGTAGCTAAGCTTGCCCATGTAAAAAGGATTCCTGAACATCACACAAAGGGTGGAATAGGCAATAGGGTTGCCGCCAATCTTGTTGCGCCGAACTGTTGTAATGTGCAACTCCTTGTCTGCGATACGTGCAAGTTGTGCCATAGAGTATGTGCCGGTCAACATCTTGTCCCACAGAATACGGATTAAATGAAAACGTTCGCTGTCGATAATGATAGTCTTTTCCAGCTTGTCATTCAGGTAACCAATAGGCGGTACTCCTGGCTTGTCTCCTTTCTCTGCCTTAGAGCGCATGCCACGCTTTGTGTTGACCGATAATTCACGAATGTACTGGTTGGACATGCCAGCTTCAACGCTAAACACGATAGCATTATCCTCAGGGTAGTAGCTTTTGTCTGACGTAAGGATGTGCTTTAGCTTGCCGTCCTGTAGTAACTGCTGGATACGCCCACTGTCAGTGGGATTGCGTGATAGGCGGTCGAGCTTCCAAGTAACAATGCCATCAACCTTGCCATCTTCAATGTCCTGTAGCAACTCCTCGAATAATGGGCGAGCATACGGTTTCTTGGCGGACTTTGCTTCTTGAAGTGGCTCACTGATAATGTGAGCATCTGCTAGTTTAGCAATATTTTTCATCACGTTTACTTGGTCATCAAGCGACTGTACTTGTTTGTCTTCTGAGTCAGTAGACTTGCGAGTATATAGTTTATATCGCAGGTCTTTATTGTTACGTTCAATCATTTCATTACTCCTGTCTTCAACTTAAAAGGACGACTGGGTGTTGAAACATCCAATGACAAAGTCATCTTCTGTAGCCAGCCGTCCTTTAGAGACAGAAATAAATACAGACTTTGTCTAGTTATGGATGTTTCAACCCTTTAATTATAACACTTTCACCTCTGGGAGTACATCTCTACATAGAAGAGAACTTTATATAACTAGATATCTCTATATATAGAAGTCTCTTACTATGTAAAGGTGTTGGCTTTAGTAGGGAATTAGCGATAGGTCAATAGGTGCATCGTCAATGTCATCCAGTACTACATCCTTGACGGAATGATAGTCCGAAGTCGGGTCGCCAGCAGTGTATTCCTTGATAGCTTCAATGCATGCTTCGACTACCATGTGCCAGAGCGGAAGCTTCGAGCTAAACTCTACTGCACGTTTAGGACGCTTGCCTTTCTGCCGCTCTCCATACTCAGGCGTGTACACGACCCACTTATCAGGGTGCTTTGGATTTGGCGGATACACTCGCACTCCATTAATGAACATCCCAATGTCAGGCAATAATACCTTTACCCTGAATCCTTCGTACACCTCCTGATGCACATCCACCTTTACTTCTTTAATTGTTAGTTGCTCGGACATTGCCTAGCTCCTTTCTTAGGAGATGTGATACGCACCAACCCCGCAAGCTCTTTCAGTTCTTGCTCGGCCCTACCATAGCTAATCTGCTCACCAAACTTGGCGAGGTATAGCCGCTGGAATTGCTCGATTAAATCTTTCGCTAGTGTCATCAAACTCTCCGAATATGGAAAGCCACCCGACAGGATGACTGATAGTCAGGTGGCTTTTGGTGTCATCCTGCAAGGCATTAAACGACAAACGAAAAGAACCCGCAGAGAGTGCGAGCTAGCTAGAATGTTTATTGCGTGGAGTTAGAAAAAGTTAGAAATTTAGATAGTTTTTGAGTGTTGCTTAATAGCACTGAGCTGAGATGGAGTAAGAAGCTTATCGGCATGGAACACAATAGAGTCCTTCGTGAGGGTGATGAAAGGTGCAAGTGGAGAACCGCTCGCGAATACACTATTTTCTAGCAGCTTATTAAGATTGCTTACTTCTTCTAGTCCTTTGATTGTCCTGACGTTCTTGATTGAAATGAGTTTTTCTGCATGTTTTGATATTGCCTTGAAGAGACGGTGCTTATTCTTGTCTTCCTGAAGAGGGCTGAAGCGATACTTGTCGTTACCGACTAAGACAACCGGTGTAGTGCCAAAGCCTTCAAATTGTAGAGAAGCTTTATACGATTCTGAGTATGCATCGATGCCTGCCGTAGAGCACGCTCGCTCATATGCACTGGCGTTAAAGTTGCCTACTATGGCATCACGGTTGAGGTTGCCTGTAGTCATGTCGTATGCGCCGAAGTTGTCCTCGCCTGTTACGAGAACGCCCTGCTTATCAGGAAAGAAACTACCTGATTCATCCGTCCATACAGTAATGACTTTGTTTGTCTCAAGTCGTAACAATGCCCGATTCTCATCCTCTTTACTTGATTCATTGTCGTATCCCCAGCCAACAAATTGCTTCATATAGCCGTCGTTAATAAACTTTCTCAGCTTTTCGAGTACTCGAATAGTCCAATCGTCATTAGTCATCCTGTTGTCATTATAACCGACCAGAGGTAAGTAGTGATATAATGAGTATGTTCTAAGCATTTCACAATAGACCCGCCATTTCATATGGTTTGGTTTTAGCCAAGAAAAGGGCACCGCATAAGCGGTAGGCTAAAACCTATTGTGAATGGCTTAGAACACCTTGCGGTGTCCTTTTTTGTTTCAGGGCACGCTCAACTAAAAAAGGAGCTTGCCTATGGCAGATACAGAACTAGAGCAGAGCATCATACATCACGCTAAAGAAGTTATTGCTGAATCTGAAAGTGAAGCTATAAAACAATATGGGACTGCCGTGATAATGTCTGTTGAAATAGCAAAGAAGAGCCACCTAGACGGTAAGTATCTTCACATATTTCTTGATGAGGCGCATACGATTAACACAAAGCAAGATACTTTACTGCTCGTGTGTCTCGGCATAATTTATACAAGTGCTATCAACAGGAACGCTTCTGACTTGTTAACATCTGGGCTGTCAGAAGAAACACTTGGCTTTACTATGACCCAATATAGTGTCGTTAAGGAGCTTGTAGAGTCTGAAAGACCAGAATCATTCTTGGAATATGCCAAGAGTAAGACTGAAGAAAATAAAACTAACGAAGACGACAAACTTATGGAAGAATTTGAGTGGTTAGTGTCAGTAACAATAGGCAGACTATACAAGAAGTCTCCGTTATGGAAACGAAAACTCATGTGGCAATTGGTCAAGGAGTGGAATAGTAGACAATTCAAAGTTGGCATAGGCGCTGATATTAGAAAGAGGATTGGAGAAGACGAGGCACTGGTTTTGTTCCGTGAGACTGCTAACAACATAATGAATAACCCTGAACTTCTCAACAAAGCAGTCAATGACTATCACGAGTCTAATCCATATGCGAAGTAAAACAGTAAAGGAGAATCACATGAACCTAACCATAAAATACATACTAGCAGTACTCATACTACTCATCATCACAGTCTTCGATGTTGCCTACTTTGTGGCAGCAGACCCGCACGATGCGCCACTATGGACTGGACTGAGCATGGCATTGCTCGGACTCATAGCTGGTACGCTAGTTAATAAGAAGCGCAATACCAAGTAACTCATATGAACATCACATCAGCTGACTACTTCACATTCAACACTGGTAACTCTTTGCTGCTCGTGGGCAAGACCGGCTGTGGCAAGTCGGTGCTATGCGAGACGTTGTTCAAGCGATTCATACAGGCAAAGAAACCCGATGAGCTACGCTTTGTCATACTCGATATGACTGGTGTAGATGCCGAGATACTACGCGATAAACATCCTGAATACATAGAAGAGTTGGTTGAGTTTGATGCCGAAAAAGCACTTGAAGTACTTGAGCGATACGCTGAGCTTGCTAAGTCAGGAAGACCAAACGAAAAAGCTGAGCTTATTATTTTTATCGAAGAATGCAACATGGCACGGCTCGACCAGAACAGATACGAGAAGTACTTCACAGAGATAACTTCGCATGCACAATCTGCGAACATAAAGATAATCTACTCTACGTCAGTCATAAGCCCTCAGACGGTCTCTAAACGCCTCATAGGGGCATGTGAAGTAATACTAGTTGGGCATCAGTATGACAGTGAAGCGCGACAATATCTTGGCGTGCCGGACACTGATGACTTTCCTGAATATAGTTTTGTTGTCGCGACTAGTTAAGCGTCTACTTGGACTTCTTTAACTTCAATCATCATGGTCATTCTAAGTAGGATATAGAACAGCATATTGAAAGTCGTAAAGTTACACTCGTTCATTTTTATGTCACCATGCGCAATCTTATGTCTGAACCTATGAGCAGTAGGGTCATACAAAAAGAAGCTTAGGAGATAGCAGAAGTCTGTACCCCACATCTCACCGTACTCTTTAGACTGTAAGATGTCAGAAGATAGATTCTTATTTCTAGTGCTCGTCTGCTTGCCATTGAACGTGATAGTATCAAGTCCCACAAGACGCGAAAGATACATGAAGATATTCTCTATAAGAGGTGTGATGATATGAACTGCTGAGAAATAGTCGCCCTCAAATCTTCTCTCAAGGGCGGCATCAATTTTGAGAAGCTGGTCAGTAGTGTATGTATTCTTGCTAACGAATATATCCATAATGGCGTCACGAGTGAGCTGCTTACTTGCGACAAGTCTACTAAAAACAATATCTAGAATGCTCATCGTAAGGTTAACTTGAAATCCATAGTTCTCATTGAGCCATGAGTTATCAAAATTATCATATGAAATGATATGTCCATCGTTACCCATTTGCATATGAGTAGCTAACTGAGCGGTGATGGGACGAATGTTCTTAGCGTTTTTCTTTGCTTCCTCAAGGCGAGGTAATAACACCCTTGATTTACCCACTATGAACAGATTATCGGCGAGAGTATCTTTGCTGACAAAGGAGCTTAGGAGTTCTTCCCATTCATCTTGTTGCTTCTTGGTGAACGGTACACTGATATCAAATTTCTTCAACGGCTCTGATTTAGAGTTGTACTCTACAACTAGAGCCTTCAATTCCTGTATCTTTTCGCTATCGTTCAATCTATTATAGGAGCGTAAGGCTGAGGCGGCGTGAAAAGCCGCGCTCATGTACTCATTATTCTTTGCCGCTTCTAGTGCGCGTTCGCGTTCGCTATCAGCTTGTTTCTTTAACTTAGCTTTATTCTCTGCTTTCATACTTTTATTATAGACGCACTGAAAAGCGCCACTCATACCCACGCAGACAGTATATATACCTGTATAGTATCTTTTTAGGTTTGGGGGCGGGGGTGGCTAACGCTCTGTAAATGAGGTTTATTTCATATAGTCTATATGATTGTTGGCTATATAGACTGCGCCAGTCAGAGAGGCGGGTTGCGTCCGCCAGACATAAACTGGCGAAGACTCAAAACAACAGGAGTAAAATTACTAGAACTGTACAAAATAGATGCTGACAAAGCATAAACGAGAGGTAGTATTTTGGTAACTGCTAGGTGTATCGTAAGTCATACGAACACATAGTGTGTAAAATAAGTATAATGCTGTCTAACATACGAATCACTATTCCGGTAGAACACTCTAATCTTAACGAACAGCATGTCGTGAAGGTTGGCAGGGACTTATGGGGTGTACAAGTCGGTGCTGATAGCATTATTATCCACTCTCATAAGCAATACTTAGTTCCCGGCTCCCATAATGACGATGACTATATGGAGCTAGACCGCAAAGTGAATAAACTAATAGACAAGGTAGCGGCACACGTGCGCAATACAACATACATGTCATATGGTTTGAGCATGCAATGGGGATACGAGGCTTCCTATGGTAGCACTAGGTCTATCAATACATTAAATCTTTACCCATCTATTCATCAGAGTGGTACAAGTATTACATTCAGCCCTGAAGCAATAGCTATAGATAGGCAGTTGTTTAACGATTTGGGCTCAGTGAAAGACAGTAAGGCAAAAGTGATGATGAGCTACTGGAGGCGAGCAGAAGAGCTGTCTGACCTCTCCTTTCACTCCGAATCATTCTTAAACTTCTTCAAGGTGCTGGAAGGACTGGAGCACCTAGAAGAGAACGGCGCAGTAGCTCTTGCGCTACTTGATAGGTTTGCTCCGTTAAAAGGGAAGGGCAAAAAACGAACACCAATGCCTACTATACGGAGGCATGTCGGTAAGTACCCGAATGATGATGCGCTAGTTAAACATATTACTAAAGCGACCCATATCTTTGCATCTGCTAACTTTCCTGCCACTATTAGTACACCGCTCTTTATGTTTATTCTTGACTTAATAAGCATGCGAAATCACTACAACGTCGCACACCAACTTGTAAGGGATAATAAATACGATAGCTTTAGTGGCATCGGTCAACATAGTGATGAGTTCTCGCACGTCATACCGAATCTAAGTAACATAAAGACAGTTGCAAAGCTTATGATATTGGACTATACGTACCCGAATAAGTACAAATATAATTCCAAAGAACATAAGTGGGAGTTGCGGTAATGGCAGTGCCGAAACATATTCAAGACGAAATGAAAAAGATAATGCTGCGTACAACAGTGCAATCAATCCTAATTACCGCCGGTGTAGTCGTGCTGGTTATAGTGTTGGCGCAAATGTTCGGCTATAAGAGTGATGCTAGTCCGTTTACTACCACACTACTGATATTAGGTGCGTTAACTGCTGTCATCGGCAATGGCTTTGTGGCGCACGCAACAACCCGTCTGAATGCCAGAGAAACAATACTTTGGATTTGGGGCAACAGAATACAGGCAATTGGATTTATCGTCACGCTAGTTGCAGCATTTTTGAGCTAATGTCATGGTAGCAGTGGTGCATTTTGAAATAAGCATAGTATTGTGTCAAATTGTAATTTCTTATGCTTATTAAATACAATTTATTTGCGTCCTGTGTGAATAAGTATTGTAAAAACATTCAAAACCACCTCTGTTATTTTGCTATATCCTTGGACTAAATCACGTTTTAAATACCTATTCTAAAATTAGTAAACTGTAGTATACTAGTTAGTATGATGATTAGTAAAATAGGTTATATCAATGAGTGAGTTACTAACTAGATACCTTCAGCGTCAGATACTTTCTGGAGTTACGGTCATGAAGTCGAAGACGGTAAACGCGCAAGGGGTTAAGTTCCCAACCAGAACAATCATCGTTAAGTTACGAATGTACACGGAGAACTTCTTGAGTAACGTTCCAGGCTCTCGCCGATGGGTAGTGTTACCGGGACTTCGCGGCGTAGGAAAGACGACAGTACTAGCTCAGCTTTACTTAGAGCTCAATGATAAGTACGGAGACGGCTTGAACATGCTTTATGTCAGTATGGATGAGGTAGTAGAAAAGATTGGGTCAAATCTTTCAGAGCTAATCGACGAATACGAGAGACTGCTCCCGGATGGTTCATTTGAGGCAACCAAGAAACCAACGATACTCTTCATAGATGAAGTACAAGTTGATGCATCGTGGGCAAGAATCCTGAAGTTCTTATATGATAGAGTTCCGAACGTATTTATTATTTGCTCTGGTTCATCGGCTACTCACTTGCAACTTGATGCGGATGTGAGTGGACGTCGTGCCGTGATTGAAAAGCTATATCCACTAAGCTTTCCCGAGTACCAGGTTTTGGCCAATGAAGCATATCCACCCAGAGGCCTGAAACAAGGATTGATTGACGCACTGTACGGTAGCGATACTGCGCAAGAGGTGCACGATAAGCTTGTAAAACTCAAGCCTCTCGTTGACCGTGCGTGGACACAGTATCCTCGCAGCTCCGTAGAGAAGTACCTAGATACGGGAACCATACCTTTTACTCTTTTGGAAAAGGACCCACAGCAGGTTTATTCAGCAATTAGTGCCATGACAGATAAAATTATCAGCCTAGATATGCAATCGTTACAACAATTCAACTCCGAAACAATAGGTGCTATGAAGCGGCTTGTGATGATATTGTCGGATTGTGATGTTATGCCACTAGCAAAGATGGCTGATACCGTTGGAGTAAGTAGACCGCAGCTTATCAATATACTTGACGCTTTTGTTAAGGCAGAACTATTCATCAAAGTGCCTGCACACGGCAATAATGTCGTGGCATCAACTAATCCATCAAAGTTTTTCTTCATGAGTCCGGCTATAAGGGCGGCGTTTCATGACATCGTTGGTGTACCGGGTACCAAAGAATCGCGTAGAGGCGCACTGCTTGAAGATGTTGCTGCACTACATTACTATCGCGAGTTTGTCACAAAGAGGCAAGGAAGCGTTACGCATCCATACGATAAGAGTGGCGGACAGTGTGATTTTATTTTACGCGTCGGGAATGTCAGGCAGATACCTATTGAGTTTGGCTATGGACAGAAGGATTTTACGCAGACTGAAGCAACACTTTCAAAAAGTGGCGGTAACTACGGGCTTGTTTTTTCTCAAAGTGGACTCAGTATTAATAAGGAGAAGACAATCGTAAAAGTACCTCTAGATTTTTTCTTCATGATGTAAATGCCTCACTACCGAGGCTTCAAACAAGACTTGCCTCACTCTTTATTATGGTAATAACTTCCTCTATCACGGGGAGCCAAGATATTGACACTATAGTTAATTAATGCTATAGTGTTTTTATTATGGTAAATCAAAACTATGACCGACTATCTTCGCCAACTAACCCGAATGGCGTTTTTGGTGAGTTTATAAACGGTAGCCTAAAAGAGCAGTTCCCAGAAAAGAAAGACCGTCTTACGATTGCCGTTGCTGATGTTAAGTCATTCCTTGTTGAGACCGTTGGCGTTGATCCTGGCATGGCTGATGTTGTTGCAGCTCGAGCAGCTCAAGAGATTACATCTGCACTAGATAGCGATCTTACTCAGGATGAAGTTAATCGTGCTATTGAGATGGGCTCCGAGTTATCAAGCACAATTGCTGTTAATCGTGCTATTGATAATATTCTAGGTTAGCAATAAATCCTCCTTTATTACAGTTATAACCTCCTCTATCGTTCTGAGCCAAGAGCATATATTTTACAAGGAATCCACTAAGCATTCACGCTAGTGGATTCTTATTTTTGTTATTATTAATTTAGTATGACGAGAAACAACAGGAAAAATATGGGTGTAGCTGACGAATATGCAGAGCAAACTGCCAAAATATTTGATGAACTCGGCAAATGTCTTGAAGAACAATTTAGAGATCTTGATAATCCGAATGATTATTACAAATCTCTGATGGGGCTAAATTATATTATCCAGCAAAATATCTATCACATACTTAGTGATTTCAACATGAGATACAGAACATACCAGACAGCCGGCTCTGTAAGACTTGTGTTCGAGTGTGTAGCCGATGCTACCTATTTACAAAAGAATGCTGTCGAGTCTGTCGAATACTACAATGCTCAACACAGAATTCAAACAGACCTAAAAACTGCAACTTCTCACGCAGATAAATGGAAGGTATTCAAGAAGGGCGATATAAACACGTATGGCAGTCTCGACAAAAAGACACTCTCTCGAATAAAAGGTGCATACGGTAGTGATGGTCTAGGCGCTTATAACTTCCTATGCTTCTATACTCATCCAAATATTGCAGGTGCTTTTTGGCATAAGGCGGACCAAGAAAAGGGATATATAAATCTATATTTGATTGAGATATTAAATGGAGCGATTTTACAGTGGCTTACCGTATTGAGCGATAGTATGCTTCCCGGCTTCAATGGTGCAGAATGGTCGGGGCGTCTTGCAGAAGTTTACGTAAGTACATTAGCTAAGATAAAGAACGGAAAAGAGCAAAGTAACGGAGAGTAGATGGTTGGCATGGTTCATGACCGACATGCGGAGCCAGAGCAAGCAGTTAAAATAGATGATCGATTTCCATGACCGACATCTCATTAACTTCTTACTCGAGCAAGAAGTTTGAGTTGATCTCAAAAGGTACAAAATGTTGGAACCGTCCGAAAGGGTGGTTTTTCATTATTACCTCTTTAATTTGGTTCTAACACTGACTCATCTAGCCCTAGGGAAGCAAGCGGGCTAGAAACTGACCTGGTTCCTAGACCTGTCTGATAGTCAGACAGTATATAATAAGAATTAATATGAATACTGAAACACTGATCAAATTCTTTCGGGCAAAATTAGAGAAGGTTCCGGAAATTAAAAACCTAAATGACGATGATAACCCTGAGTTTACCGCATGGTGGAATACAATTACATCTACATGTGAACGAATGGGAGAGTCATATAAGCGACGGGCTGATAATATTCGCTTCTACCCAGGAGTAGTTATAGGTGGCGGTGATAATAGTGCCTCGTACGCTCGAGCATATCAGCGCGGAATGGGCGAAGCTGAAGCGTTCATAAAATCTATTATCGAGGAGCTCGAAACATGGGGCTATGAGTCTAGCACTGCGAGTGTAAGTACCCAGACCTCTCCTCAAGATAAGGTGATCTTGAATCTTACGATAAGTCAGCAACAAGTACAACAGATTACGCAAACTATTAACCTATCTCAATATGATGTTGATGTCCAGGAGAAAGTACAAGAGCTCCTTGACGAGCTTAAAAAGGAAACCAAGGATAAGCCAGCGATAATAAACATAGTTAAATGGCTTGCTGATAAAGGAGCTGATGCTCTTATAGCGGTACTTCTCGCAGCAGCTCATCTTACTTAGCAAAAAATTCGAGCAGACCATGTTTAATTTGCAATTTAGTTTCCATTCCAGCTGCTAAGCTCGTCTTTTCGTTCTCGGTTCCACTTATGAGAGCATACCTCGCGTATTCTACGAATGGATCGTTCAGCTCTCGACTAATATCGTAATGGGTGAGTAAAGTTTTTGTGACGTACATATGCTTATCAACTTTTGCACGCAACTTGTCGCTAATTTTAATAGTAGCGTAATTCTCTTCGATAAAATCCTTCATGAGTTCGCATAATTTATCTTCGTTGATATATTTCTCAGTGCAGTTCGGATCTTTCCGTCTCGTACAGTTATAGTAAACGAATCGCTTTACCTCACCAGTCTTTTTTAGCGTTTTGAATTTGTCCTGTGCGGTAATATCAGCACCGCATTGTCCGCATTTGAGCAGACCGCGAAAGGCGAAGGTTTTTGAACCCCACACGCCCTTATTAATGCCCCGGGTTTCCTGTACCTGATCGAATAATTCCTTGGAGATGAGTGGCTTGTGTGCGCCATCATACCACGGTGCATCAGGTGCTTCTGGATACTGGAATCTTCCGTAGTAAAAGGGAGTGTTTAGTATCACTAGTACCTGGCTGACACTTATTGGTTTTCCTGATCGATTAGTAAATCCTTTTTCGTCGAGCCAAGCTTTAATTCTGCGCCCGCTCCATCGTTCGTATCCTGCTTTATGGAATGCTTCTCTGATAAGGTGGGCACGTTCGGGGTCGACAATGATATCGTTGACACCTCCAAACGCTCGGTTCATATAGCCAAGTGGTGCAACGCCAGGTCGCCAGCCCATCTCGCATTTTGTGCGTATGCCACGCTTTACATTGATGCTTTTGTTGTCGTTTTCAAGTTTAGCTTGCGAGCAGAGAATCATGAGGAGGAATTTTTCATTTGGGCTATTCGAAAATGTTTGGGAATATGTGCGAATGTGGAGTAGCTTATGCTGATCCATGAGGTCGACAACTGCCCCCAGGTCACCGGCGTTTCGGCTCAGCCGATCTGGTGCCCAGGTAAGGATCGCGTTATATTCGCCGCTAGTAAGACCAGTTAACATCTTGTTGTATACAGGGCGCTTTCCAGAGTCTTTCGCCGAGTGACTCTCTTGGAGCTCACACACAACATTTAATCCCTCATTCTCAGCGAGGGATCTCATTTCAGCTAACTGTGAATCAATACTCATTGCCTGACGCTCATCAGACTCGGAAGACTTTCGAGCGTACAGGCAGTATTTTAGTGATTGAGTATTGTTGTCCAGCATGGCTGCAAACACAACAATACCGCAACGGTTTTTAAAGTCTAGCCTTAATTTTGAACCACTGTTATGACATCGTTCTCCAGATATACATAGCTTGAGTTATATACCCACTGAGCACGCTCACCGGCTGCTGTATGCGTCGAGTTGATATCGCGAGGAAGCCCCCATGCCATCAGTAACTCGTGGCGATTCATGCCGATATTTATTTCCGCATTTGATATACTCTCAAGGCTTTGAGCAGATGATCCAACACGATCAACTAGATAGGTAATAATCGCTCGACACTCTTTTGTAGTGAGGTAATTCTTTCCTTCACCATATTGCTCGCCATCAGCAGGGGGCAAAGGCACGTTTCGTTGTTGATGAGTCTCGCAGTACTTTGGCACATAGCTTTCAATTAATGTCTTGGTGAGCTTTTTTGCGGCAGCCTTGTCTTCCGCTTGCTGTTTTGCCGACTCTTCGGGGGTTTTCTGTTGGTTACTTTGAGTTGAATTGTCGTTGGATTCTTCGTAGCTTGCGACAGCGAGTACCATCATAAATACTGTCAATCCAATCGGTATGTACACAAATATGATTAATAAAATGCCCCACCATGTGGTGTACCACTTTTTCTTTTGCTGGATCGGTGGGGTTTGTTGATGATTGCTTGGTTGCATATGTCCTCCTTCGACAAAGTAATGCCGCAACTCAGCGAAGAAGTCCATACAAAAAAGGACAGCCACGCTGGACTGTTGAGATCCGCAAAAGGGTTGAACCAATTGCTTGCGCGTAGCTGCCCATTTATATGGTTCAACTACACCCAAGTAGGGTGCTTCTTTTGCAGATCTCAACTCTTTGATTATATCAGCACTACTCGATCTCGTCTGTACGATCCATATGGTCCCTTTTGTATCTGTCGATGATCACGTCACGGATAGATGCATAGGTGGCTTCGTTATCCATCATCTGTACGAAGAGCTCGAGTCGCTTATGAGACTGTTTGAGATGCTCAATCTGACTCGTAGATATTCGTGACTGAAAGGATCTGTAACGCATAGTGTTGTGGCTAAGCCAGTAAGCAAGTGACGGGAAGTGGTTATTACTCATATTTTCCATGAGCTTTGATTCAGCAAAGTCGTTGATCTTCTCACGTCCTTTTTCCTGTGCCTCATCGACAGCTTGTTTATAGAATGGCTCAGCAAGACACCAACGATAGTAAGTTGAGCGGGCAATGCCAACCTTTTTGCATGCTCTCTCAATCAGGGGGTTCTCGCTCAGTTCACGTAACATCCTGGTTTGTTTACGACTCCTTGTTTTCTTTTTCATCGAGTTTCATCCTTTTCTGACCTGTCAGTTTTTCCCATCGCTTCATAGCAACTTCTGCGTATACTGGCGACTTTTCCATGATGTAACAGCGACGATGCAGTTTGGTTGCGGCGATTAAAGTAGAACCACTTCCACAGAAGGGTTCGACAACAAGGTCGCCTCGTTTGGTCAGCACCTTAATGTAGGGAAGAAGAATCTCGATCGGCTTTGTGCCAAAGATTATGTTCTGTCCCGAATGCTTCTCGTCATCAGCATTAAACTCGATGAAGTCAGTTGGCATGAATCGTTTGTCTTTACCTTTCTGGTAGCCCTCCCACTGAGGTTTTCCGGATATAGCATAGAGTGCGGTTTCGTACTGTTCCTGTAGCCCATCCGGCTCCTCTTCGTGGTTATATTCAACCGTTCCGCCAGCTCCGACCATGGCGATGTCGTACTTGCTGAAGAACTTATACTTGGCAGCGAATCCTTGATGACGATTAGGCAGATGCCAGATGATCATGTTCTTTACTTTCCAGTGCGCCTCCATATTCTCCCAAATCTCACGGAGGTTATGCCACGCTTCGTATACTATGATGCTGAAGTCTGGCTTCGCGTGATCAGCTATATTCTGCATCCACTTCTCTGTGAAATCAGGAGGCAGTTCATCTGTTTCAAGATATTTACGGTTCCGTTTTACTCCAAATCCTTCGGTTGGCTTGCCGTGACGGATACCACCCTTCATATAGCTCAGCCGATAAGGCGGGTCACAGAGGCAGAGATCTCCCTGATCACCATTCATGAGCTTTTCGAAGTCTTCGGGGATGGTGCTATCACCGACCATGAGGCGAGAGTCGCCAAGCTGGTAAATGTCACCCTTTTTGGCTTCAACGTTCATAATGTCGAGCTTCTTCAGCTCTTTTTGGATATCGAAAGATTCACCCATATCTTCACCGATAAATATTTCGTCGAGCTCCTCGCTTGAAAAACCAACATCTTCGAGGAGGGAAATCTCAAACTCTTTCAAGATGTCCATATTCCATTCACCCTGTTGTTTGTTGATCCTTAGGATAATTTCTCGTTCCTTGATAGGATCGTCAATATGAACATAGGTGGCCGGAACCTCAGTGTAGCCAAGTGTCTTTGCAGCCTCGATCCTGAACCTTCCGCTTAGTACTATATTCTCACGTCCCTTAGCGGAGTTAAGGAGCGTTGGCACTACGAATCCAAAGCGACGTAAGCTCTCTTTGAGATCTTCGGTTGCGGATTCACCCCACTTTCTTGGATTCTTTTCTGGGAAGCGGAGGTCTTTTATTTTCACTGTTTGTATTTGTAATTTTTGCTGATTTTGAGGCATAGCAACTAGCCCTTCCTGGCGCTAGTAGGAACGCAAAAACTCCTACGATTAGCTGACCTTAAATTAGTAAAAATTATGAGGCCCTTTGCCAATTCGCAGGAGCTGCAGCTCAACTGGATTGTCACGCGGTATAGCGTATTATTTTTTTATTGTAGTGCATAAGTGTTAGCTTATCAATGAGTTCAGTGAGAAAAGGTTACAGAATGAACCGTTTTGTCACGAAAAGCACCGTTTTGGCATAGAAATACTAGAGTATTATTTACAACCTCTCACAGGTTGACACTTTTAGATACGTGGGCGTAGCCACTCCCAAAATGATTTTGCCAACCAGCCCGTGTACGGATGCTTGATCTGAACGATGAACCAGCGATCGTCACTGTCTGTGACCTTCTTCATGCGATCGTTCCATGTCGTCACTGAATCATCAGTCTCAACGAACCATTGAGACATAAGAGGTTTTTTGTGGTCTTTGGCATATTTTTTGATCATATCCGCTACATCTTCGTACGCTTGCGGCTTTTCAAAATTGTTCAAGTCGTAACTAATCATAATAATCATTAGAACTCTCCTTAGTAAACCCGAATGCATCGGTAAACATGCTTGATGAAATGGCCGAAGTAGGTACCCTTTGATCCGGCGGACATTAAATTAGACCACACGTGGAATGGCACATTTAAATACCGATAAGTGTGGCCACTATGAAACGTAATATCCATTTGACTTATATTCTGGTTGTAACACACTCGACTGAGATTACTTGATGAAACGTATTGGCAAATCATAGTACCAACTCAATTACTAAAGATGCTATGTGGCTAAAAAGGCTAACCCATACTGGTAGCCAGATAGGGAAAGTAAAGATCAGTAATAGTGCAAATAAAGTACCTGCTATTTCTCGCAAGGCTGAAGTGCGGTAGGATGTCCTCATGCACGCTCCTTTGGCTCATTATAGCCAAGTACTTCCTTGATTTTGGCAAACCAGCCCTTAGTGTGAATTTCTCGCTGTTTCACTAAATTTTTGGCCAGGAGCTGCTGCTTTGTCATTTTAGATAACTCCTCCCAGTTATCGTTTGCGATGACATAACTGGCGTTTCCATAGCGAATACTTTCCAGTATCGCAATATGCTTTGAGCTGAAAACGTAAATCACATATCCAGTGAATCCACCCATTCCAACGGCTCGAATATCAGGCTTGAAAGAGCTAATACGCTCTTGACGCAATAGCTCGACTGGTCGGACACGCTTTGATTTTGACAACACGTCTTTGAGCTGGGCTTCTGTAAGCTTTTCACCTTTTGGTAGCACAGTCCAGCTAAGGCGCCGTAATTCTCCGGGTGATGGGATGGTAGACATCTGTTCATCATATACTTCGACGTATCCGAAGATTTCCAGAAATACATTGATGGCTGCTAGTAATTTGTACTCATTGGCTTTATCGTAGGCGATATAGCCAATGAGTGTAACAAGTAGCTTACCGTCTTTTTCTTTGATGGTTAGCTCGTGTTCGTATCCGTCGATATGTTCGCGGGGATAACGCTTATAGGGCACATCGACCAGAGAGGTAACTTCCTCCTTCTCGTCGCGCCCACGCCATTCAATGTGAGTCCACTCCATGGTGCGGTATAGAGTTTCTTTCTCCTGATTACGCAGAATTTTGTCTTTACCGTAGGCATTGAATCGGGTGGCTGCTCCAACAGGCTTCGGTAGGATCGTATCACCAACCTTTGGGCTGCCTGTGAAACCAATCTTTTCCGCCTTGGAACTATTCTGCTCGAGTGCAACAGCAAGGGTTAGCTTCTTACCAACAAGCGTTGCTGGTAAGTTGTTCTGCAATGAACGGATACGTTTCTTATGAATATCAACCATGACTAACCCCTTGGCGGAAACGGGTCCTTACGGTTGATGGTGTTGCTGTCACGAAACTTGCCGTCGCGACCCTGGATGCGAACTTCGCCGCCGCCAACTTTATTTTTAAGCCAGTTCGTTGCTCGCTGTTGAGCCTCTCGTTGAGTTGGTGTTATTGCCGATGGGCGCGAGGCACCGCCTCGTTTGACGTTCCAACCTCCGTCGGAGCGTGGTGTGACATAGTATGTCAGTTTGCTAGAAGCCATTTCAGGATCTCCTTTATGATATTAAGTTTGAGTTGTGATACCATAAAAGAACACACGCAACGTCGAAATTGTAGTGTTCTCGAAGAGTCGTCGGTATCAAGGCGACTCTTTGCTTTGGTTGAAATGTGCTGCCACCCCCCTATACGGTGACTTGTACCCTCATTCACGATTTTTAATTTTCGTAGTCGAGTTACCTTGATAGTAGCACTTGTTGAATACCCCGTCAATAGTTGTTGCAACCATTTGCAGGCCGTGTATAATAAGTAGTAAGTATGAGCCCTATTCAAAAGAAAATTTTAGAGCTTTCAAAGGTGCGCAATCTGTCTTTCCTGAGCTATCGAGAAATTGGTCGTCAAATTGCCGATGGTGATGATCGTGTCCACCCGCAAAGTGTCAAATATCATATTGACCAAATGGTTAATGCTGGCTTGCTGGACAGAACCAGCATTCCATTGGCTAAGGCGAGTCCTATACCTAAGCAGGCGATGGCTCAGTTGGTGCGTATTCCAATTATGGGTAGCGCAAGCTGCGGTCCGGCAACTGCCGTGGCTAGTAATGAGGTGGAAGGTTACCTCAATATCTCATCGAGCCTCCTTAAGTCAAAGAACTACAATGAGCTGTATGCACTAAAAGCCATTGGTAGTTCAATGAATAAGACTTCAATTATGGGTAAGTCTATTAACGACGGTGATTATGTTGTTGTTGATGGCTCGAAGCGAAGTCCACGTGATGGAGAGTGTGCTGTTGTCGTTCGGGATAACCTTGCAAATATTAAGCGTATCTATTTTGACCCAGAAGAGGGAATGATTATTCTTCGCTCGGAATCAACAGAAGACTACAATCCTATATATATAAGTCCGGAGGATAGCTGGGATGGCTTAGTTAACGGTACGGTTATACAGGTCGTTAAACAAATGACAGCTATCTAGCAAGTTTTGTACATACATCGCAAAGATCAGAAACACTACAAAGACCTCTATGATCGATTGACCGTTGAATCTGCTCGTCGTGGTATGTCCTATTACGACAATTTCTATACTGACTTCAAGAGTAAACTTCCTAAAGATGAAAAGGTCGATAAACCTGGCAACGCTTTTCTACTAAACATCTTCTACATGGAAACTGTCGGTAATGAGCTACTAGACCGCTATGAAAAACGAGACGGCAAGATCCAGGAGTGGATTGCTAGGGACCAGGCAAAAGACGAGCAGATATCATCAGCTAGACTTTCCGAAGAGCCAATGTGTCATTATTGTGGTAAGCAAGGACTACGAATTATCGACAAATCGTTGATGCATCGAGGTGATACATATGAGATTGACGATCCCGAGGAAGTACTCTTTATGTTGCGCTGCCCTCATTGCGATAAGAACAGTGCTTTCTGGGAAGATGGCTCGGCCTGGAAAGTTAAACCAACCGTATGTCCAAAATGCCAGTCAGAAGTAACGCACAGAACGACGAAAACCAAAAAAGCTATCACGATCACATACATCTGTACATCCTGTAAACATAGCTTCAAAGACAAGATGGACTTAACGAGCAAGGGAGAAAAACCCGATCCTGATTTTGAAAAGGACAGGCATCACTTTTGCCTAAAGGATAAAGAATTTCGTGAACGCCTATTTAAAATGCGCCACGATTTCCAAGAAATGGCTAGACTTGGTAAGGAGTTCAAAGAAAAAGAAGACAACAAACATCTTTACGACGCTATGAAAGAAATGAAAAAGCCGAAGATCGCAGGGCTAAGTACTATACTTGCTCCTGCGCTCGAAAAGGCTGGCTATATCGAATTCAGTTTAGATAAGCCAGAAATGGGCAAAGACGTGTTTGTGGGGTTTAACTGTCTTGATGGTAGGAGTGAGCGTAACGACCGTGATAGCGAGAAGACCCTCAAGAAAACCGTTGAAAAAGCGCTTCAGGATACTAACTGGCGACTCATGAGTGACGGTATCTCATATCGACTTGGGTATTTGAATGGACGCTTACGCGCCTATGAGCGAGAAGAAGATCTGAAGAAACTAGTAGAACGGGATATTAAGACTGGAAAATTGAAGAAACCTGATACATCAAAGAGTGATAGTGGTCCACGAAAACTCAAGGCTCCCGACGGAACCGACATAATACTTTGAAATTTTGTGAATGTAAGCTAAGGTAGCAAGCACTATGAATCGACATATAAAAATCATTCAAGGAGACATATTAGATTTTGACGGTGACGCAATCGTAAACCCTGCGAATATAGCATTGAAAGGTGGCGGAGGATTATGTGGGCAAATCTTCGAAGCGGCAGGAGATGAAGAACTCACGAAAGCTTGTACGGAAATCGATTACTGCGAATTTGGCGATGCGGTTGTGACGGCAGGCTTTAAGCTACCCGTTAAATACATTATTCATACCGCAACTCCCATTTATGGTGATCATCATGGGAATGAAGCCGACATTCTTAAAAGCTGCTACTGGGAATCAGTTCGTAGAGCCGAAGAGCTTAATATGAAATCTATCGCATTTCCATTACTCTCGGCAGGCATACATCCCTATCCAAAAAAGGAAGCAGCAGCGATAGCATTTGAGGCAATTAACGAATACTTTCAAGATAATTCAGAATCAAAAATTAAAATTTGTTTCTTTGCTTACACCGAAAAAGACCGAATGATTTGCGAAGACGCATTTTTAGCTTCTTCTATATAGCTTGTGCTGTAATTATGTGCCTGACACGGGTTATACTAATGGAACAAATGCTTGATTTTTACAACACATTATTTTCCATTCAGGTAACAATAGTTGGTATAGGTGTGGCTGCTATCATTGCTATTGCTCAAATACTGCAGTCCTTTTTAATCTACAAAAATAGCCGGAAGCTATTCGAAGCTCCTGATTTTATTGTCATGGTCTCTGTTTTTATAGGCGGACTGCTTGTAACTGGCGGAGCAAGTCTAATGCTAGCATTCCCAGACCATGATTTTTTTCCTAACCAAAACTACTGCATAAATTACATTCTTGAAAATCCCTTCGCTGCACTACTGATACTACTGATGATTCCTTTATCAATTATCTTACTAGGCTGGTTTATATATAAAGAAACACGATATCTCGTACCCTCAGAAGCTTTGCGTTTTTATACAGAAAATTATGACCATAGTGCCTTTAGTGAATACTTAAAATATCGCTATGGTCGCCCACCTGCAAAACATCAAATCGAAGTAGTAGCGGATGTCCTAGGCGTAACCGTCACAAATGAACATAGTGGCGCCAGCCAGACCGAGAGCTTAAATTATGAGAAGCGGCTAGTGCAGCATGAAGAGATGCGAAAAACGAACAAGGGAGCAGAGAATCCATTGGCGCCTATTGAATCTTATATAATGCAGTCTATCCAGCGGTCTGATACAACTTTATTAATTAGATCATTGATGTCACTTGAGGCAATATATCTCAATAATCCTTCAAGTTCTCAGTACGTTAAGTACTATTGTGATGTTATGCGAAATAGTACAGAACTTGCCATAACACAGGGTCTACATACGGCTCTTTCACACATTCTTGATTCAATCGAGAGAGTGGCTAGCGATGTTATATCCCATGATCAGTTAGATATTCTTAGTGATGTACTTGATCTTATGAAAGATAGCGGTGATGATTTCAGGAAGAGAGACCAAGAAGCACTTAAAAAACTACTAGGCATGTATCGGAATATAGGTGAAAGGCTTTTTGATATTAAAAGTGATGCCAAGCAAGAGCGAATAGATGACATTATACGGGATGTGTCGTGGCTGGGAGAGCGGTTTATTGATGATATGGATGGCCTCGAGCGAACTCCGCTGATGTTTAGTGGCTACTATGAAACTCCGCTCAATTCACTTATTAACTGTTTGTGGGGTATCGGTCAGAAATTTGATAACCATAAAGACACTGGTCCTATGCAAGACAGTCGCATATTTCTTGATGCAATGTATGTGATCGCTCGAACTTTAGAGGGTGGGTACGACTCTATGAAAACTTCGGAACAAGACGAGGAGGTGTATAACGAAACTTATCACAGCCTCATGAGCGAACACGAGCGTATATTCGAAATTGCTATTAGAAAGAATGGTAAGCGCGAAGCAACGCTTGCCCTCATCAAGATAAAAGATTTTCTAACTCTTACCCAAGAGGCTTACGATAGCAAACAGGAGGAAGAGAACAGTTCCAGTTTAATACCGCGTATCAATCTTTTTTCAGACGATGTTCGTCCAAAATGGCATATGGAAACACTTAATTCTGTATTTCGCATTGGTGTGATGGCGGCAAGGTTTTCTGAAAAACTAGGCAAGCCAGAGCAGCCATTTATTAATGATACCTACATTGATGAAGTTCTAAGGATTATTCAGGAGTATGGAGCCGATCATGATTTTAAGCCTGAGGCTCGAGAAGCACTGATAAAATGTGGACCTGAAAATGATGCATATGAGGCCGTGAAGGCTTATATAAAGAAGGTAGGTAGGGTGCTCGAGACAGACTTCGGTATGGATTTGAGTTAATAGGTTCGCAGTGTCTCATTTGTAGCGCCTACCTCTGTTTAAAGTTCGTGACCAGTATGGGGAACCAAATTCGGACTTTTTCTAGGATTTTGCTATGCAAAATCCTATTCTTTTATTACATACTTGTTATAGTCATCGACTGTAATTCTCTTGCACTACAACTTTCATGTATACTGTAATAAGCAAAAGCGTGACAGCTTAAAAGGAGGATATGTGAGTAGGGGGTTATTGCGGCGTTTACAGTTTGGCCTTTTGACGAGCATATTTGTATTGGCAACAATAGCAGGAAGTATTGCATGGCCAACGCAAACAGCACAGGCGGCAGTCGACGACTGGACGCAGTATTCAGGCACCGGCAAATGGGGCGGCGCCACCATGACGGACGTATCCTATGCAAGCGCCACAGATATTTGGGTGGTAGGTCTTTATGGCAATGTCTGGGAATATGATGGCACCGACTGGACGCAGCACGACGGCACCGGCAAATGGGGTAATACCGCATGGCTCTATAGTGTTGAGGCGCTTTCGCCTAGTGACGTCTGGATAGTCGGCACATCAGGCAATGTCTGGCACTACGACGGCACAGCTTGGACGCAACACGACGGCACCGGCAAATGGGGCACTGCAATTGTCAAAGATGTTACCGCAACATCCTCTACGGATGTTTGGGTGGTTGGTGCGTCAGGCAATGTCTGGCACTACGACGGCACAGCTTGGACGCAACACGACGGCACCG
>CAYOVH010000001.1:0-61655 GCA_964407405.1 uncultured Candidatus Saccharibacteria bacterium | reverse complement strand
GCAAATGGGGCACGCGATATATGTCAGCCGTCTCGACCACCAGCCCTAATGACGCTTGGATCGGTGGTCAAAACGGTCAAATCTGGCACTACGACGGCACCGACTGGACACAGCACGATAGTACTGGCAAGTGGGCGAGTGCGGTTCCAGAAAGGATTGTCGAACTATCTCCTGCAGACGTATGGATGACTGCCTCGCTCGGTAACGTCTGGCACTACGACGGCACAACTTGGACGCAACACGACGGCACCGGCAAATGGGATATGGGCCAGATGTATGGGCTTGATGTACGTTCTGCGAGCGATGTCATGGTAACAGGCTCAGATGGCAAAGTCTGGAGAGGTACGGGAATAGAGCCACTTGATTTTACAGACCCTGCCAACAAGTCAGTCGTGATACAAGATATGCTGCCGATTACTGACTTATCAATTACAGGTGGCAGTGGTAGTGATGAGCTTAATCTTACCCTTAAAGCCAGTAGTGGTACGATAGATTTTAACACGATCAATGCTCCGAGTATCACCGGTGAGGGCACCGACTATGTGATGATGAGCGGTACCCGCGAAGAGATCAATAGCACTCTGGCTACCATGCACTATACGGGTAGTAGCTTAGGTCAGGCAACTATCACTGCCGAGCTGGGCAACAACGTCGGTGATGTTATTTGGAACGACGGCGAAGGCGGCAACGGTCATGCCTACATCGTGATAAATGAAAACATGACGTGGCAGCAGGCCAAGGACAAGGCCGAAACTTACACCTTTGGTGGACAACAGGGCTACCTCGCGACCATTACTGATCAGGTAGAAAATGACTTTGTCTACGAAGCCATCGACGAGCAGACCGGCTGGATTGGTGCTAATGACATTGCCGACGAAGGACAGTGGTATTGGCGAACTGGTCCGGAGTCTGGTACGCAGTTCTGGAATGGTGGCCCGAATGGTTCGCCAGTTGGCGGCCAGTACAGCAACTGGGAGCCGGGCGAAGAGCCAAACAACTCGGACGGTAACGAGAACTGCGGCCAGTTTTGGAACGAAGGCTACTGGAACGATATCCCCTGTGACACGACTCGACCATTTGTAGTGGAATTCGGCGGCAATACACCCGGAACCTTGCCGCAGCCGCTCCGCAGCGAGTTTACTGTTGATGTGACACCAAAGCTTCATAACCTCTCCTTTGATACTCAAGGAGGCTCCAGTGTTGCGTCTATGAATGATCTCGCCGAAGACAGTAACGTAAATCTACCTGCTGCACCAACTCGCAGTGGTTATATCTTCCAAAATTGGAATACGGAAGCAGATAGTAGCGGTGATGATTATGCGGCTGGTGATTCATTCACTGTGCCAACAAGCAACACCACGCTCTATGCTATCTGGAAACAAGATGGCAACGGCGACGTAATCCCAGACGATAGCCAGCCAAATGTCATGAATTTTACCGACCCAACAACGAATAAAAATGTGACGCTAGTGGTAGACCCAAGCTGTGATATCAGTGATAGCACTGGTATCACAAACGCTAGTAATTTTGCTACTCAAGATAAGAACTGGCACTATAGCACTGGCTTCGTTAATTTCGCCGTGACTGGCTGCGACAACAACCAGACCGAAGTCAAGATTTATTATCATGGTATATCACCCAATGGCTTGACGGTGCGTAAATATAATCCGAACACTAACACCTACTTTACCGTCACTGACGCGAGTATGTCAGCTCTGAGCAGTCCGCTGTCTGGCACGCTCGTTAGCTATATTATTACGGATAATGGTGCGTTAGATATTGACCCAGCAGCTGGTGTAATTAGAGACCCGGTTGGGCTTGGCGTGCAAGTCAGTTCAAATGGAGTGATTCAAGGTGTGGACGGATTGAATGCCCCAAACAGCGGCTTGCCTCAAATAAATCCATGGACGCGTATCTTAGCTGGATTTATTGGCATAGTCCTGACCCTTGTCACTTATCTGGGCTATAAACGAACACATGCAACTGCGAAAAGATAAAAAAGCTAAAGCACCCTTAGACACATTATTACTTGCAACTGGCTTAATTTGCTTTGGGCTTTGAGGCCCAAGCCAGAAGGAAAGGTGTTTTTGTCTTTTCAAGACATAACTTAGCTAGTCTAAGAAGCCATTTCTTGATTAAACCAGTCCTGGTCTTCCCAGCCCTGCCAAGTGGATTGCAGGCAACCCTCAGCCAAAATTTTGGATTAGGCGGCCTTTTTTGTTGGTATAATTTTGATATGGGTAAATCAGATCAGGACCAAGTTGCGTTAAAAGCCGAACTTGAACTAGCTCAGAAACAAGTTGAAGTTGGCGCACAGTACCGACACTACAAATCGGCAAATAAAATCTACACCGTATTGAACCTTGCATTTCAGGAAGAGAATAATGAGCTATGCGTTATCTATCAAGCGGAGTACGAGGAACGACTCACTTTTATTCGACCTTTAGCTTCATGGATCATGATGGTTGAATGGGAAGGTAAAACGGTACCTCGCTTTACTAAGCTCTAGCCAATAAAACTTCCTGAACCCTCCGCTTATCGAGATCTAAGCTGGCAGTTCGCAACTCGTCTCTATGCGGCACGGCCAAACAGATGCAAGCATAGGCGATGCTATCGTTCATGATGACCTCCTGAACCAAACAGGAATGGATCATACTCAGATTTGATCATTGGCTTGCTGATGGTTGCGTTTTTGTGTCCAAACTTTAGTGGTCCACTTGTGCCTTACTTCAATGAGTGTAATATAGAGGTATGAGGCCGCAAGATATAGAAAAGTATACAGCACTACGGATTGCCAAAGCCGAGGCCGATCAAGCTGTAGAAGATTTTAATCACAGAGATATAGACCTTGTACCCGGTGCTGAAAACAAAATGGCCGAAGAGCGGCTTGAAGATCTATGGTCTGCATTAATGGAGATCATAGATAGCGATCCAGCGAGCATCCGCTTTTCGGGCGACGAGTATAGTGCACTAACTGGCATGAGGTTTGTTGTGGTAGATGAAGGCGCCAACACGTACTACAAGCTGACGTTTTTCTTGAAGCGTGACAGTTTTGAGCAGCGCAGGATTGAAGCTACGTGGACTCGCATGGTGGGCCAGACTACTGACCTGCAGCATACAGAAGTAATTCTCGAATCAATTTCGGGTAAATTTCCCAAGGGTCATTTGCAAGAGTTAGCCAATATGGAGTGGACCTTACTCGCGTATCAAGAGGCCGAAGCACCTGTTCACAGGCCTTAGGAAGGAGTACATGCTGGGCATGTGGCCTTCCATAACTTAACTTACCGAAAATATGATGTACCGGGCCAAATGGCCCGGTCTTTAGTATTTGAAATATAGGTCGTACATGTGACATATATCACAGAGCGCGCTACAAATAGCGTCTATAATCACAAGAACAACGCTATATATAAAAATAGAGAGGGTACAAATGGAAAATCAACATCCTGGGACAGGAGAGTTAGGTGCGATTGGGATTCTAGTAGAAGAACTGGTTTTTGAGGCGACAGAGAGTCAGCCGGATGCCTATGAGGCGGCGGCCATTGCGCAAGAGCTGATGTTTCCCAAGCTCGATGGTGTTTTGTTCCCTCTTGTCGTGACGAATGCCGATGTGGTTGCGCCATGCCAGTGGATGGGCGGCGCAGAAGTTTCTCTGACCGTGGCTCTCAATAACTACCCTCAGCAAATGAGCGAAGAAAATGCTGACGATGTACTTGCCGATGTATATGACTTTTTAGCAAGTCAAACTGAGATAAAAGACGAGCTTCAAGAGAAAGAGAAGATCGAAGGTACTATTCAGGTATTGGAGCAAACACCTAACGTTGGTGATACAAAGCAGGCTGAAAAGGGTGTATCCAGTTCTTCTTTGCGCACTAGTGATGTACGTGAGAGTCCTGAAAAAGTCGAACGAGCCACAAGGTTGGTAGAGGTTCCGATGCTACAGAACAATCTGACTCCACAAGAAGATGCCTCTCATTTTGTGGGCATTGTGAAAAAAGCAGTTCACAGCAAAAGTACCGACAGCCAGATTGCTGTACATGAAGCCCTAGACAAGACTCCCTTTCACTCGGCCAAAAGTAAGAATGACGAAAAAGCTGTGACAAATGATCATGAGAAAGAACCATTTGGTGCCCAGACTGTAGGTACATCGCCGCATCTAGGAGCTGATATAGAAGTCCAAGGCCCCTATATTGCACCACCCGAAGAGGACACGAATCTGCATGAGACCCTAGAAGTCGTACATCTACATGATGTGCAAGAATCATTTTCCTCTGAGGTAAGGGAAACTGAACTGGGCCCTAGGGCATCGGACTGGACTCCAGAAGTAGAAGTAAAGACAGCTTCTATAGATGAAGTCTTGCTGCTGAGTGAAGAAGAGAATGAGGATTTCGAAGATGAACCGGAAGCTGTTATACCAGTTGATCGAATCGATGAAAGTGTGTCCAGTGAAGAGCCGGCAGAAATAATCGACGTTGAGCGGCTGATCCATAATGATGCCGTAGCTACAGAGGTCGAAGCGTCACTTATAGAGCTGGCTCAATGCGTAGAGGGCGACAGCTTGGACATGCCTGAAACAGCAAATGAAACACTGGATAAAATTGCCGAAGTGGTACTTAAGGCTGAAGTTGAGATTGATGAAAGCATTGAGATAAGTAGGGTAAAAATTGAAAAAGAGATAGAAGCACTACTAACGGGGCTCTTCCATGACACGCCATTGGCGCAAGAGTCAGAGCGTATAAAACTACTAGCATATGTAATCGCCCGACAACTAATTATAGAGAGGGAGGCCGACAGTCTCGACGAAGGGAAGACACGAGCGATTAGCAAACTTTCCGTAAAGGTACATACGCTCATAAGGGGACTTGTTGTTGCTATCGGTGCTATCAAAAACTCGCTAGCCCGGGCCGTAATAATGGGTAGATCCGTACTGAAGCTGTGCATACTTAGTGCATAATTGCACAGCATTGTGCTTGAGGTTGTAAAAAAAGCGGCATAACCTGTGACATATGTCACATAACACGCTACCAGTAGCGGCTATAATCACACATACTACACTAGAAAACCGGACAAGGGTATAACAAAAAGAGAGGGTTAAACATGAGAGCAACTGGCACCGGGCAAGCGCCCTCGGCCGATGTAGCAGCGGCAAAGCCGGCCACAAAAGACGATGAGACGACAGAAATGGTCCAAAAACGCGATGGCCGCATTGTACCGTTTGAACTTGAAAAAATAATCGGAGCAATCAAGAAATCGCTGGCCGCAACCAAAGAAGGCACTGCCCAAGATGCGACCGCTATTGCCTACAATGTCGCGGTTGAGCTGGTGAAAAGTAAGAAGCAGGCAGTTTTTGCCCCTCACGTTGAAACGATTCAAGATGAAGTAGAACGGCAACTAATGCTCGCCGGATATACTGATTCTGCGAAAGCCTATATTCTCTACCGTGAAGAGCACGCTCGGCTACGCACGCTCGATAGTACTGTACCCCAAGAAGTAAAAGACAAGGTAGCCGAAAGCGCCGCACACTTTGCGTCGTCGTACCAGGAGTTTATCTTTTACCAGTTCTACGCCCGTTGGCGTGATGATTTGAGCAGGCGGGAGACATGGGTTGAAGCTATTGATCGGTTCATGGACTATATGCAGCTGAAACTGGGGGCTAAATTGACTGACCACGAATATAGTGAGGTGCGCGAAGCAATCATAAAACAAGAAATCTGCCCTTCAATGCGACTATTGTGGTCTGCTGGTGCTGCTTGCGAAGCTACAAATGTCTGTGCCTACAATTGTGCGTATATTGCACCGACATCGTGGCGTGATTTGTCGGAAATCATGTATGTTTCTATGTGCGGTGCTGGCTGTGGGTTTTCAGTCGAGCCGGAGAATGTTGAAAAATTTCCGCAAATCAAGAAACAAACGGGCAAAAAGCAACCGGCTGTCGTAGTAGAAGACAGCAAAGAGGGCTGGTGCAAAGCATATGTCAAAGCATGTGAGATGTGGGCATCTGGTCATGATGCGGAGATAGACTATTCGCAGATCCGGCCAGCTGGATCTCGATTGGTGACAATGGGCGGACGCTCGTCGGGTCCAGCGCCGTTGCGTGATCTCATGCAATTTACTCGAAACAAGATACTGGCGCGCCAAGGCAAGCGTCTCACTCCGCTCGACCTTCATGACATTATTTGCCAAATCGGGCTAATTGTCGTGGCGGGAGGAGTACGGCGCTCGGCCTTGATCTCGCTTTCTTCATTGGATGACCATGAGATGCGGGATGCCAAAAAGGGTGCATTTTGGCAGACTGAAGGTCAGCGTTCGATGGCGAATAACTCGGCTGTGTATGAGACGAAACCAACAGCCGGTGAATTTTTGGAGGAATGGACGGCGCTCGTCACATCCGGAAGCGGCGAGCGCGGTATATTTAACCGCGGCGGCTTGGAGCAGCAAGTCCCCGCGCGGCGCTGGAAAGCCATAGCCAAATCACCGCAGGTCGGCGTGAATCCTTGCGGTGAGATATACCTGCGCTCAAAGCAGTTCTGCAATCTCACTTCGATCGTTGTGAGGCCGCACGATGATCTAGGCAATTTAAAACGAAAAATTCGTCTGGCAACACTACTCGGCACCTACCAGGCAACCCTAACAGAATTTGGCTACTTGGATGAAACGTGGCAGCGTAACTGCGAGGAAGAACAGCTGCTTGGCGTATCGATTACCGGGTATTATGACAATACGCTTATTCGCAACGATGATAATCTTGAGGCTCTGCGCGACGAGGCCGCAAAGACCAACCGCCTCTATGCAAAGCGCTTCGGTAGTAAACCGTCGACTGCCGTGACCTGCGTCAAGCCGCACGGCAACTCCGGCCAGTTGCTGGCAGTGGGGTCAGGCATGCACCCATGGTTTGCAAAATATTACATTCGCCGAGTTCGTATTAGTGTAAATGATCCGTTGCTAAAGCTGGCTGAAGAGCAAGGCGTACCCATGCAGCCTGAGGTAGGATACTCTACTTCCACCGCGACGACCATGGTTCTGGAGTTTCCGGTCAAGGCGCCAGATGGAGCAGTAGTGGCGAGCGACGTATCGGCGCTGACGATGTTGGAAGAGTGGAAACGGCTCAAGAACCACTTTACGGAGCATAACCCCTCAGTGACAATTTATGCTGGTGATGATGAATGGATAGAAGTAGCCAACTTTGTGTACAAAAACTGGGATATTGTGGGTGGTTTGTCATTTTTGCCGAGGAATGACCATGTCTATCAGCTGGCACCGTATGAAGAGATTAGTCGTGAAGAATATGAAAAGCGGGCTGAACAACTTGGTAAAATCGACTTTTCGCGGCTGGTCATCTACGAAAATCAGGATCAAACGACCGGTGCCAAAGAGCTCGCTTGCAGCGGCGGAATGTGCGAACTATAGACTGGAGCCAAGCAACGCTTCAAGTTCTGCCAGATCACTGATAACAATGCCATTTGGGTTGACGCTCACTATTGAAGTGGTCTTTAGTTCGCGCATAGTGCGACTTACCGTTTCACGCGAGAGGCCAGATCGTTTGGCCAGATCACCTTCGGTTAACGGAATAGCCGTGCGTCCGCCCGAGCTTTGCTTGCCAAAACGATAGCCGGCATTTAGCAGCTCAAAGATCAAGCGACTTTTTGCGCTGCCGCCCATCAGATGCGCCATGCGCCGAAGCAAGCCATCCGTACCACGATACACTCGCTTTAATAAGTCAAGCGTTACCTCAGGGTGGACTTCCAGAAAAGAAATCACCTCATCTATAGGGGCGGGGCGGATAATGACTGGCATGATTGTTTCAAAGAAGTAGTACTTATTTGGGTTTTTGTTGAGCGCCTGCGACATAGGGAAAAAGGCCCCAGGCTTAAAGACATTCACAATGACTTCGTTACCACTAGGAGAAATATCGTACTGTGCTACCATCCCCTCTTCGAGATAGAAGATACTTGTCAGCTCTTGCTCTGGGCGCAACAGTATCTCGCGCTTTTGGAAGCGCTTAGCCGAGTAGTTGCCAAAAAACTCTTTGACGAGCACATTCAATTCCTTACTCATTATTTCAACTCTATACCGTTTGGTTATGATGAACAAGCCAAGATGATCAAAAACAGAGATTTCCAATAGCCAT
The DNA here is from genome assembly GCA_964407405.1 of uncultured Candidatus Saccharibacteria bacterium. Lineage (GTDB taxonomy): Bacteria > Patescibacteriota > Saccharimonadia > Saccharimonadales > Saccharimonadaceae > JASLCR01. Next base: position 53,527 of record CAYOVH010000001.1, on the reverse strand, counting down.
TACCAGCAATAAATCATGCCTCTAATTGAAAGAGCCGCGATGCTTATGCTATGATACGATGAGTAAGAAATGTGAATTGGAGAAGCAATAAAATGGATGGAAAGCCGTATCGTTTGTCTCGACCTACGGAGCGGAGGGCTGCGAATGCAGCAGAAGCAACGCAGCGCCAGGGAGCACAACCGGTAGCTTCAGAGCCTGGGCCGCGAGCAGCATCTTCTCGCACACCAGATAAGAAAAAATCGTCAAAAGGGTTGATCGCAACCCTCATCACGCTTCTTATATTGGTTATTGCGGGCGCAGGTGGCTGGTTTGCGTGGTCACAATTGCAAAATACAAGCACTGGCATCGATACAAACAAGTACCAGGCGGTCTTTTTCACAAATGGCCAGGTCTATTTTGGTAAGCTCCGTCCGATGAATAGCCAGTACATGAAGCTAACCAACATATTTTATCTACAGACGCAGTCAAGCGACGGCACAAATTCCGAAAACCCCCAAAAGACCGCGGGTGACAAAAATAACGTTCAGTTGATCAAGCTTGGGGAAGAAGTTCATGGTCCAGAAGACCAGATGATCATTAGCAAGGACCAAGTGCTATTCTACGAAAATCTCAAATCAAACGGTAAAGTCGCACAGACGATTGCCAAATACAACAACTCACACTAGTACTGCGGAGATACGTCGGCTTTGGAGCGCACCAATCCGGCAATATACTGCTTCCATGCCTGATCATCGATGATGGCTTGCGACTTGATGAGGATGAGGAGACCATCTTTTGTAAAGATGACCGATTGCGGCCCTTGGGCAGAAGTACCAATATATACGATCGTATTGTCTACGGTCAGTTTGTTGGTGGCGTTGTAGCTTTTGGCGAGCTCTGCGATCTTGGCATTGGTATTGGACTCAAAGGAGCTTGGAAGCGGTTGTTGGCTGACGCTGATTGATACGCTGCCAATCGTATCTTCAAATGCATAGACTGGCTGTTCATTCGGTGGACTGACCCGTCGCCAACCGCCAAGCTGCTCAATTGATCGTCCCTCTGGCGAGATCGTCTGATAGCCAGGAGCATCGTTGCTTTGATTTGCTAGAGGATGGCGCGTTTCTGCCAGTCTTCCCCAAACGAATAGCCCGATAACAATAAGGGCGATAGCCCCACCTGCTATGATCAGTTGTTTCTTGCTCGGCAATCGTCGCCGCTTGGCCATTGGTTGTGTGGTCGGCTCTGTGTGCTCAGTCCCCATTTGAGACGGTTGGGAAGTCTGGCTCGGCGGAGCCTGACGGCGTATTTGCCTCTGCGGCTGCTTGAAATCCATTCGGTGAGTATACTTTGCCTTCCCTTCCGGGTTTGCCCGGTTTCTTACTAAACCATTTTAGCATAACAGGGATTAATCGGTGCTGAAGGCAAAGTTCAGATTGCTGACGTAGGCATTGGCGTCATCCTTGGCAGTCAGATCGATTCTGAAGAGAATGCTATCTCCAGGATGGAAATCACAGCCGGATGGATCATCATTGCCCGATGCGGTGGCTTTTTGCCATGATGATTGCGATCCGGTCGATACAGAGATGTCCGCGCTACAAGCAGGCAAGCCGCTGCCATTGTCCCGATATATCTTGTATTTGACACTTGAATCAGCACTATTAGTTCGTCCCATTAGGGAAGTCGAGCCAGCAATGAATTTTTTGAAGTTGCTCGGCAGCTGATAGGTGACATAGATGCTTCGGGTCTGGTCGCTCGACTGAGTGGAGTTCCACTTGTAGAAGTTGTATGTTTCGTCGGTACTACAAACCGTTGGTTGGCTTCCGCTACCATCGTTGATATTGAGGGAGTCTGAGCAGAAGTCGGACGTGATAGTGCCGATGTCGGCGCCATTCATGACGGCATTGGCGTACTCTGGACTGAGCGTCACGAAGATGTCAGGACTGGTGCCGCAGTCACCCCAACCATCTTCTTCATAGCACTGCACTTTACCGAGTGTCGTGTCGTAGTACATACTACCAAGCATTGCTTCGCTATTGCCGCTGACATCCGGTGCAGAGGCTGCTTTGTCGAGAGTGAGAAGTGTCGTCGAGCTATCAGCAGTGCCGTTACCAATTTGTACATTTGTGGCATTTGCAACACCGATAGAGAGTGTTGTGTTTGATGAAGTATCAATACTTGATGTATTTACTTGAGTACCCGAGATAGTACCATCAGCCAGGATCGATGCTTTGGTCGAGCCGTTGAGTGATGTCTGGAATTTAACATCTGATGCCGTCGAAGTATCGCTGGCAAGGAAGTTCGTTGCTAGCGTTGAGCCCTGGATGGTGATATCACCAGCGACTGATGCTGAGCCGCCAATGGTAAGTACTGAGCCGGCGCTGGTGCTGATCGTACCGTCGTCATCGATAGACAGGACGGACGAGCCACTGCTGTCCTTGATGTTAACGCTGCCACCCTCTGAGGCTGTCAGATTGATGTCTCCTGCCGACGAGCCAAGCGCCAGGTCGCCTTCGGAGCTGATCGTGACGCCGCCGCTACCGCCCTGGATGGTCGTGGTTGATGTTCCGTGGTTACTGCCGAGTGTTAGCATCTTGTTGCCCTCACCGCTACCGATACTGATAGTCTGATCGGTATCTGCACTACCGACAACGATATCTGTTGCCGATACGCTACCAATGCTGAGGCTGCCGCTGCTGTCGCTATCAAATAGCGGTGAAATAACACTGGTATTTCCTTGCAATGTCGTCGCGATTCCGGTGCCAATAATGTTAAAGTCGGCGGTTTGCGCCGTCAAGCTATTGTGGATGAGTTCATCGACTGATTTGCCGCCAACAGTACCGGCATTGAGAGCATACGGCACGGCATTGATCCGCTTCATCGGGAGCATCTCACCATCGGCAGGGCAGGCTCCTTCGCCAAATTCTGTACAATTTGTTGCCGACCCGGCGATATTCATCGACAACCATAGTGTGTCCTGATTCCAATCAACACTCGAGCCAAATGGAGTATTTGACCCGAGGTTGACCGAGAAGTAGCCGTTCCTGACCTGAACGCCACTTGTTCCGCCGTTATTGACGTACGATTCGCTCCACTTTTGCGTGCCATTTGGATTGCCCGCTTCCAAACCGTCGCCGTCTTGGTATAGTTTGAACTCGACATTGTAGTACCCATCAGGAACAACGGCGCCTGAAGAAGACTGCAGGCGTCCCTGAAAACTAATCGTTTTGTTTATGCCAGGCGCGGCTTGCGACGGATATGCCAAAAATAGCGTTGTAATAAACGCGACACATAGCGCAACAAGACCTGCCTTTGGCAGAATCAAACGTTGTTTAAGAATGGTGGATAGGTTTAACCACACTGTCATTTTTTGGTGTTTTTCTTTATTTTTTACACTGGTCAGAGTGCGAAAAATATTTGTTTCACTTCAGACGTGTGGTGGCCCATCAAAGCTTACATTGATTCTAGCATAAGCAGGGTAAAATGAGCAATCGATTTTCCACCAATGACAACAGTGGTTATGGTATACTGAGCCTAAGACGCATAACGGGGAGCGTAAATAAACAAAGTGAAAGTACCACGAATTGTTCTTGGCCTTATCGCTGTCATGATCGGCATGACCGTTTCTTTGCCTGTGGCCGCTGCACAGTATGGCGGTGGTAGCGTACAGGGGTATGCTGCCGAAACGAAGCTGGATAATGGCACGATTGTTGAGCTGAGCGGCAAAGACAGCAAAACGGTGAAGCCTGCCTCAGTTAGCAACCTCCAAAATATGTTTGGCGTAACCGTCGATCGCAGCCAATTGTCGGTAACCCTATCAAATAGCGCTCTCAAGAATGAGACGTACGTGGCCGTCTCGGGTACCTACAACGTCCTTGTCAGCACACAGGGCGGAGCAATTTCCTCTGGTGACTATCTGACGCTGTCATCACTCGATGGCATCGCTATGAAGGCTGGCACAAAAGAAAGTACCATATTTGGCCGGGCCAATGGGTCTTTTGATGGCAAAGGTCCGATCTTTGGTACAGAGACTTTGAAAGATTCGGATGGCGTATCAAGCACGGTCAAGCTCGGCATGGTGCCAGTAACGATCAATATCACGCGCAATCCAAACATCAAGAGCACCAAGGTTGATGTACCAAAATTCCTTGAGCGCCTCGGCCAAGCAATTGCCGAGAAAAAAGTCAGCGCCATCCGTATTTACCTTAGCTTGGCGATCACGGCAGTTAGTTTGGTCGCGGCAATTGCCGTGCTGTATTCTGGCGTGCGCAACAGTATTGTCTCGATCGGGCGCAACCCGATGTCAAAGAAATCGATCTTTCGCGCCTTGCTGGAAATCATTTTGACCGCGTTTTTGATTTTAATTGTTGGGCTTTTCGCGGTATATTTATTACTGAAGCTATGATGAGTTAGACAAGGTGGGATAATGGGAATTTTTGCAAAAAAACAATCGATCGATGAAGAAATGGCCGAGCGCGAGCGCCAATTTCTTGATGAAACATTCAAAGAGGAGTTGCGCAATCACGCCCGATTGTATTTTCAAAATGTCTTGAGGGAAAATGGCGAGCATTTCAAAGAGGAGCTGCGGCGCACCGTTGCTGATATCAACACCGAGCTAAAAGGACACATCACTGCACGGCTTGATGGAGCTATCGATGAGATCAAGGTTGAGCTCAAAGATCATGTCACTCGCCAGGTGGAGGCGCAGTTATCCGAGCAAGCCAGCGCTATGAAAGATGTACAAGACAAAGCATTGGCCGACATCACCGAAAGCGCCAAAGGCTTGCAGGCCCGCCACCATGAGCTTGCTGGAGAGGTCGAAAAGAGTCTGGCCGATCATGAGCATGTGCTTGACGATATTTTCAATGACAGCAAGGCCCAGATGAACAAAATGAAAGATTCTCATCAGCTAGCCTTGCAGTGGTTCTCTGAGTCGGTCAAATCATTGCAAGCGCAGCACGAGCAGCTCGAAACACGCCTGGATGAGCAGATCAAAGCGCAAAAAGACATGATAATGAAGGCCTTTGAGAACAACATGGCGCGGACTATCGAGCACTATTTGCTCGGTGCTCTAGGGGATCAGTTTGACCTCAAGGCTCAGCTGCCATCGATCATAAAGCAGATGGAAGCAAGCAAACAAGCGTTAGAGGATGATATCAAGCTATGACAGGCACCGCGGCGCTTTCCTATACCGATCTTGTGCTTCCGCCGAATATTATCAGCCGGATTGATGTCGCCCGGCTTGTTTCCGAGCTTGAACGCATCGACAATGAATATACGACTGCTGCCGTACGCTCCAAGGCCGGGACAAAAAAGCGCGTTGCCCGATCGACGCATTCCGAGCGGCTCGACGCATTCTTGGCGGCCAATGATCTCAAGCTGACCGATGCTCGCAAGCGAGCCTCGCTGATCAGGCAGGTTAGTCTGCTCAAAGACAAGCTGCCGACCATCCACATGACATTTGCTGTTGAGGCCGATCCGGACAGTCTTGAGCGAATTGTCGAATGGTTGCGTGCGTCCATCCATCCGCATACGGTGCTTTCGGTTGGCCTGCAGCCATCATTGATCGCCGGGGTCTATATTCGTACGCCAAATCACGTCCACGATCTCAGCCTGCGCGGCAAACTGACAGGGGGCCGTGAGGTACTCGTCAAGGAATTGGAGGCAATCGGTGGAAGGGGCTAAGGTGTTTAGCAAACTTGTCGAAGACGGCAATCCGGTCGGCGAAATTGTCGGTATTGATTCGTTCATGGTGAGCGTCAAGGGGCTGCAGCCAACAAATGTCCATGCCACGGTGCGTTTTGAAGATGATACGCGCGGCTATGTCCATGAAGTTTTCGAAGACCATGTCATTGTGATGAAACTTGATCCTACCCCGCTCCATATTGGTGCCGTCTGTGTCATTGAGTCGCGCGACATTATGACGCCGGTAGGCAAAAACTTCATCGGCCGTGTCATCAATGTTTTTGGTGAGCCAATCGATGGTAAGGGAGATATTACTCCTGACCAGGAATGGGATGTCTTTCACGGTGCACCGATGCTCTACGAACGCGAACTGCTCGATACACCGGTTGAGACTGGTGTGACGATCCTCGATCTTGAGTATAGCTTGGCTCGCGGTCAGCGTATGGCGATGCTGGGCGATAGCAAAGTGGGCAAGACAGCGCTCGCCGCACAGGTGGCAATCAATCAGAAGAATACCGATATCACGGTGGTATATGTGCTGATCGCCAAGCGTCAGCGCGACGTAGCAGACCTTGTGAGCAGCCTAGAGAAAAACGATGCCCTCAAAAAAGCCATCGTGGTCGTCACCAACTCCTTTGAGTCGCTTATCCTCACCTATCTAGTGCCATATGTCGGTGCGGCGCATGGCGAGTATTTTTGGCATCAGTGCAATATGGACACGCTGGTAATTTACGACGACCTGACAGCGCATGCTCAGGCATACCGTGAGATTTCGCTGATCGCTGGTGTCTCTCCTGGCCGCGACAGCTATCCGGGTGATATGTTCTACACGCATTCGTCTCTGCTTGAGCGCGGCGGCAAGACCGAGGCAAATCACGCCAGCCAAACTCTCTTGCCTATTGTCTACGCGCCAGGTGGCGATATCACAGCGTATCTACCGACCAATATCATGTCGATCACCGATGGTCAGTGGATTTTGGATAGTCAGATTTTTAAAGACACGATGCGTCCGGCTGTCAGTACGGCGCTCTCAGTGACGCGTGTCGGTGGTGTTGGCCAAAACAAGCGCCAAAAGGGATTGGCTGACAAGCTCAACCTCACCCTAGCAGGCTATCGCAGCGCCGAAGAATACGCACACTTTGGTACCGAGCTCAGTCCGCAAGCACAAGCTGACTATGACAAAGGTAAGGTCCTCTTCAAGTTGATGAATCAGGCAATTGGCGAGATATATAACTACGCCGAGCAGCAATTCATCATGACTATCGTGCTTGATAGCCTGCCGGAGGAGATTATCGATGTCGAAAAGTTAAAGGAAAAAGTGCACGACTACGCGGCAAAGTTTAAAGAAGACGATGAAATGAACGGCAATTTCGATGAACTTTGCGCAGCACTAAAGGCCGAAGTGACGACGATCGACGAAGTGAAGCGTGCAGCGATCGAAAAAGCTGCCAAGGCTGAAACCGAAAAGAAACGCCAAGCCGAAGAAGCAGCCCGTGCCGCTGCCGAAATCAACGCTCCAGCCGAGGAGAAGAAAGAATGATACGGCAAGTAAGGGAAAAAAGTAGCCGGAGGCATACCTTATGAGGCGTCCGCTAGAGATTAGAGCTGAAGAAAACGCAGTTCGTTCTGTTGTGAGTCTTACATCGGCTCTCGAAAGTCTGAGTAGCATGCAGATCGCCAAGACAAAAAACAAAGTGCTCATCAGCAATCAGTTTTTTGATGAAGTCTGGAACATTTACAAGCAAGTGCGTGTCGATGTGCTCTTCAATTTTGGCCGCACGGTCGAAGAAAAGCCGATCGACAAAGAGCTGTTGATCCTTATCACGGCCAAGGGCGGACTGAGCGGCGACATCGACCAGCGTCTGGTCCGAAAATTCATCGAGCGTTACGATGAGACAAAAAATGACGTATTGGTTATTGGCCATCACGGTGCGCTCAAGCTCAAGCAAGCTCACGTCGACTATACCTACTACTTTGACTTGCCAGAAAAAGACTACATCAACGTCGATCCACTGATGGACATCGTCAGAAAATATGCCCGTAGCCGGATATTCTACCAAAACTACATCTCACTGTCCGAGCAAGCGATTCGCGATGTCGATCTGAGCGAGGTGGTCTCCAGCCGCGGCCGGGTCGCCGATCTCGATACGGTCAGCGACGATCTTGTCACCGAAAAGACCTATATTTTTGAGCCGAGCTCCTATGCAGTGGCAGCCTATCTCGAGAATTCGATCCTGCGTCTGACGATTTCCCAGTTTATTTACGATAGCCGTCTGGCTCAGGTTGCAAGCCGCTTCAAGGCTATGTCGGCTGCCAAAGAGCGATCGATCGATACCGCTAGTGAGCTTCATATCGAATACAATCGCGCCAAGCGCACCCAAGTCGATACACGTCTAAAAGAAAGTTTGGCCGGACTCAAAAAAGTGCGCGCAGCGGAGGCAGGAGTATGAGCAAGAGTAGCAAAAAAGCAACCTACAAAAAAGGCGTTGTGCGCAGTCTAAAGGGAATTGTCATCAGAGTTCAATTCATTGACGACATGCCGGATCTCAACGAAATGCTCTATGTCGACAACGAGCAAAAATCACCGCTTCTCGTCAGCAGCCTAGCGCACGGCGATACAGCCGTTTGTCTCAATATTGGCGGTGACTATAGTATCCAAAAGGGCGATCTGGTCACTCGTAGCGGCCACAGTCTTGAGATTCCGGTTGGCGATGCGATGATCGGCCGGGTGTGGGATGCTATGGCTCGCCCTATCGACGGCAAACCCCAACTCGACGATGCAACGCTCGACAAAATGCCAAAACGCCCGATATTCTCACCGGCCTTTCAAGAAACCAGTCTTGAGAGCCGTTCCGACGATGTGCTTGAGACAGGGCTCAAAGTTCTCGATTTCTTTACCCCGTTTGTAAAGGGCCGCAAGATCGGTATCGTCGGTGGTGCTGGTGTGGGCAAGACGGTGCTCACGATGGAAATCATCAACAACGTTGCCGAAGGTTCTGGCGCGATCAGTATGTTTGCCGGTATCGGCGAGCGCATCCGTGAGGGCCACGAGTTGTACAAGACACTAGAGGACAATAATCTGCTCAAGACCACAGCTATGTTTTTTGGCCAGATGAATGAAAATCCGGTCCAGCGCTCGCTCATCGGCCTGGCTGCCATCACGCTTGCTGAGTATTTCCGCGACGATCAGAAAAAAGACGTGCTGCTTTTTGCTGACAACATGTATCGCTATATTCAGGCCAAAAATGAGGTTTCGACCATCATCGACCAGACTCCAGCCGAAGGCGGCTACCAGCCGACAGTGTTTAGCGACGTCAAGACATTTCAGGATCGTTTGGCCAGCAACGAAAATGGCTCGATCACTGCCCTTCAAACGATCTATGTCCCAGCAGATGACCTTTCCGACCCGGCTGTCCAGATGATCCAGCACGAGCTCGACAGCACTATTGTGCTCTCGCGTGCTGTGGCAGCGCAAGGCATCCGCCCGGCGGTTGATATCCTCGCCTCAAAATCCAGTCTGCTCACGCCCGAAGTCGTAGGCGAGCGGCATTATGATCTGGCGACTCGCGCAACAGCGATTTTGCAAAAATACGAATCGCTCAAAGGTATCATCGCTATCATTGGCGAGTCAGAGCTCTCGGCTGAAGACCGCGACGATTACAACAAAGCCAAGGCGCTGATCGAATTCTTCAAACAGCGCTTCAATGTGATGGAAAAAGTTACTGGTGTACCGGGCGAGCATATGACTCGCGAAGATACCCTGAATGGCGTCGAAGAGATCATCGGCGTCACAGAAGAGGAAAAGCCAGTGGGTGAGGCTGCTCCGGCTACAGCCAGCACAGCTCCCAAAGAGAGCGATGACACATCTGACGATTCCGTAGCAGATGATGAGAAGGCAGAACCTGCCAAAAAGGAAAAGTAGCGTGGCCGACAAAGCACCGCAACCAGAGGCAAGCGAAACCGAGCAAGTAGCCGCTAGTCCTAGTGGCAAGCCGACGATGGCTGTCAAAGTCTATGCGCCGTTTCAGGTCTACTTTGAGGGCGATGCCTATAGCGTCAGTGCCGTCAATGCTACCGGGCCATTCGATATCTTGCCGCGTCACCGCAATTTTCTCTGCATGCTTGTCCCCTGCAATTTGACGATCCAGCCTACCAAAGGCGATCAAAAAATCATCAAGATTCACCGCGCTCTCATGCATGTCAAAGCCGACCGTGTCGTCGTATTTATGGACGTCTAATACTCACCGACGAATCGGCTATGCCGACTGATCATCCAGTGACAAAATAATCAAACCCAAATGCCTGATGAGCAGGTGCCGGCGTAGCGGCGCAGATGCTAAAGCCATTGGTATCACGCGTCACATAGTAGCTCGTCCTGCCAGCGCCGGCGCCGATCGGGCTGATGATCACGTGTGGCTGCCGGGTAAACGCCTGTCGAAATGCGATGCGCACAAAGCAGCCGGCTGCCGGGCTATTGCCTGTATTGATATTTACTGTGCCGGTCGTATCAGAGCCATTGACTGAGGCCGATCCGCCGCTTCCCAGAGCGCTGGTGTTGATCGTCCGGCTCGGACTTGGGCCGGTAAATGCCAGGTGGTTTGGTACTTCGAGGACGGCATTACCGCTCAGTATCAGTCGGGAAGCAGTGATTTGCGATGCAGTCATAGCGCCTTTGAATGTCGATGATCCGCTGACGCTCAGGTCTCGCATCGAGGTATTACCCTGTATAGCGACATCTTGGGCGACTTGCAGGCTGTTTGCCTGGGTTGCGCCCAGGTTTGAGCTGCCAGAGATGGTGATGCTCGGTCCTTTGATCGATCCGCCAGTCTGGAAATTACCAGCTACATTGAGATCGCCGCGCATCAGCGTCTGGCCGGTGACAATGGCATTACCCTGTATGGTGAATGTCTGCGATGCATCGCCTACCGACACGTCGGTATTTGACAGCTGTTTGAGCGCGTCTTCTGTCAGCGATCGCGACTCGATCGTTGATTCTTTTGGCGGCTTCTGACTATTGAGGTAGTTGACGGCTACGATGACGCAGGCGACCACCATGATCAGCACAAAGAGTAGGAAGTAGACATTAAATCGCCGAAATAGGCGTCGGATAGGCGAGAGCTTTTTTTCCTGAGGCTCAGGCGCCTTGGGGTGCTCCGCCTCTTGTGCCGCCTGCTCTTCTTCCAGCTCCTCTGGCGTACGACTCAGCGCATCAGCCGGTGCCTGTGATTCCTCGGCCGGCGTGTGCTCGTTTTCTTTTTCGTCTGGTTTTTCTTTGTCGGAGTCCATGGGTTTTCTGATTATGCTTTTCTTTGATATCAATGTACCAAACTTTACTCCATATTGCCATAGGGGACTCTTTGAGTTTGAGTTTTTCCCCAGGATACGCGATACTATAGTATAACGCTTATGGGAATACGAGGATGGCGGTACGGACGATCTTTCTTGGTGGCAGTGGCAGTAGTTGCGATTATTGGCGGCGCATCCACGGTCTCTGCTACGATACCCTCGTCACCCAGCTACCAGCTACCGGAGTCGCAGTTTGGCTCCGGCTCTCTCGACAATAGCTGTTCGGGCGGGCAGTATTGTGCGACGACTTCGATCGGCGATACAGTCGTGGGCGAGACCAAAAACTCCAACAACACTGCCAACCTCGGCTCTCTGACAGATGACCAGCCGTCACTCGATGTCGTCATAGACTCAGGTGCATCCGATCTCGGTACGCTCAGCACCGAGCACGCAGCTACCAAAAGAATGATCGTCCAGGTCCGTAGCTTGCTCAGTAGCGGCTACACATTGCAGATTGTTGGCGATCCGCCGCACTACGGCGGGCACACACTGGATGTACTGGATACACCCACAGCATCAACGCCGGGTACCGAGCAGTTTGGTATCAATGCCGTGGCCAATAGCTCGCCATCGGTCGGTGCCAATCCCGTAGAAAAGCCATCCGGCACCGAGATGCTCAGCACTATCCAGAGCGGCTACAATACCGCAAATAGATTCAAATACTCCAGCGGCGACATCGTTGCCAGGGCATCCGGCTCGACCAACCGCACCGATTACACTATCAGTATGCTCATCAATATCTCAAATGCCACGCCAGCCGGCAAATACTCGGCAGACTTTTCGGCCATCGTGACGCCAATCTACTAGGGCGTATTGTTGGCCTGTGGAAAACTTACAAATTTCATAGTTGCAATTAGTATGCTGCTAATGGTAAAATTCGCTTGTACCCCTTATCTTTAAGGACGGAAAATATAAAAACAAAAATAGGAGATATACAAAAATGTATACACTCAAGTCAATCACACGGCGTGGGACGTTGCTTGGTGCAGCGGCTGCTCTCGTAGTAGCGGCGATCATACCAGCAGCATCAGCTTTTGCTGACACGCTGAATCCATTGACGAATCGTACGTTGCTTCTCAGTAGCTCGGCACCGGGCTGGCAGAACACCGACGGTTCGGGCAACTCAGAAGACCAGCTAAACGGAGCACCTCCATCTGGTGAGCAATATGCGCCGCCGGGATCAGGTGCAAACGGTATGAAGACTGGTGAGACCTTTAGTTTCCATGTCAGCACCGATAGTGATGCGACAAGCACGCCGATCAAAGCGTTTACCCTCCAGTACTGCACGACAGCTGCCGGTCTCTGCCAGGCGCCTGGTGACAACTCGGGCGATGCTCGTACTCCAGATCGCAAAACAAACGCTGACGCTCTCTCAGACAACGACAAAACAAGTGACCTTGATGTAGTCGGTGAGTTTGCTGATGCTGGAAACGGTGCATTGGGAGCAGGTCAGTTCCAGGTCCTTATCAATGGCGTAGCAAGCAATAAAGGCTGGACGATGAAGACCAAGAATGTTGAGGACAATGATTATGATAACGATCAGGGACGAGACGACCTGACTGGCAAGAAAAACTTCATCATCTTGACAAGTGCCACCGGTGACTCGCCTGCCTTTAATGACAAAGTCGAGATCGTTTTCAAGCCATCAAGCTCTATCTACATCACCAACCCTGGTAGCGGTGCGTTCTTCGTCAAGATCAACACCTACAAAGAACCAGCAGATGCAGCTGAGGCTGATACTCGTGATGGTGTCAAACTACTACCAGCTACAGCTGCCAATATCATCGACGGTGGTGTCACTGTGGCCAACGTCATGAATGACTCAATTCACATCATGACCAAGGTCCTAGAAACCATGAGGTTCTCTGTCGGTACGGTCAACCCTGATACACAGGCAATTCCACATGGTTCATGTGATGCTATCCAGGAGACAAACGGCAATCTGATCACCTTAGGTAACCCAAGTGCCGAAGATTCGCTGGACACCGAGCAGGCCTACGATGCACACTCGTACTGGCGCCTCTCATCCAACTCTTCTGCTGGTGCCACAGTCTACTACTCTGGTGAAACGCTCCAGAATACTGTTGGCGATGCAATCACTTCGATGGAAGCCAAAGCCCATAGCAAGCCAGGCACCGAGCAGTTTGGCCTCGCCGTTAATGCTCCGACTGATCCAACAGATAACGAGCTATGGACAGCTCAGGATGAGATAGATGATCCACTCCATGAAGAGGGTACACCAAAGCGTCCGTTCCCAGATAACTGGACTGCCCCACACGTTACTCCACTTGCTGTCTTAAGCGACTATAGTGGCGGTAGCATTGCAACGATTAGTGATAGGGATGATTCTACTAACAATGCTGAGTTTACCTTCAAGAGGGCAAGCAACACAGTGCCTGTGCCTATTGCAGAGAACACATTGGCAGGTGGTGGAAGTGGTGGTGTCATTAGCTGCTCTACCGCAAAAATGCGCTACGTAGCAAACATCGCGGCAGATACCCCAGCTGGTATCTACACCACGAAGATCAACTACCTTGCAGCTCCACTTTACTAAGTCGAGTACAACGTAGCAAAATCAAAACCGGCTCCCAGAGGGGAGCCGGTTTTTAATGCAAGTATAGATTGTAAATCAGCGTACCTTAAGCTAAACTGAAAATATATTAAGGGGGTGGAATGAAGAGTCTTACAAGGCAAAAAAGCAGTATTAAAGCTATGATTTTTGGTGGGTTTGCGGTATGCGCAGCTATCGCGATAGCTGCGCAGATACCAGTATATGCGGCGAACACATTTCCGCATGTATACGAACTTGTGAGCGTGAATAATGTTGATGGGCAGGGTGTCAATCAGGATGTTACCCTTGCATCTAATCCGCCACACTCGATATCTTCCGATGGATCAAAAATATTGTTTGAAACAACTGCGACAAATCTGACGGATTCCTCATCAGGAAATAATGCAGGGTATATACGGGATATGACTTCGGGAATTACCGAAAGAATTGATAAGTCCGAAAGCGGTATTGTAGCTGATGGCGAATCAGATCATCATGTTATGAGTGAAACCGGCAGGTATGTTGCGTTCAGGTCAAATGCAACAAATCTGATCGATGGTACAACATATACTTCTCACTACCGTGTCTACGTGAAAGATTTTCAGACTAATCAGGTTCGGGTAATAAATCCAATTGTTAATAGCAGCGACCCAAATTATGCGTCTACGTGGCCTACTTCTATCAGTAATGATGGTCGTTATATTGTGGTGCGAACAAAGGCAATAAACCAGCTAATGTCGGGTGTCCGATCTACGTCTGGGAATTGGGACGCTGCTCTTTTCGATCAACTCAAGGATGAATGGACTCTTCTGAATAAGCCTATTGATGGCGTGATGCAGAATACAATTAGTACAGCTTTCTCTGCAAGTTGTGACGGGTCTTTAATTCTTCTAGGCAGCTATGCAACAAATCTAACTACTGATACCGTTGGCGGTGGCTATAATCCTCAGAATAGTTTTCTTGTTGATATTCGCAACGGAGTTAAAGTTACTTACTTAACTCCTGGAGCGACTCACGGCAGCAATCCAGTAGCGATCTCTTGTAACGGCAGGTATGTTATATATGACACCCCAGATCGAACCCTTGTCACTCCAGCGCCAACAGGTGTGGGAACTTCCACCCAAGTTGTAAGGTATGATCGATATACGGGTGAGAGAATATATGTAAGTTCAAAGTCCGATGGAAGTTTTAGTAACCAGGGTGCAACTAGTATGTCGGTTACTGATAAAGGTGATGTTGTTCAGAGAGTTCATAAATATTCAGATGGCTTGCCACACTATGCTATAGGCTTTAAGCATCTAAGTGATGGGTCTGGTACTCTCGAGGATGTCCAACATATTTATCCTGGCCTTCTCTATACCAATGGCACCTATGCTGTAGCATCATCAGACGGCAAATACGTAGTTGCGTTATCAAGAGACAATAGTACTCTAGGGATACCTGTCTCAACAAAGTCAAACGGCGTTAGTGTGATACGTATCAAAACAGGGCTCTAGATTTACGTACTGTCACCTACGCAGAAGCCCCGTTATCTAGTACAATAGCGGTATGAAGCATAAGCTAGCTCGACTGCATGCACATATAGTTTCGTGGCGCTTTGTTTTTCCGGAAGAAATACTGGCGATAGTATTGGTATTGTTTCTCTTTGTGCCGCCGGCATCGGCAGCCATGCGCTTTCAGGAGCGCAGTCTGTACATGAATAGCAGCGTGCCAGGGGCTACGACCGACTACACGATATCATTTCGCTACATGAGTGCCGAGGAGGTAGGTTCGGTCGATCTGCTCTTTTGCAACAATCCTATCCCGTACGAGCCATGCCAAGTGCCGCTGGGTCTGGATGTCTCGCACGCCACGCTGACTGACCAGTCGGGCGAGACAGGCTTTTCTATATCGTCCAAATCAACCAATCACATCATACTCTCACGTATACCGACCATGATCTCGGGTAGTATATTGCCATCGTCGTACACGCTGAGCGGTATCGTCAATCCAAAGGACACGTCGCAAGCGTTCTCGATACGTCTCAAGAGCCTGGGATCAAGCGATGGCACTGGGCCGCAGATCGACTTTGGCTCGGTGCGAGGGCAGGTGACGACAGGCATCATGCTCCAGACGCAGGTGCCGCCGATGCTGATATTTTGCGTCGCCCGCGAGGTGGCTGAAAATTGCTCGAATACAGACGATACCTACTACACCGATATGGGCGAGCTCAGCTCAAAATCGACTCTCACTGCCCGCTCGCAAATGGCGGTCGGTACCAATGCCAGTGGAGGGTTTGCCATCACGGCAAATGGTAGGTCGATGACAGCCGGTACGAGCGTGATCGATACGCCGAGCGTGCCGACAGCCAGCCGCCAGGGCAGCAACCAGTTTGGTATCAATCTCGTGGCAAATGACGCGCCATCTGTCGGCAATGACCCCGAGGGACCGTGGACAAATGCCATCGCATCGCCCGACTACAGCCAGACAAACAAATACAAGTACAATTCTGGCGATGTCGTCGCGTACTCGCCAAATGTCAGCCTGATGCGAAAATTCACCGTGAGCTACATCGTCAACTCGGCTGCCAGCCTAAAAGCTGGTGTGTATAGCACAACGATCACGTATATAGCCAGCGGGCGTTTTTAGTGGTACAATGCAGCTTATACTTAACGAAACAGTAAACGTGAGGGAACAAGGGAAAATATGAAACGCCTCAGAACTATCGTCATGGCTACACTTGCTCTGGTGGTCGCAGCAGCCTACGCATTGCCTGCAGTACCAGCCGAAGCTGCATCATCGGCAGCACTCAGTATCGTACCGAGAAAAAACTACACTATCGAGCCGGGAAAGTCAGTCAAAGACAGGCTGATCATCCGCAATCTCGACCGCAAACAGCCGCTCAATCTGACGCTTCGTACAGTTGACTTCACCTTTACCGACGATGGCGGTACGCCAAAGCTCATGCTGGCGGAAGACGCACCACAGACGACGTGGTCGCTCAAACCGTTTTTGACCATGCCAGAAAACGTCACGATCGCTCCAAATAGCTCAAAAACAGTCGATATGAAGGTCGCAATCCCAGCCGGACACGGTGCTGGTAGTTACTACAGCGCCATCGTGTATTCATCTGGCGGCTCGGACGGTGGTAATGTCGGTCTCAATGCCTCGGGTGTCACCTTGGTCTTTGTACAGATTCCCGGCAAGGTAAAAGAAGACCTCACGCTCAAAAAGTTTGGCGCGTACCATCTGCCGACTCAGTCAGAAGACGGCAAGTCCGGCTATACTTTCATCGCTACCTCAAAGCCGCAAGCCATGGCATATACGCTGGAAAACAAGGGCAATGTAACCGAAAGTCCTGTCGGTACGATCACTCTGAAGCACATGTTTGGGCAAAAGATAACGATCAGCAATGTCAACCCAAACAGCTCGCTGGCGCTGATCGGTCAGACGCGTACCTTTACGGCGTGTATCAAGCTCAAGGAGTCGGATGTCAATCTCAATGGCGTCAACTCCAAATCGTCCGAATGTACCACTCCGACGCTATGGCCTGGTCTGTATCACGCTACGCTTGATATCTACTACGGTCAAAACGGCAACAACACCAATGAAATCGTAAAGAGCATTACCTTCTGGTATCTACCGTGGTGGTTTATCATCACCGTACTGGTCATCTTGGCAATCGTAGGCTTCTACATCTGGCGTATTGTCCGCAAAGTCCGCAACAAAATGAACGGACCAAAGCGATTGTCGCGCCGTAGATAACATAACTCTTTGCCTCTACGCTACCGACCAGCTACAATAAGCATAGCCATGATACGTACGATTCGTTTTAGCGCACAGTGGATAGGACTCGCAATTGTCGGGTCGTGTCTGCTGGCGCTGTTGGTTTTGAGCCACTGGGCAGGGGCATTTACGCCGATCCCAAATCCGGACCCAAAGCCAGGTTCGTACGGACTGGAGGCTGTCAAGACGCAAGCACCGCCAAACCGAGGTGCGACGATCACGACGCCGGCAAATGGCGCGTCGTTCAACAAATCACCGATCACAGTCAACGGCATTTGTCCCAATGATCTGCTAGTACAGATATATGACAATGGCGTGATGGTCGGCGCGGTGATATGCCAAAACGGCAGCTTTAGCATCAGGGTCAGTCTATTTGCAGGGGTAAATGATCTCACAGCGATCGTCTACGACGAGCTCGGACAAGCCGGCCCAACCTCAAAGATTGTCAAAGTAACCTATAAAGACACCAACCTCACGGCTTTTGGTGCTCTGGTGACGCTGACAAGCTCGTATGGTCGCCGTTCGGCAAACCCTGGCAGTGTGCTGAATTGGCCGTTTCAGCTATCTGGCGGCAGCGGGCCGTACGCCTTTAGTATCGACTGGGGCGATGGCACCAAGCCAGAATTGAAGAGTCAAGCCTTGGCGGGCGTCGTATCACTGTCTCATACGTACAGCAAGGCCGGTATCTACCGCGTCAATATCACTGTGACTGATGCCAATGGCGTCACGGCGTTTTTACAGGTGATCGCTGTCGCAAATGGACAGCTAGATAGCGCAGCATCATCAGAGGGTGAAGATGCCAAAGGAAAGGCTACTAAGACGGAGATTCTTTGGATTCCATCACTGGTGGCACTCATCTTGTTGGCGCCGACATACTGGCTCGGTCGTCGTAGCCAACTGGTCACGATCCGCAACAAAATGCTCAAAGAGCGCGACAGCTACGAGAAGAAATAAAGCACCGTCTTTGGACCCCTTGTGGAAAACTAGGAGCATATAGATTGACAAGCATGAGTATAATCATGATATACTGAGGTCGTTACTACAACCAAATAGCAAAAAAGTTATGAGGAAGAGGGAAATGGGTATCACACAAACAATCGACGGAATAAAACGTCAAGCACTCTATGTAGTCGCGATAATAGCACTGGTGCTGTCTATCGTACTACCATCATTAGTATCAGCTGCGACAGTGACCGATCGGTCTATCGCGCTGAGTAGCGCATCAAAAGGCGCATCAAACGTAACATATCAGTTGAAGTTTACAGCTGTACAGACAGCCGGCGCATTTATGCTCGAATTTTGTAAAAATACTCCGCTGATCGGCGCAGCGTGTACCCCTTCGGACATAGATGCAGGAGAGGCCGCCTCGACAGATGCCTCAGCCGTATCTAGCCCTACTGACAATCAGATTGTTGTCACGAAGGCCATGACGGCAGGTGCTGTCACAGTCAATCTGACCGGTATCACGAACCCAACAACTGCCGGGACTGTCTATGCGCGCCTCATCACCTATGATACAGCCACGAATGCTGGTCTTTATGAAGCCGAAGACCTGGGCGACGGCGTAAAAGACACTGGTAGCATCGCACTATCGATCACCGATACTGTCGGCGTCTCGGGTGCCGTACTAGAGACGATGACCTTCTGTGTATCTGGAGGTGAGGACGCAGAACACCCCGAAGTCAATCCAATCACTGCTAGCTGTGGTGGTAACTTGACTACCCCATCACTGGTCCTCGGTAAAGATACAAATGGTGTAGTCGCACTTGATGCTGCCGATGTCTACGAGGGAACTATCTATACCCAGCTATCGACCAACGCTGTTGGTGGTGCCATTGTCAGCCTCAAGAGCGGCGTTGAATGTGGCGGCCTACATCGATCAGGAGCTGCTGCCGACCTTTGTGATATTGCTCCAGCAGGTACAACTGGTGATATTGCGGAAGGTGAGGCCAAGTTTGGTCTCAAGCTTGGTGCCAATGTCACTGATGCAACCGACGGTGATTTGGTAGCAGCCTCAGCCAACTACAGTTCATCTAACTTCCGTCTGAACTATGACGAAGAAGGTACGTCGGGTGTCACAAGCCTGTACGGCGACCAGATCCTGACAACAAACAGCAAGCCAGCCAACAATCGCAACATGCCGCTAACCTTTGGCGCAAGTGTTGCAAACAACACGCCAGGTGGCAGCTACTCAGCCGATCTTAGCTTGATCGCAACTGGCAAATTCTAGAAGATTCTAGTCCGACAAGGTGGGGGATTTCAGGAAGTAACGGAGATTTGGGAGAAAACACCGTGCGAGCAAAACAGTATCAGTCAAAAGTACAACTAATAGCAATGACTATCATGGCAGTAGCGACACTTGTCGTTGCGCCGCTGGGAGGCTCGCAATCGGCTTCTGCTGCGGACAACGGCATCGTCAATACGCTAAAGATTTCACCAGTGCGCTCCGATATCGAGATCAAGCCTGGTGCGAGTAAGGTAGCCAAAATAACTGTCACAAACCTCACGGATCAATCGATCACTGTTCGTCCGATCGAAAATGACTTCATCGCCGGCGACGAAAAGGGTTCGCCAGCACTGATCCTGGATGCAGACAAATACGCGCCGACACACAGTCTCAAGCGCTTTATGTCGCCGCTCAAGGATGTGGTAATCCCGGCAAAAGAAGCACGAGCGGTCGAGGTAAAGATCACTGTACCGGCAGATGCACAGGCCGGAGGCTACTATGGCGCGATTCGTTTTGCGCCAACTGTGACAGATGATGGCGGACAGGTAAATCTAAATGCCAGTGCTGCCTCTATCATCCTACTGACGGTTCCAGGCGATCTCGTAGAAAAGCTCAATCTCACCAATTTTGATGTGCGCCAGAACGGCAAGACGGGATGGTTCTTTACCGATTCGAAAGATTTTGACCTGCTTGCCCGTTTTGAAAATAAGGGTAACGTACATGCTGCTCCATTTGGAAAAGTTTCGGTCAAAAAGGGCTCCAAGGTAGTATACGAAGCCGACTTCAACCAAGGTGATCCACGAGACATGGTATTGCCAGATTATGCTCGTCGTTGGGAAATTCCACTGGAAAAGATCGGTGCGTTTGGCCACTACAAAGTGAGTGCTACATTTACCTACGGTACAAAAAATCAGACAATCGACGTATCAAAGTCGTTCTGGGTCGTTCCGATCTGGATGATCGCAGCTGCCATTGCGCTGGTTGTTCTCATTATCGCCATCATCGGCCTTGTCTGGTACCGCATGGCACATCGCCACACTAGCCACAAGCATCGCCGACGCTGATGCTCCAATATTTGCGATCAAATTCCTCTGCTCAAATCCAGACAAAAACCCGGTTGGCACCTGGCACATGGATACGGTGCGAGCGTCCGAATGATAGCGAAAAGGCACTCTTGCTTGAGCTTGATATCGACCCTGATATTTTGACCGACGCGCTTGACCCGCATGAAGTGCCGCGTGTTGAGGTGGAGGGAGAATGGGTGTACTTTATCACGCGCTTGCCTGATACAGATGACGAATTTAATGATTATACGACGCCGATGCTCTTTGCGCTTGGCAGAGAGCATACGCTCACCATCAGCCGCGATAGTCTCGGGCGCTTGTGGCAGCCGTTTATCGACCGAGCTCGTACGTCGACGCAAGACCAGACATTGCTATTTATCCAGATGATGGATGAGATCATCGCGACATATCAGCGCAGGGTGGCGGCGATCAATCGTCAGATGCGGGCCGCAACGAGTGATGTCGTGAGTTTAGGCTCAAAAGATATTGCCCGTCTGACAGAATATGAGCGCAAGTTAAATGACTATCTCGATGCAATCATTCCGACGAATACTGCTACCGAAAAGCTGCTTGGCGGCCGGATTTTGCCGCTTCAGGAGGATCATAAAGGTATGGTTGAAGATCTCTCGATTGACTTGGAGCAGCTGATCGCACGCTGCAAGTCATTGCTCCGTACGATTACCAATGTCCGCGACAGCTACCGCGCTGTGATGGATACGCGGCTCAATGAGACAATTCGACTACTGACGGTTATTACCTTGGCACTGACGATACCGACGATGTTGGCTGGTCTTTTTGGCATGAATGTACCCTTGCCATTTGAGCACGAACACTACGCATTTTGGGGAATTATCGCTACAAGCATCATCTGCGGAGCAGTATTTGGCGTCTATTTCTTGCGAAAACGATAAGTACACTTGACATACATTTCATACTTGTAATACAATCAGTACTATGAAGAATCTTCATCATGACAAGAAATTGTATGGCACTGCGACGGTTGGTACAAAAGGCCAGATCGTTATTCCAGCTGATGCTCGAGAGGAATTGAATCTCAAACCGGGCGACAAGCTGTATATTGCTGGTTCACCATCAAAGAGAGTACTTTTTTGTCTTGGCGAAGATCAGCTGCGTGAAATGGTTGCCAAACTCACGGGCACCCTCGAAGCAGCCAACGAATTAATCAGTAGATCTAATAAAAAAGAAGGATAACCCCACATGCACCATCACCTAAGCTTGCGTAGCAAGTTGATCATTATGCTTTCGGTCATGGCCAGCCTATTTTTGGTGGCACTTGACCAGACAATTATTGCGACAGCCCTTTCCAAGATCGTCGAGCAATTTAATGCCTATGATTCGCTTAGCTGGATTGTCACGGCGTATCTTTTGACGACAACCGTAACAGTACCGATTGCCGGTAAACTGTCCGATCTCTTTGGCCGCAAGATTATCCTCTTGATTGGTGTGGCGATTTTTGCGCTTGGCTCATTTGCGAGTGGTATATCTGGTGATATCAATCAGCTTGTCCTCGCCCGGGCATTCCAGGGTATCGGTGGCGGTATCATTACGGCAAATGCCTTTACGATTGTTGGTGACCTCTTCGCGGCGCGTGAGCGCGGACGATGGCAGGGATTGATCGGCGCTGTCTTTGGTATCTCATCGGTCATCGGACCACTCTTGGGCGGCTGGTTGACCGATGGTCAGCATATCTTTGGTCTGACGACTGACTGGCGCTGGACATTCTTTATCAATGTGCCGGTTGCTATCATCGCATTTATCCTCATCCTGGTCTTTAGTCCAGCTCTAAAGCACGCTTTGAAGCCAAAGGTGGACTATATTGGCGCTGCGCTGCTGACGGTTGCCTTGGCAACTCTGGTGTTGGCAGTCGACAACACTGAGACGATCTTTAGAGATGTGATGGATACATTTGACCTTTCGCTGACAGGCCTACGGATTATCATGGGAGCAATCGTTGTTGTAGCTACAACGCTGTTCGTTATCGTTGAGCGCAAGGCAAAGCAGCCGATTCTACCACTGCGGTTCTTTGACAATATGAATTTCAAATTGATTATCATCATTGCAACGCTTTTCGGTGCTGGATTTATGGGCTCAATCCTTTATCTGACGCAGTTCAACCAGCAGGTATTTGGGGCATCGCCTACCGAAAGCGGCCTGATGTTGCTACCAATGGTAGGCGGCCTGATGATTGCCAGTATCGGCTCGGGACAGATTATATCCCGTATCGGCCGCTACAAAATATTCATGCAAATCGGTATCGTCATTGCAACAATCATGGTGGCGCTGCTAGCGACCCTAACCCCGGAAACGCCATACTGGCACGAGGCGGTCATGATGATCCTTCTAGGTTTTGGACTTGGGCTTGTCATGCCAGTCTTGACTATCGCGGTGCAGAACGAGTTTGAGCAAAAAGACCTGGGTGTAGCAACTAGCTCTGTGCAGCTGTTCCGCGGACTTGGCTCTACGATCGGTATCGCAATCTTTGGCGCAATGTTGACAAATGGTATCAACGCAAACCTCACCAATATACAGAGTGATGCATTTTTGCAGACTCTCGCCAAAAATCCGGCTGCCATAAAACAGATCGGTAGCCTGGATGACCCAAATACACTTTTGACACTCAATACACCTGACGTCAAACGAAAGATTCGGGATGAAGGCATTGCATCTATTGAGAAAATGCCGTATCCACCTGCCGCGAGAGAAGCTGCTAGGAAACAGTTCATCGAGAAACAGGATCAGTATTCGAGCAAGGTCACTCATGCCTTTTCAAAATCTCTGCAGCGTATCTTTATAGCTTCGGCTGGACTGATGACAGTTGCTGCGGTTATGGTTTTTCTCATCAAAGAACGGGAGCTCAAGACCGCGTCTGCCGACGTTACGCCTGGCGAGATGTAACCCCAAGGGCAAGATGCCGATGCTTGACCCAGGTATGATTCCTTGATAAGATAGTCAGCGTGTTCCTTGGCAAACAACTCAATAAAGGTCGAAGTCCAGGGAGCTGCACCTAATATAAGGAGCATCAGCAAATCACATGCCAATAGCTATCAATTTTGCCCCATCGCGGAGCAAAAAGATTGCAGTGGATGTGGTGCCTGCCGAATGGCAACTGTATATCGCACATTAGAGAGACTGATGTGTTACAACTTGATAGTCTCCCCCCGAGACTATCACCCAAAATAAATATCACCCCAAGGCACCGGGGTGATATTTTTAGTTGGCGTTTTGTGCTATTTCTTGTCAGTCGGCAAGGCGATGCCGCGAGCCTTGAGGGCGGGCTGGACGATCAGCTTGTCAAAGGCGTCTTGGTTTGCCCAGACATAGGACAGCTCACTATCATACTTGTCAGTTAGCTTGCCGTCTTTTGTGACCTGTTGATTGACGCTCTTGCCGTCAAAGTAAATAGTCGGGGTACCGGTGATACCGAGTCGTCCGCCAAGCGCTCGATCAAAGGCAATCTTTTTGCCAACATTGCTAGCGTTCATCTTTTGCTGGAAGTCCTTGGCATTGAGGCCAAGCCGGCTGGCATATGAAGTGAATTCTGTCGTTCGCTGTGAAGCTGAGAGGCCTCCCCACGCGTTTTGGTTTTCGTAGAGCAAGTCGTGCATTTCCCAGTATTTACCCATTTGTCCCGCGGCCTCAGCAGCGGTCGCTGCAGCTAGGGCATTTGGGTGCATGTTTACGAGAGGGAAGTTGCGGAAGATAAAGGCTATCTGATCGCTGTATTTCTCACTGGTTGCCTTGAGAACTGGATATGCCGCACTACAGCCAGGGCACTGAAAATCGCCGTATTCTACCAGTGTTATTTTGGCATCCTTGTTGCCAAATACATGATCGCCTATCTGCCCATTCTGCTCTGATGGGCCTATGATGACATCTGCCGCCGAGCCGCTGCCGACCAGGGCATTTTTTGATATATTGCTTACATCAACTTGATTTCTCGACGATAGATAGACCAAGCCGCCAAGTAGTACTACAACCAGCGCTCCAAAAATAATCCAGGTTTTTTGAGTCACAGAATCCCTCCTTCAAAGTATCTCTTACAATTGTAGACGAAAGATGGTGGCGCTACAACCGAAAAGTACGCTACAATAGCTCCAATGGTAGTCGGATTTATCATAAGTACTATTCTCCTCATTATGGTGAGCGGAGTGGTCGTACCTATGGGCAAGTTGGGCAAGTTTGAGCGCGAGCGCCGCAAACACCAGCGAGGAGTTGAAGTAATGCGCGAGCTGTATTATGTCGACATGGTGTCGTTGCAGAGGGCATTGGCAGCGTTGTTGGTTGTCTCGCAAGCAGCGTTTTCGGTTGCATCATTTGGCTGGGTGTTGGGGTTGATCATCGCAGCGGTCGTCGCTCTTGAGTATGGTGCGATTGCCCGTCTAAGGCCGATACATTCGCTTTCGATGAAAGTGTACCGCAAGATTGAGCCGCAGATGCTGGCGTTTTGCGAAAAATACGCTGTTGTGACAAAATTTATTCGCTCGTTGGTCATCCAGGCGCTTGAGCTGGAGATTCATTCGCGCGATGAGCTCGAGCATGTGATCACAAATCTAAATAGCGAGGTCATCAGTGATGATGAGAAAAAGTCGCTACTTTCCATGCTTGCGCTACCAGAAAAGACCGTTCACGACGTGATGACACAGCGTGCAGCTATTGTCAGCGTAAAAAAGCACGAAATGCTGGGGCCATTGGTGCTCGATGATCTGCACAAGACAGGGCACAGCTATTTCCCGGTGACAAATGGCGATCTTGATCACATCGTCGGTATTTTGTACATTAGCGACTATCTGGTCATCGATACAACCAAAAAACACACCGCAAAAGCTGAATCAGCCATGAATCCAAATGTACTGACGGCTACCGAGGATGTCAAGCTTGAAGAGGCGCTGCATATGCTTCTCGAAGCTCGCCACCATGTAATGATCATCCTCAACGCCAAAGGTGCCACTGTCGGCTTGGTCACATTGCATGATGTCTTGCGTGAGGCTCTGGGTCGATCCTTTACTGCGTCGGCAGATACTAAGAATCTTTGACGGCCTGCCGGCCAATACTAACGATATGTTTTTGACGGAATTTGGCAAAGGTTGCTTTGTCCATGCCATAGCGCTTGATGTGACTAGTGATGTATTCGCTGCCCAAGAAGCGTGGCAGGATGACGTAACTGGCTCCGTGATCGTATAGCGTGAGAGCGTCTTCGTACGTCCTAGCGTGGCAGATAAAGGTAATATCAGGATTGTAGCGGTGGATATAGTTGAGGATGAGCTTGTTGACATTGACATCGATAATTGTACTCGCCACAAAACTGGCACGGCCTGCATTGATATCCTCTAGAAATTCGCTATCTGTGGCATCGCCATAGGCATGTCGAACGCCTCGCGCTTCGAGATGTTCAATAATCTCCGGGTCGTAGTCGACGATCAGGTATCGCCAGCGAGCATCGCGGAATAGTTGCAGAAACTCGTGGCCGCCATGATGATAGCCAAACAAAATCGCCTGATACAAGGCACGTTTTTGTTTGCGCTCGGTGACAGTCTTGCGCTCAAATAGGTTGAGAACGGGTTTTAGCTTGTGGTACAGTGCATCATCGTACTTCATGAGGTATGAACTGACAGCGATCGTGATGAGTGCCACCATAGTGATAATACTGGTTACGCGGCTATCTACTAGCCCGAGCTGGTCGGCTAGTACAACCAGTACGATTGAAAACTCACTGATCTGGCTCAAATGCACACCTACTTTGAAACTGGTGAGTTTTGTATAGCGCAGGGCGCCCAGAGAAGCCATGACAAATATCGGCTTGCCGATGATGACAATGGCCGATAGTGCCAGCGCTGGGATCAGAATATCTGCAAAATTATCAAATATGAACCGTTCACCTAGGAAGACGAAGAACAGCACGACAAAGAAGTCCCGTAGTGGTTTGAGCCGGGCTGCCATCTCGGTAGCGTAGGGCAATGATGCCAGTGCTACACCGGCAAATAGTGCACCGACCTCGTGGGAAAATCCGGCAACGCCAAATAGTGAAGCAACACCAAATCCCCAAGCAATAGCAAACAAAAACAAAAATTCCTGGCTTTTGGCAAACCACTTTGATGCCAGTGGGATCAGCTTGGCGCTAGCTACAAATAATAACAGGCCGAGCCCGAATGCCTTTAGAGCCATGAGTCCCAGTTGGCTGACCGACAGGTCGCCGCTACTAAGCGCCGCCAACATCACCATGGCTAGCGTCGCCACCACGTCGTCGAGGATGATCACGCCGATAGCAATTTGACCGTGCAGACGATTAACCTCGCGTTTGTCGCTGAGCGCCTTCAGAATAATAATTGTGCTGGAGAAGAATAGGCTCAATCCGATGATGAGTGCAGTCAGCATCGAGAACCCAAACAACAGACTTACCATCATACCCGCCCCGCCAATAAAAATCAGGATAACACTGGCAGTTACCAGAGATACTTTGCCAAGCCCTCGAATGACACTGAGATTCATGCCAAGGCCAATGATAAACAACAACAGAGCAATACCGATCTCAGAAAATCCTTCAAATGCTTCTTTGGCATGTATGAGGTCAAACATCAGTGGTCCTACCAAAATACCGGTCAGGATATAGCCTAAGATAAGTGGCTGGCGCAACACGCGCATCAGTCCAGAGATCATCACGATAATGACAAGTACCAGGCTGAGTTCGGTAAAGATTGATGCTTCGTGCATGTTTATGTTGCCCCATCCATATTTTCCTTTAGTATATCATCTTTATACCTCTGGCGTGAACAAGGGACAGGCGGTATACTATAGGGTAGTTATGAAATGTCATCAGATTGCTACGAATAGAAATTATCGGGCCGGCTATGCTTGTCCTGGCGATCAAGCGTAGCGTGCGGCCCATTTTACGCTGGCATTTACCATTCATAAGTTGGAGAAAATATGAAACGAATAGTATCAAGCAAAGTCACTGAGGCTGTCGGCGAAAAGATTACCGTTGCCGGCTGGGTGCAGTCCCGTCGCGATCATGGCGGGCTGATCTTTGTCGATCTTCGCGATCACGAAGGTTTGGTGCAGCTGGTTTTTCACCCGGACGTCTCAGAAGCATTTACTATGGCCGAAGAGCTACGCGATGAGTTTGTCATCATGGCTAGCGGTGTGGTCAAGCAGCGCGATGAGGGTCTTGAGAATCCGAATATTGCCAGTGGCTCGGTCGAGATCGTTGTGGATACACTGACGGTGCTCAATCGTGCCGAAACGTTGCCGATCCAGCCATTTGCAGAAAATCAAGCGGGCGAAGAGCTGCGGCTCAAATACCGTTACCTTGATCTTCGTCGGCCAAAAATGCAGCATATGCTGCGCGCCAGGGCCGAAATGTTTACGACGATTCGTACCTATATGGAGCAACAAGAATTCATCGAAGTCACTACACCGATCCTGGCGAACTCCAGCCCAGAAGGCGCTCGCGATTTTCTGATCCCATCACGTCTGCACGAAGATAAATTTTATGCTTTGCCGCAAGCGCCGCAACAGTTCAAGCAACTGCTGATGGTTGGCGGCGTGCCGCGGTACTATCAATTGGCTGCCTGTTTTCGCGATGAAGACCCGCGGGCTGATCGTCTGTACGGCGAATTTTACCAGCTCGATGCTGAGATGAGCTTTGTTGATGATGGCGAAACGGTCCGTCAGATGTTCGATCCGCTTATCAAACAGCTTTCAACTGAATTTGCCGGTAAAAAATTACTATCTGAAGACGTTCCGCGCATTCCGTATGTGGAAGCGATGGAAAAGTACGGCTCCGACAAACCAGACCTGCGTTTTGGCATGGAGCTGGTCGAACTGACAGATGTATTTGCCGAAACCGACTTTGGAGTGTTTAAGAACGCCGAGACAGTAAAAGCAATTTGCGTGAAAGGTGGCGTAAGCTTGAGTCGCAAACAAATTGACGGCTTTACTGAAATCGCCAAGAGCGAAGGCGCCGGCGGTTTGGCGTATATTGTCTACGAAGACGGCGAAGCAAAGTCGCCAATTGCAAAATTCCTTTCCGAGACCGAATTAGCCGCATTGAAGGAAAAGCTTGGCGCCAAAGATGGTGACGCTGTGTTTTTTGGTGCGGACAAGCGTGCGACAGTCAACAAAGTACTTGGTCGCTTGCGTTCGGAATTTGCCGACTATTTCAATCTCAAAGATCCAAATGTCATTGCCTTGGCTTGGATTATCGACTTTCCATTTTACGAATGGGATGATGCGCGAAAGAGAGTTGACTTTGGCCACAACCCATTTAGCATGCCAAAAGGCGGCGTCGAAGCGTTAACTGCGGCAACTGATGAGGAAAAGCTGGCTATTCTGGCTGACCAATACGACATGGTCATGAATGGTTACGAGATATGTAGCGGCGGCGTGCGCAACCATAATCCGGAGGTACTTTATAAAGTCTTTGGGCTCTTAGGCTATGATGAGGCCTACGTCGAAGAAAAATTTGGTGCCATGCTAAACGCCTTCAAATATGGTGCGCCACCGCACGCTGGCTGCGCTTTTGGTGTTGACCGTATGTTTATGGAGTTGATGGGCGAGAGCAACATCCGCGAGATTATTGCCTTTCCAAAGAACGGCTCCGGTGTAGATGTCATGATGAATTCGCCAAGCACCATCGACCCCGCCCAGAAAAAAGAACTTGGGCTATAAAGCAGGAAGCCAAAGGCCAGGCAATGTCTCGCCAAAATATTACCGAGAAAATGCCGGTACCTAGCAGGCTGTAGGTTAAGGGTCTTGATTTTTATCAAAAATAATGCTAATGTATATATAGTGACCTTAATCAACATATAGGTAGAAAGGATATAGCATGGAAACACTTGTCATTCTTCTAAGTATTGCCGTCATCTTGTTGTCGATAGTGATTGTGGCATTGCTCGTTGCTGCTACACTGGTAATTGTAAAAGTAAATCGGATTGCAAAAAGCGTCGATCAGATCACAGGCAATCTTGCTTCGGCTACTGACTGGCTGAGTCCGGTAAAAGTATTTTCAGAAGCCGTCAAAGCGTTCAATCATTTTCGAAAGTAAATCAAAGGAGGGAAATCATGAGTAAAGTTATCAAAGTTGCATTAGCTGCTGCCGCTGGATTTGTCGCTGGGGTGCTAGTTGCGCCAAAGTCAGGCAAAGAAACCCGTCAGGATATCAAAGCGAAAGCGGATGATGTCAAGGCAAAAGCTGGAGAAAAGTTTGACCAGGCCAAGGGCGTTGCAGATCGCAGCAAGTCCAAGGCAAGCACTGCGGCCAAGAAAGCTGAAAAAGAAGCACGCGGTATGGCGAGTAGTGTCAAAGATTCTGGAAAAGTTGTCGAAGCCGAAGCAAAAAAGCTTGGTGCTGAAGCTAGGGAGCGCGCTGGTCGCGTGACTGCGGATGCCAAGACAGCAGCCGACGATGTTCGCAAAGATGTCAAGCGCAGCATGAAGTAGCAGGCTCTGGAAATAAACGACTGGCCCCTTATCAAGGGGCCGGCTTTATTTTTGATTAGGTAACCTACTTCGGCGTGTTATCAAGACTCTGCCAAATATACCAACTGGCGATTGACCGGTATGGTTGCCAGTGGTTTTTTGCGGCAATCATTTCGACTTCTTCTGGCGTAGCGGTGCGGCCAAAGCCGTAGAGCTTGCCGACGCCATTTCGGATACCAAGATCACCGATTGGCAGTACATCGGGTCGCCCCATACAAAACATCAAAAACATATGCACGGTCCAGGCACCGATACCTTTTACTTTTATGAGTTCATCGATGATCGCTTCATCCGGCAGCGTGTCGAGCGTGTCAAACACGACTGTACCGTCAATGATTTTCTGTGCTAAGTCTTGGATGTAGCCAGCCTTTGGTCGGCTCAGTCCGACGCTGCGAAGTGTCTCAATGTCTTTTTCTAAAATTTGCTCCGGGCTGGGAAACTCACCGCCAAACAAATCTTTAAATCGTCCTTCGATCGTCCGCGCAGCTTTGACGCTGAGTTGCTGCGAGATGATACTATCGACCAGCTCGTGATAGTAGTTGGTGTGTTTCTCGAACGTCGGGGCGGGGTATTGTTCGATAAGCTTCACTAGCATTGGATCATTTATTTTAAGGTGTTCGAGAGCACTATCCATCGATTTCAATAGGAGCGGTCAGTCGTTGGTAGGTCCCACCATAGCTTTCCATAAAGGCTGGAATCATTCGATCAGGCAATTGCTTGCCAAGCTCCGAAGCCACCGCATCGTGAGTAGGGAAAGCTAGCTCTGGCTTTACATCGCTTACATAATCCATAGCTTCGGCAATTTTCATCCATGGTGCGGTTACCGGTAGAGCCAAGGCTTTCACTGGCTTATTTGGTTTAGTAAATGAGTCTCCAGGATAATAGACGCTGTCATTTATCATGACGCCAAGGTTGGCAATAACAGGAATTGAGGAATGGATAACGGCATGTTTGCCACCAAAGAAATCAAGCGTAAATGGCACAGCTTCGATAACGTCTCCTGCTGAGACAGGCGTTGCCATAAAGGCGGTGTTGAGTTGGTTTGTAATGCTTTCGTGCGCGTACACGACAGCATCGGGGCTACGAGAAATGATTGCATCAAGTGCGCTTGGATCGAAATGGTCAGCGTGCTCATGGGTGATGACGATAGCGACGACATTTTCAAGAGCTCCTAAATCTGTTGTCCAAACGCCAGGATCCACAACGAGTAGTTTATTATCTTCTTCAATGGTAAAACATGCGTGTTCATATTTTGTTAACTTCATACTTTAATTATACCAGGGTACAAGCTTATGCTTGCGCAGACAAATAGTGCGGAGGATAATACTTTCCAAGGAGATGAGTAATGAAAAGAAAATCTACAGTACAATCGTACGACAGCCTAGTGAAAACCATGGCATCTGCTCGTAAATCATTCGAAGATGCGCAGCTTGGAGCAATGAATGAAATGGCAGAGTTAATCATTGAGGATGGTAATATGACCCCTCGTTTAGATGAGTTCGCCTTCGCTATGCATGGACTTGTCGGCTATCGTAGTCGCAACAAACGCACTGGTGCCTACGCAGAGCTACGAGATGATGAGAAAAACGAAGATGCTGAAATGTATGATGAAATTGAAAAAAGTACCTCAGGAATATCAGATCAGATCATGATGTATGATCGTGATGCTTACGCCAAGTTTGCACCTGAATTTGCAATGGTACCCGGGAGAATCGCGCGTTTGCAAGCACCGCTAGCCCATATTTCACTTCGCTTTACAATGCATAGAGATGAGCATAGTGATGTTTACACAGGTGGCATCTCGCTTCCGATATTAAGTACAAGGACATTATCGTCTTCGCCAGAACCTACACCAAGCTACATACCCGTTGCACGATTTTCAAGGAATATTGGTGATATTAAGCCACAACGATTAGAAGTGCACGATGATGGTCTCGCATCATGGCATATTGGCAAGCGGGCGGTTGTCGCTGCGGGTATACAAGACTATTCAACGAAGCTTAAAGAAGATATAGAGTTTTTAGAACACCTTGACGCGTCAACTGTTCAGCTAAGTGAGGCTAGCGAGCAAGTAACTGAGGACTTATGGCGTGATGTGTGGTTACACGATTGATATTACTTCTCGTTAAACCATGCGGCATACGCTTGACGGGCTTTCACAATCTTTGGATCAATCACGACTGAACAATATGGATTAGCTGGGTTATTTGTGAAGTAATCCTGATGTTCCGGCTCGGCCTGGTAGAATTTTTCGAGCGGAGAAAGCTCGGTAACAATCGGATTATCCCAATGAATCTTTGCACGCTCGATAGCTGCCTCAAACTCTGCTTTTTGTTCCTCATTTTCATAAAACATAGCGCTGCGGTATTGCGGGCCAACGTCGTTGCCCTGTCGATCTTTCGTTGTCGGGTCGTGGATGAGGAAGAAAATGTCGAGAATGGTCTCTTTTGGGATAGTAGTTTCGTCAAAGGCGATTTGCACACTTTCGGCATGATCGGTTTTACCCGTCGCTACTGTGTAGTAGTTTGCATCTTTGGCCGATCCACCCGCGTAGCCGCAGATAGAACTCTCGACCCCTTTGAGTCGCCGGAATACGGCGTCTAAGCACCAAAAACATCCTCCAGCAAGTACGTAAGTCGTCATATACTTATTATACGCCTGATATAATACCCTTATGAAGACAATTCCAAAACATACCCTTGATTTTATTGATTCATGGCTAGAGCTACGCTCAAAGTGGGATGATACCCCAGGCTTTGTAGTGGTGATAGCCAAAGACGACCAAATTTTGCTCGACAAAGCCTACGGGTATGCTGATTTGGAGAAAAAAGAAGCGATGCGTACAGATCATGTATTTCGCATCGCCTCGCATTCCAAGACGTTTACTGCTACCTTGATTATGCAGTTGCAGGAACAGGGAAAGCTCAGGATTGATGATCCTGTGGCAGATCATTTATCTTGGCTGGGTGACCACACAGACAGTCGCTGGAAAGAGGTGACAATTCGCCAACTATTATCACATAGCGCCGGTGTCATTCGCGATGGCGACGACTCCGAATACTGGAAAGTCAGAAGGCCATTTCCTGAGCATGACGAGTTAAAGGCGGCTCTGCTTGCGTCTCCGCTTATCGTTGAGCCAAATACACGACTAAAATATTCAAATTATGGCTATTCACTGCTGGGGCTGGTCATCGAGCAAGTGACGGGCAAATCATACAGTGAGGTAGCAAAAGAGTATATCATTGAGCCACTGAGGCTCAACAAGGTTTATCCTGAATATGTTGCTGATCAGGATATTGGGCTTGCAACCGGCTATAGCCGTGTCGGGGTTGGTCACAAGAGGCATCCTTTTGGGCATATGTCGACAAACGCGATGGCCGCGGCGACTGGATTTTGCTCGACCGCGAACGATCTCGCAAAGTACTGGCAGGCACAACTGGTCGGCTCGGGAAAATTACTAAGTGATGCATCGAAACGGGAGATGCAGCGACTGGCGTGGAACATAGAAAAAGAGATGAATGAAGCGTATGGTCTTGGCTTTTCGAGGTATACGCTCGGTAGTCGTAGAACGATTGGACATGGGGGCGGGTTCCCTGGATTTATTACAAAATCTATGATTGACGTCGATGATACTACATGCGTGATTGTTCTTACCAATGCTTGGGATGGTCCAACCAAGATAATAACCGAAGCGATCTATGGACTTATTGATGAATTTGGTGATACCGAACCGGACAAGGAATCGCTGCGTTACGAAGGAAGATTTGACGAGGTCTGGGGTGTGACAGAATTTTATGCCAACCCAAATGGTCTAAGGCAAATTTGGCCCAACTCCTGGTATCCACTGCAGCAAGTTGATCAGCTTGAAAAAGTAGAAGGGGAATCTCATACCTTCCGTTATATTCAAGCAAATGGCTATGATCTGCCGGGAGAAACGGTGCAATTTGATATTTCCGGTGACAGCGTAAAGCGCGTGAAGATTGGCGGATCGTGGGCAACACCGACTGAGGATGGCGATATACATCCGAATGAGTGAGACGGGTAGCTTTGTATCTCTGCTTCGCCAAAAAGGCGAAGAGCTCTATCGTGATATGCCATGGCGCGAGGATACTCGGGGCTACTATGTGCTCGTGAGTGAGTTGATGCTTCAGCAGACGCAAGTGACGCGGGTGATTCCGAAGTTCAGGGCATTTATCGCGAAGTTTCCCGACGAAAAAAGCCTGGCTGCAGCAAGTCTCGCGGATGTGTTGAAGCTATGGCAAGGACTTGGCTACAATCGCCGGGCAAAGTATTTGCACGACGCAGCCAAGATGATTGTCAATGAGTTTGGTGGAAAGTTTCCCAGCGATATGAAGAATCTTGTGCAACTACCGGGTGTGGGTAAAAATACTGCTGGGGCTATATTGGCGTACAGCTTCAACCAGCCGAGTATTTTTGTCGAGACGAATATCCGTACGGTGTACATTCATCATTTTTTCAATGATCGATTTGATGTTGACGATAGAGAAATCATTGAGCTTGTAGAAGCAACTATTCATCGCGACAATCCGCGACGGTTTTATCAAAGCTTGATGGACTACGGTGCTCAGCTAAAAGCAAATGGCGTACGAAATATTTCTGCCAGCAGACACTACAAAAAACAATCAAAGCTAAAGGGTAGCCTACGTGAAATGCGCGGAGAGATTTTACGCAGGTTGGCGCAGGATGATACACTGTTGGGTATCGACAGTGACGATCCCAGATTTCATCTGGCCCTCCAAGGGCTCATACGCGACGGATTGATCAGCGAGAGCGATTCGAGGATTCATTTGACTAAACAGCACCGGAATTGAGACAATAAGGATATGTCGCGAAAGCTGTTTATTTTCCCCGTTACTGCTCTTATCCTTGGTGGTTTTTTCAGCATCGTGCATATGCAATCGGCGCGTGGTACTGATGTAGTGACGGACAAGCAGCTGACATTGATCCGTAACAACTGCACAGATATTAAAGTTACGCTAACGCGCATTCAAAACAGCGATCTTTCGCTACGTATCAATCGTGATTATATTTATCAGGCAATTGCCAGTCGGCTAATGGTGCCTTTGAATCAACGAATTGCCTCAAATCAGCTTGACGGCACCAACCTTATTGCTATAACGGCTGAATTTAATAGTGCCGACAAGGAATACTACAATGCTTATCGGTCGTATGCGAACGCAATGTCTAACGCTATCAATATAGACTGTACTCGTCAGCCATCGCAGTTTTATGATGCTGTTGCTGAAGCCCGTGTGCAACGCAAGATATTTTATCAGGCAGATCAGGCCATGGTAAAACTCATGAATGATTATCGGTCCCAATTCTCAATTTTTAGCAAGCAGCTAGCAGGGAAGAGTAATGGATAATCAGCCTGTTGACAATGTGGTAGTGCCGGTACATGCAGAAAAAAATCATCGCTTAGCGACCTTTATTATTGCAAGTGCAGTGATAGCACTGCTCATGGTAGCTGCATCAATGGCATTATATGTGAGTAGCGGTGCGGAGCAGCTTGATCTCAGTCGTCCAGGTCTTGCGAAAGTGCGCGAGCAGGTAAGTACGGACAACCAGAAGATTGAGAGTTTTTCTCCCGATGGTACGCTTGATAAGGAATCATTGTCGCAGTTTGCTGACATGTACGACAAAGAAGCAAAGCGCATCAATAGCGTAAAAGCATTTGACGGGGATCCACTAAGTCCGGTTTCGCTGCAAATCGACGAAAAAGCAGCCAATACCAGCACGACTCTTGAAAATTAGCTGGGTAGCTTGTAGTTATTTTTTCGATCTCGCAGAAGACGGTGTTGCGGCCAGCTGAATATCGTTTTTTTCAAATACAAGGTGAAGTCGGCGACGCATTTCAGCTGCGACGGCCCACTGATCTGATGGTTGAGTCTTGCCAGTGACGATTACCTCGGTGGAGTTTCCAGTAATGTCACCTAGACTGACAAAGGCTGGTGCTTTGATGATCTTGTGCTTCCATTCACTTTCGCGGGCGAGCTCTTCACCCGTCTCATCGATGATGTCGGCCAACATATCGATATCAGTCGAAGGCTGCACCAGTAGCGTGAATCGGGCCATAGAGTACCCCATGGTCTTATTGATAACGTGCTGGACCATGCCATTTGGGAAGTAGTGGACGTTGCCGTCGGTATCGCGGAGTACGGTACTGCGCGCACCAATCTTTTCAACCGTTCCCATAAAGCCGTCAATGTCAATGATGTCACCAACTCGGTATTGATTTTCAGAGATGATGAAGATACCACTGAGAAAATCTTTGATAAGTGATTGTGCACCAAATCCCAGAGCGATACCGACTATACCAGCACTAGCAAAGAGTGGTGCCAGGGTGGTGTGAAGCTGCGGACCGTAGAGCTCAAGCAAGACGGCGTAGACAAAAGTAGCAACAACAACAATTTTCCAGATTGTTTTGAAAAGTCCACTGAGCGTTTTCTGTCTCTTTTCGATATCTTTTTTGTGCCATTCACGATGGCGCGCGCCTTTGACGATACGATGGATCAAAATACTGACTGCACGTGTGCCAACAAAATAAGCCGCTGACGCGACAATAAAAATGCCTAGAAGATTGAAAAAGTGATTGTTCATCCAGTGCTGCACGATATCCATATGTGGTAGTATAACATTGATATGCGGATTTTTTCTGATAAGCAAGAGCAGGATTTGATTGATTTGTTGCGTAGCGGCGCAGTCGGCGTATTAAAGACCGACACGCTCTATGGTATTGTAGCGCGGGCAGATGACGAGGATGCTGTCGAAAGAGTCTACACCCTGAAATCTCGCGACGAGAGAAAGTCGCCTATTGTTCTCATATCATCGCTCGATCAATCGTATGACGATATTGGCGCCACGGAAAAGACACTACTCGAACAGGTATGGCCCGGTCCGGTGAGCGTGATCCTACCATCAAGAAATGCACCGACTTGGATTCGCCGTGGCAACGACTCAGTTGCGTATCGTCTGCCAGCTGACGATGATCTATGCGCTTTGATCAACCAAACTGCTCCGCTAATCGCGCCAAGCGCAAATCTGGAAGGTAATTCTCCCGCGATGGATATCAAAGAAGCGATGGCCTACTTTGCCGATAGAATTGATTTTTATGTTGATGAGGGCAAGGTAGCTGATAGCACTCCTTCTCAGCTACTGCGCGTTGATCTAAATGGAAAAGCAGAGCGGTTGCGATGAATCCAGACGACTTCGTGATTGCGCGCAAACGAAAGAAATACAAATTTGCCAAGTTTTTCAATGCTGAGAATTGCTTTGAGTTTGGTGAATGGAAAAAGCGTCCGGTTGATGTGGTTGAGCTCGGTGCTGGTACAGGACTCTTTAGTGTTGAATTGGCCGCGCGTCATCCCGAAAAGATATTTGTTGCTGTGGACGTGAAGGCGGATCGTCTACAAAAAGGTGCCTACGCGGCAATCGAGCGAAAGCTTGGCAATATTTTCTTCGTGCGGGCCAGAGCCGACCAGATTGATGAACTTTTTGAAGCTGGCTCGCTCAAAAGTATCTGGCTGACATTTCCCGATCCATTTCCGCGTGCTCGCTCTGAGCGCCGCCGTATGACACATCCGATTTATCTGGAAAAGTACCATAAGCTTCTCAAAAATACAGGAAGCTTTTATTTAAAACACGACAATACTGATTTCTTTCACTGGAGTCTAGAACGGCTGGTAGCTGAGAAGTGGCATGTCGAAGAGTTAAGTTTTGACTTGCACGAGTCCAATCTTCATGATGATTACAAAATCCTCACTATTTACGAAAAACGCTGGCTCGATAAGGGCTTAAAGACTAATTTCGTAAAAGCCTGTCGATCGAGTCAGTGAGAGCGCATAGAAAATCACTCTCTGAGTCATAGACGGAAATATCGGCAAGCTTGGCTTCTTTTCTGATATAGCTTTCGCTCCCGCCGCCATTTTCTCCGTATGTCAAATCGTATCCGACAATGACGGGTATGTTTGGCTGAAATTGTTTCCACCCGCACGCTTTGCCAAATTCGACACGCGTAGTTTGGGCATATGCTCTACCGGCTGGATAAGTCTGGTCGCTAAGGTCTTGCGCCGCCCACCAGAATGCAATTGCACCGAGCTTCCTGGCGCGTTCCAAGGCAGTGTGCTCCCAATCAACTTGCTCGGTGGCATCGAATCGAAGTTGGTTTTCGGGTGTTCTTCTGGGCGATGCTACGAATATCTCTGGGGAGCGGTCGAGCAGTATGTGTGCAAAACGTTCTTGCCAGTTCGGTGCACCCTGCACGGGTCCGGCTAGAAATACCAGAGGATTCTCTCGTGGGACCACAAGTGGCTCGGGCGGAGTGATGAAACGTTCTGTCATGGGTTCCATTTCCTTCCTTGGTAATTTTCACTCAAAATATTAATCTATTGTGATAATTTTTGTCATATATCTTTGCATGCTTTCTCTATATAAAACAGATGACAAATCTACAATACTATGCTATTTTCATGATGTATAGAAAGTAAGTTTTGAGTCAAATATGATTGAGCAGTATTCATTGGAACATCATATCCAAAAACATATCGTCAATGTGCTTATGCATCAAAACTATGCACGGTTTCGTGATATGCGACCACCCAATATCGACACCAATCTTTATAGCTATCATCTAAAGCTATTACAAAAGAATAAGTTTGTTGAGAAAACATCTGAGGGTTACCGTCTGGGGGTAAATGGAGTCGTCTATGTCGATCGCATCAACATAAGCTCGCTCAAAGTCCGCCTGCAGCCGAAGATCGTGACTATGCTTGTCATTCAAAATTCAGACGGTGATGTACTACTTTTTAAGCGTAAGCGACAGCCATTTATTGATACGTGGACGCTACCCTACGGCAAGCTACACGTTGATGATGACAGTATCGTTACGGCAGTAAAACGTGAGATGACTGAGAAGCTCAATCTTGAGAAAGTATCACCGGATCATGCCGGTGAGTGCTATATTCGAATTCGCCATGCCGATGAGATCGTTATGAGCACATTGGGTCATATATTTTATCTTGAGACTGATGAGATTGTCGAAACTGATCGTATCAAATGGGCAAGGCCGCATAAGCTTTCCGAATATGATCTTGCACCAGCGGTAGAACAGATCGTTGCACGTACCTTCTTTCGCGATCCGTATTTTTTCGAAGAATACACTGAAGACTGGTAAAATAAGTATCGATGGAAACACGAAAAAAGTGGCTCGTAATCGCTATCGTCTGGGCGATCATCGGCGCACCAAACATGACAATCATTAAGGCTGCTGTCGGGACGGTCGATCCGTACATGTGGAATATCATTCGGTTGACGCCAGTCTTTCTGGTCACGCTTCCTTGGATCGTGAAGGCTTGGCCGATGATTTGCAAGCCGAGAGTTTTTCGATACGTAATGGGTACAGGCGTGGCAATGGCCACCGCATTTACCAGCCTCGTACTGGCTATCGAGGCTTCGCAGGCCAGCTATGTATCTATCATTACGTTGCTTATTCCTATTGTGATCATGGTATTATCATCATTTCTCTTAAAAGAGAGGATCACTCGTCGTGCAGCTGCCGGAGTGGCTTTGGCGGCATTTGGCGGGATGACCCTGGTGGTGTTGCCACTGGCATTGGCCAAGGGAGCGATTTCATTTTATCCTCTGGCAACGCTACTGGGCTTGGTAAATTGTTTAAGTTTCGGTCTTGCGATCGTGCTTATCCGGCGCTGTAGCCAAATTGCCCACGTGCCTCTTGCGGCACATATCGGCGTGGGCGCGTTATTTACCGTTATCGTCAGCGGGGTATTATTTTTCCTGACTGGACAAGCCGACAAACCTATCGTTATTACTGGGCCTGTGCTTTGGGGTGCGCTGTATTCCGGAGCGTGGGTGGCTTTGATAGGACGTATGCTAAATGTGGAGATATACGAGAAGCTTGGCGCTGCCACAAGTGGCGTCATCACGTACTTTGAGACACTACTTGCTATCATCATTCCAGTCTTTGTGCTGCATGAAAAACTCTCGATCACTATGGTGGTAGGTGGTATATTCATCTTGCTTGGTCTTTATGTTGTCGAGCATCATAAACATTCCCACGCCAGATTGCATTTTGTGTGGCATAGGCACTAGAATAGAGCTATGAAGATAGAGGACTACTCAAAGCAGGCGATATCTACACTGCTTGGCGATCACGCGATCACTGATATGGACGCTGCACTTCTCTCGCAGGTCTTTGGCTTGGTTGGCGAAAGTGGCGAAGTTGCCGAAAAGTTCAAAAAACTAATTCGGGACAAGAAAGGGACCATTTCCGAAGAAGATAAGCAAGAGATATTGAAAGAGCTTGGTGATATCTTGTGGTATATCAACTCCGTTTCGAATTTGCTCGGATCAAGCCTTGAGGAAGTTGCTCAGAAAAACCTCGATAAAGTCTTGTCGCGAAAAGCTCGCGGGAAGACGCAGGGCAGCGGCGACAACCGCTAGAAAAGAATGAACCTGCCCGGAAAGAGCCGCCGCCTGGGAGCGGTAGCTCAACCGGGGGTTCATTCTTTCGGGGCAGGTTTCATACCACCTGCAACTCCACGTACTCATTCCAGGCCAGATTGGCTTTGATGACGGTAATGACGCGCTTCTGTATTACTGACCAGTTGGCACGAGCGAGGTTGATGGTGATGTCGACGATACCGACCGCACCATCGTGACCGTGCACGCAGTACTCGAGCGTGTTCAGCGCAGCTTCCAAGCTGCACCCTGGTGAGTGCTCCTGGAGGAACTTTCCGATGAGCTGACCTGCTTCGTCGAGGCTCTGTGGATGCGTCTTTCGCATCATCTCGTCGAGGCGCTCGCTGAAGATGCCGTGTTCCAACTCACAGCCAAAGGCCGTATTGACGTGGTAGCGTCGATGCGAGGGAGATACTCGCTCAACGACGATTCTTGGTGCGTCCATTAAAGCTCCTAACGGGAGGGGGATGGATTAAAGAATACTATACAACTTCATATAGTATAAGTCAATGATTTGTGACATAATATGAAGTACATGCTACGCTCAGAAACCAGCGAACTATCAATTGTAAATGACAATATTCTCCAGTTTGGTGGTCGTTCGTTGTGGGCAGATGTACTGCAGATACCTGAGAAACGCGCAGATATGTACGAAATCGTCTCACCCAGCAGATTGCACGCAATCCTATCGGCTGGCCGCGTCGCGATACACAATACGATAGAGACGTTTTACCATCAACAATACGAAAGATTGACGCCGAAAGGCTACACGGTTGTACGGCCGTCTATCTGGGTGGCACAGCTCGGGTCGAATGAGCAGACTGATGGTCGAGATAGTGAGGTATATACTGCCAAAGGCTATGCCAATGGCGGAGTGCACTTTGATAAAGATGAGCAACACGAGGTGTTCTGGCCACATTGGGATGCTGTGACTCGTGCCGGATTTACACCCCATGTACGAGGGGCCAATTCGGGGGCATGGTTGATGCTTCGGAATGACAATGAGTGAAACTAAGAGACGAGCTGCCAAGTAATTGATATATTGCATTGTCTATGGCACAATGTATCTATTCGTCAAGGTGGCGAATGGGCGAATGCCCCGAGTTCCCGAGGAGGGATCGGGTGGATTATCTTACTCAGTCTTCTCGGCGCGAGAAGTTGAAGCGAGAGGTGGAGTGGCAGGTTGGTCGGATTACGGCGGTGCTGTATGCACTTGTGGCTATGGCCGTGGCGATTTGGCTCGATGACAGGGCATGGCAGATAGGCACACTCATGATTTTGGTCGTTGGTGTTCTCATCTTGGGAGTGGCATCTCGTGCGATCGCCAAGATCATCATGGCCATTGTCGACTACCTCAAGCCGCTCGATTACGAGTCCTGATGGGTCTCACCGACGGAAAGTCCTCTGACAACGATGATCAGAGGCACGCCGTCAGTGTTGCATATGTATGTTTGCGACGCTGGCGGCTATTTCTTTTGTCGTGCCCAAGTTGTTCTACAAAAAGTTCAACATTTTAAGGTGTTATTCTGTCAATTGCTCGCGCAGCCAACTGTCAATCGAGCCGGCACCCATGCAAAGGACGAGCTTGCGATCATCGCGGGCTTTTTGGATGGTGCTCCATAGTTCGTCATTGAGATCGGCAATGTGTATCTTACTGAGATTATTCGTCAGTTCTTCTGGTGTGAGTATGGCAAGACTCGGATCCTCACGCGACTGGTAGGTTGGTAGCCAGTAGGCTTCATCGGCGTCTTTGAAAACATCATTGGTATATTGGTCGCGTATCTCGTGCTGGCGGATATTTTGATGTGGCTGATAGACGAGCACGACGTGATCGGAAAGTTCGCGTGCCATCTGGAGAGTTGCAGCTATTTCAGTAGGTGTATGACCATAATCGGTATAGAGATTATCGCCAAGTTTTTCGAAGCGGCGAGAAGTGCCGGGAAATGTTCTGAGTGTCTCTACGGACGACTCGATATCTCCAGAGAGGTATTCGATAGCTTTTATGACAAGTGTCCCATTACGGCGATTATGCGCACCAGCTAGCTTGATATCTTGTGCTTCGTTGTCGGTGAGCAGCCATGAGTTTTCGGGCGTATGTATATCTGAGGCATCTTTTTTCCACATGATGATTTGCTGGCTTTGAGCGGCGAATTGGGTAAAAGCAGCGAAATAATCACTCTCTGCGGGGTAGGTATCCGGATGATCGTATTCGATAGAGGTGATCAGCGAAAGATATGGTGAAAAATGCAAGAAATTGCGGTCGAACTCATCACATTCGTACACAAAATATTCACTCTCGGGGTCAAATTTGCCGCTTGGTCCCCATGAAAGCGTGGTGCCGATAGAATAACTGACAGGGATTCCCAGTTGCTGCAATGTCCACACCATCATGCCTGTAGTTGTGGTTTTGCCGTGCGTACCAGCGATAGCGATGAGCTTGAGGTCTTTTTCGGCAATGATATGCGCCAGTAGCTCGTCGCGCTTGGCGGCTTTGATACCAAGTTCGTGTGCGGCTACGAGTTCGGGGTGGTCGGCTGGCAATGCCGCAGTATACACAAACCAATCAATTGGCTGGGTTGCATATTGCTGGCGCAAGAAATCTCCCGATTGGTCGTATGACATAAGAACATTTCGCTTTTCGAGCTCGTGTGTCATTAGACCCTCGCTTAGGTCAGAGCCAAGCACATCATATCCTGCGTCTAGGGCAATTTCAGCCAATGGTCCGATGCCAACACCACCGATTCCAGAGAAGTAGATTCGCATGTTTGTAGTATACCATTAGGAGTCTGAGTAAAATGCTTCGGCCTAGTGATATACTAGAGACACAAGTAAAAGGTGGAGCAATCTTAGGGTAAGTGGCAGATAATCGACGTGTCAAAAAGAGTATCAAGCAGCTGCAGCGGATCAAGACGTGGCAGCTTGTTATCCTGTTGATCCTGATGATCCTTG
The DNA here is from genome assembly GCA_964407405.1 of uncultured Candidatus Saccharibacteria bacterium. Lineage (GTDB taxonomy): Bacteria > Patescibacteriota > Saccharimonadia > Saccharimonadales > Saccharimonadaceae > JASLCR01. The sequence goes on along the minus strand of CAYOVH010000001.1, from coordinate 9,972 downwards.
TGGCGGCAACGCTGCTGCGGCTGAACAATGTCGGCATGATAGAGCGGCGCACTGCGGTGCTCGAAGCAGACAAAAGTGGCAATGATGACGATATAAAAAACAATCTTTTTGCCTTGCAACGCTGGAGCACGAGCCGTATGAATGCGAGTACGGGAGCATTTTATCTTGAGAATAGTTACGAACGGGCGGTAAAGAAGGCCATAAAGGTTGCATCAGAGGATGGTGTAACGAAGACAACAGCTTCGGTGCGTGCAAAAATTGATGCGACTTGCCAAAAGCAATGGCCCGGATATGGCGTCGGGTACTCGCAGTGTTATGTGGCTGGACTCAACAAATATCTCCCCGCGCACGACTCGGCTGCATCTGTACTGAAATTGCCAAATCCACTACTGTACCGACAGAGTTTTGTCAGTCCACTGTGGTCGCCAGATTTTGCTGGTTGGGCCGTCATCATTTGCATCGTCATTGCACTGGTAATCCTCCTGCGTATCATCAGCCTTTTACTCCTAAAGGCACTCCTTCGACGGCATTACAGTAGTATCTAGGTGTTGACAGAGGCCCGCTGAGGGGGTAGGCTAGTCCTTGTAAGAACTAATAGGAGGTATTAACCAAAATGGCTTACAGTCACACTAACTCAAAGGGCATCACATACTACTTGCACAAAACCGAAGTTACTCTTCGCGGTGGCAAACCACAGACGATCTACTTCTTCGCAAAGGTCGAGAAGAACGAAAAAGGTGAACCTTGCGACCTGCCAGCAGATCGCGTTGTCAAGGAAAATCCACGCAACGGCTTCCTGACTGTTTCTAAAAAGAAATAATCGCCGCACAATCAGAATTTCCGCCGGGTTTGATCTCGGCGGATTTTGTTTGGCAAAGTGCTTGCGCTTTGTCAGTGAAAAGTGGTACAGTGATATAAAACAAACAGGTGCCAAAATTGCCCCGTGCGGCGGTTCCTGTTCGTAGAGCCAGGTCCTCCACTAGCGCGGGGCTTTTTTTAATACTCCCGGGCCAAAATAGGAGTATACTTGGTAGAGTATGAAAGCAATGATTGAGGTGAAGGATCTGAAGAAGCGCTACGGCGACAAGCAAGCCGTTGACGGTATCAGTTTTACCGTAAAAAAAGGTGAGATTTTTGGCATTTTAGGGCCAAATGGTGCAGGAAAAACAACAACACTCGAAATGATGGAGACGCTGCGTGAAATTGATAACGGCGTAGTCAAGATTGATGGCATCGACGTCAAAAAATATCCGCAAAAGATCAAGTACATGATCGGAGTGCAGCCGCAGACACCAGCATTTCAGGACAAAACACGCCTCACAGAGGTTATCGAAATGTTTGCCGCTGCATATGGCGAAAAAGTCGATCCAATGGAGTTTCTACGTGATGTTGACCTTGAGGAAAAGGCTAGCAGTTTTGTTGAAGATCTGTCGGGTGGACAAAAGCAACGCCTTTCGATTACGACAGCACTCGTACACGGCCCAAAAGTGTTTTTCCTCGACGAGCCAACAACCGGTCTTGACCCGCAGGCACGCCGCAATCTATGGGAGTTGATCGAAAATGTACGCGCCAAAGGCATCTCGGTCATCATGACCACTCACTACATGGATGAGGCGGAGATACTCTGCGATCGCATTGCAGTCATGGACGAAGGCAGGATCGTCGCACTTGATACGCCCAAAAACCTCATCAAAGCGCTTCTCAAGCGTGGATTCAAGAAAAAACAGCATGTTGAGCAAGCAAATCTTGAGGATGTCTTTATTGATCTGACAGGGAAAGCACTGAGGGAAGGGTAGACGATGAAAAAAGCCTTTTATACTATTTGGGTATTCTACAAGATCAATACAAAGCGTTTCTTTCGTGATCGACTGGCCCTGTTCTTCGGCATTGGTTTTCCGCTGATCTTTCTGTTCGTCTTTGGTGCACTAAATGGCGGTGGCAATGATGTGTCGTTCAATGTGGCGCTGATCAACAAGTCAGATAGCTCATTTGCAAAAGAATTTGCCAGTAATCTGAAAAAGAGCAAAGTCCTCAAGATAAACAAAGATATCAAAAATCTCTCGGAAGCCGAGGACAAAATGAGTCGTTCGGAGATAGACGGGGCAATTGTCTTGCCGCCTGATTTTGGAGAGGTAGAGAAGGGCCAGCAACATCCGAGCGGGCAAGCTGAAGTGCTCTACACGCAAAACAATCAGGCCTCCGGTCAGGCATTGGGATCAATCCTTGATGCTCAATTCAAAGGGATCAATAGCGAGCTTACCAAGGTTACTCAACCCTTTAGCGTCAAGACTGAGCAGCTTTCCAAGAAGAGTTTGACCGCTTTTGATTATACGTTTGCTGGTCTACTCGGGTTTGCTATTTTGGGTATGGGAATCTTTGGTCCGATCAATGTCTTTCCAGAGCTCAAAAAAATGGGCATCTTGCGTCGTCTCAGCACGACACCGTTGCGCGTTTGGCAGTATTTCGTCTCTATCATGTTAGGCCAGGCGACTACCGGGCTGATCTCTCTAGCAGTGATGTTCGCTGTTGCAATTGGCGTATTTCACCTCAAGGTAGCAGGAAACTATCTTGAACTCATTACCTTTATTGTCTTTGGCATTATCATGATACTTGGTATCGGCTTGGCACTCGGAGGTTGGGCCAAAAATGAGCGCCAGGCAGCACCTCTCAGCAATATTATCGTTTTTCCGATGATGTTTCTTTCAGGCACCTTCTTTCCGCGTTATCTCATGCCAGAGTGGCTACAAAATGTCTCGGGATTTTTGCCGCTCACCCCAGTGATCGATGGCATTCGATTGATCGCAACTGAAGGAGTTCATTTGACGGCTATCTTGCCGCAGATTGGGCTAATTGCCGCTTGGATGGTGATTATCTATGTGATCGCTTTCAAAGTCTTCCGCTGGGAGTAGCAGCGCAAGAGTATTGACTTTTTGTACTACTTATGGTAGTATTTGGCTTATGACAGTGAAAGCAGTCGAAACGCTTAATGTTAGGGCCGGGTCTGATGATAAATGGACCGACATTGTCGACGAGAATGGTAACATAAGACTCGGTGATGATGTCACTGATGGTGAGCTGCCCATGGCGAATCAATCGCGAATTGCTCGTATGCATCCGCACGAATATCAGCCTAGTAATAAGTACTCCGAAGAGTTCATGCGTGATCAGGGTATTTTGAGTACGATAGTGGCGTATGAAGAATCTCTACACTTTAAGGTGCTCGTCGATCGTGGCAGTAATGATCCAGAGGTCCGCAAACAACATGGCGTGGCTACGTGTCGACGAAAAAGACTGAGCTTGATTAGGAAAGCACGGGCTGATTACCTACACTCTCAAGGCATCCATGTGCTAGAGGACCCTTCGCGCATTGGCCTTGGCTCGCCTGAACTGCAAGACGAATTTGATCGCGGTGCGGCGCTTTGGCTGGCATTCCGCACGACAGTCCTAGAAAAAGACGGTGTGCGCCAGAGCATGAAAGAAGATCTAAAAGAAAAACTAGAGCAAGATCATTCTTCGCTCTAGTCCGGGTACTTTCTTGGTGGGGGCGGCTGGGATCGAACCAGCGACCAACAGGTTATGAGCCCGCTGCTCTAACCGCTGAGCTACGCCCCCATCTCGGCCTAGTATACCTCAAGCCGGCGACTGATGTAAGGGGTTATTGTGCGTACACCAGTACACGGAGTATAATAAGCACTGCAAGAACATCATATGAAAAACAGAAACCTACAGAGATTCCTCTATCAGCTTCGCCATCGGTATGCGACGACAAACAATGCTGTCATCGCAGTGGCGGCGTTTATCGCAGTGTCTTGGGCGTGGGGATCGGTGAGTGTCATGGAACGCAACTACCAGCTTGAGCGGGAGATCAATGACAAGCAGCAGCAGCTCAAACTGGTACGTCTAGAAACGGAGATGTTGAAGTACCAGCAAAATTATTACCAGAGTGACGAATTCAAGGAATTGGCTGCGCGCCGAGACTTGGGGCTTGTAAAGCCAGGCGAGAAAGTACTAATTTTGCCTCAAAATACAAAAACAGCCGAGAATGAGACACCTAGCGAAACCGATCAGCCGGTTGCCGTGGCAGATAACTTCAGGCAGTGGATCAATTTTTTGACGGGACACAATAGCCGCAACTTGCAACAATAGGTCACCTCTGGTACAATACTATCTGTATCGCGGGGTGGAGCAGCCCGGCAGCTCGCGTGGCTCATAACCACGAGGTCGCAGGTTCAAATCCTGCCCCCGCAACCAAGAAAGATTTCGAAGATTCCTCGGAGTCTTTTTTAGTTGGCAGCACTCTGTAAATAGGGGGCCTAATCTAAAATTTTGGTTTTTTCAGCAAAATTCGATATGGAGTTCAGCAGGTAATATTAGGCGAGTCGTGCTGCTGCTATGCGCACGGCTTCACTCCAGCTCAGAAAGGCGTGAGGGGTCGCAGCAACTTCAGCAGGAGAGATATTGTTTTTGATAGCCAGCGTTAGCTCGTGGATCATTTCTCCCGCATGCGGAGCAACGATCGTTGCTCCGATCAACTGTCCAGAGCGATTGGCGATCAGTTTAACGAAGCCGTCACGAAAGTCGCTTGTATTCGACCGCGGAATCATATTGAGCGGCGCGAGCGACGTCTTGATATCCAGGTCGCGCTTGATGCAGTCGTCTTCTGTCAGGCCAACCGAAGCGATACCCGGATGGGTGAAGGTGATGTTTGGGATTGCTTCGTAGTCGGGTGTTTTCTTTTGCTTGTTGAGCATATTGTGAGCGACGATGCGACTTTCGAGAAGGGCAGTGTGGAGGTATTTTTTGGTGCCAAGTACATCTCCGGCGGCATAAATGTGGCGGGCACTGGTCGCGAGGAAATCATCGACTTCAATTCCCTTTGGTGTATAGGCAACGCTGGCGTTTTCGAGGCCGATGTCGACTGTCGGCGTGCGACCAGTGGTGACGAGTATCTCATCGACACGTAAGGACTTTTCGACGCCGCCTCGAGATATGGTGGCACGAACACCGAGACCATCTTTTTGTAAGGCTAGGATGCGGCTTTGGGTGAGAATATTGACTCCTTTGTCTTCGTGCAGGAGACGCTCCATGAGTATGCCAGCTTCTTCGTCTTCATCCGGCAGGATTCGAGAAGCTTTTTCAACCAAGTGGACTTTGGTGCCGAGCGTGGCAAAAAGCTGGGTGAATTCAACAGCAGCCGAGCCGCTGCCTATCACCAGCAATGACTTTGGCGGGCGGGTGATCGAGAGAATGTCTTTTGGCGTGTAGTATTTGATGTGCTCAATACCGGGAATATTTGGTTGCTCCCAGTGAGACCCGGTAGCGATCACAAATTCGCGAGCTGAGAGATGCCGACGGCTGATGCTGATTTCGTGCGGACTGAGAAAGTGGGCAGTGGAGTGAAATGTATCAATCCCCTGCTTTTCGTAATATTTGCGATTGTCAGCCGCACCAGTGCGCTTTACGGCGACATCTCTCCAGTTTTTTAGACTGAGAAAATTATAGCCGAGCGTACTCGAACGCAAGCCAAAGCGAGCACCATGACGAGCCTCATCGTACAATTGAGTGGCATGAAGAAGAGATTTGACAGGGATATCTCCCCAGTTTGGCGACTCGCCACCGAATACTTCAGCCTCGACGATTGCGACTTTTTTGCCTGCTGACGCAGCGATCGTCGCAGCTGGACTGCCTGCTGCGCCGCTACCAATAACGATCAGGTCATAGTCGAAGGTCGGTTTTCGTGCCATATAGATTTCCTTTTTGTATTAGACAACTAACTCATGATTTTGATATAAATAGGCTGCTTCGGGATGGAAAGACTCTAGCGCCCGCGCGGCAACGAGACGAATGTCGTGCGATGTGACGGACGGCTTGGTATTAATCCAGTGCAAGACGGTATCACCGACACGTGCAGCGATTGTTTCTGCTTCACCTTCCGGACTACGAACGCTCAGACAGGCTGAACGAACACTGGTGTGGAGCTTGTCTTGAGTAAACTCCTCAGCCTTGCGCTTGCCTGCTCTCTTGATGACGTAGGTCATAGAATTCCTTTCAATGCGGTTGATGCTGAGATACTAACGACGTGGTCAACATAGAGATATATGCCGAGAATGATCAATCCACTGCCGGCGGCAAATTGCAAAAAACGTTTATTTGATTCGCGCCATCGTTGAATACGGCTAATGCTATGCCCACTTCCGACCAGAATATTGATAATGAGTAGCGAGAGGAGCGAAGTGCCTACGTAGAGTGCGATGCCGACGAGCTGCCAGACAGGCTCAAGCTGTATGAGAACGAGCGCCGCGGCAATGATCGGTGCAAAGACGAAGAGCAGCTCGGCAAGTACGCTTATAAGACCGAGCCCAAAGGCTTCAGTAGGATTTTTGGTCGACTTGGTGCGCGAGGTCAAGAACCGTGCCATACCGCGAGGGATCCAGAGCGTAGTGCCAGCTTCTTTTCGGTAGTAGAAGAGGCAGACGGCTAGTCCGACGCCGCCGAGCAAGCCGCAAGCAACCGTCCAGATGAGGAGGCCATCTTGTGCTTCATGAATGAGGGCTGATCCGAGTAGGGCAGCAAACGAGAGCAAAAATGTCGTCATGAGCGCTACGCCGAGCGTGAATGAATTCGTCAGCGTGAGCAAGCGCGCCTGAGAGCGCTTACGACCGATGGTATGAGAAGACAGCAATGTCAGTACGCTAACACTTAGCTGAAAACTCGCGTGAATCAATCCGGTGACGGCGATAATTGCGAACGAATCAAGATTGTTCATGTTTATTTCCTTATATTCCCTCTCTAATTTATACCATAAGCAGCACATAAATGATAGAAAAGGGCGTTTTTGTCGACAAAATATGGTATAGCTATTGATTTTTTAAAGCTTTTATGCTTATATAGTAGTAGACATATCAACAAAAACAAACAAGGAGATGCATCTCTATGCAGTCAAATAAATTTGATATAAAACCAGCCCCTATTAATGAAGCTGAAGCAAGCTGGAATCAGCCGCGCGACTCGGAGGCACTACAAGCGTTTATCAGTGCAAAGCTGGCAAATTCGGCACTTGATCAGATCGTGCTGTGAAGCTCTAGCCAAAAGCAAAACGGACATCCGATGCCAGATGTCCGTTTTTGATAATTTTGGTAGCAGCGACAGGGATTGAACCTGTGACCTTAGGCTTATGAGTCCTACGCTCTAACCAACTGAGCTACGCTGCCGTGTTTTGGATCACTTAGGAAATTCTAACAGATGGGAGTAGTTTTTTCCAGTCTGCTGAGGTGCTATAATGAATGAAAGACTTGTGATACACACTGGACTTCTCCGAAAGTCAAAGCGTCCCTCCAAGTTCATCATTCAATATCGTCTACGGATTTTTGCAACGAAACGGGCAAAAAGACGGGCGACCAATCATACGTTTCAAGAAAAGAGCACTGCCCTTTCTTGTTAAAGCCAACACGAAGGCAGGTTCGCTAACGAAGAGGAAAGTATGGCCTATGAATGATGAAGTCTTTTTGAATGAACAAGTAGAGGTACTGGCGATGTTTCGACCAGGCCGGACGATGTGTGAGCCGGTAAAATTTCGACGGAAAAATGGTCGGGAAGTTGTGATCATTGAGATCGGGTTGCGTCATCCGAGCATGAAAGGTGCGCGAACTGTCCATATATTTGACGTGACAGACGGTACGGCTGATTATCGGCTGGAGTTTGATAGCGAGCGATTGACGTGGCGGCTGACCATGGAGGGTGATCGTATATGACCTTGCCAGAAATAAATCGGGGGAGCAAGAGGTCGGCAGCTGCCAACGCTCTTGCTCCCCATGGCGCGTGTATTTCATCGCACCGTGTCCTCTTCGTTGTGCCGCTTGAGCTCTATTTCGAGTCTGCGCTCTTCAACGTTGCGCCAGGTCCTGAAGAAGATAGTTCCGGCGATCAGGATCGCGATTCCCACGTTGAACAGTGCTGCGATCTTCAGATCGGCGGCACTCATATCGACGTCGCTCTTGCCGTCTGGTGCGGTAAGTCCCAGTATGACTCCCAAGACGATCAGCGTTCCGAAAAACCACTGCCCGGCACGTGCGATGGCAAACTTCATAGCACTTCCTTAGATCATAGCTACAGGACTAACATATCTTACAAGGATTATTGCTATTATGTCAAATAGCTTTGTGAATACTGATGTGCCTACTATTATGCACATTGACCTCAATAGTTGTTTTGCTACCGTCGAACAGCAAGCCCGGCCGTTGCTGCGTGGCCGGCCGGTGGCGATTGTCAATCGACGCACTGAGCACACTATGATCGTGACGGCGAGCTATGAAGCAAAAGCTATGGGCGTAAAGCTCGGTATGCGTCTCAAAGATGCCAAAAAGCTTTGCCCTGATCTGGTGGGCCTGGAGAGCGATCCGCCAAAGTATCGCTATGTCTATCATCAGCTAATGCGAATCATGAGCGATTATTCGGTGCATGTGCGCATGAAAAGCATCGATGAGGGGGTAATTGATTTTTCGGAAAGTACGACCGCAATCCGGGGGCGAGACATGCGGGATATTGGTATGGAGATCAAACAACGGCTCTGGGATGAGGTCGGGTCTGCGATGAATTGCAACATCGGTATTGCCACAAATCGCTTCTTGGCCAAGACGGCTGCCTCATTACACAAACCGGACGGACTTGACGTAATTACCCATGAGAATCTGCGCCACACACTTGCCGGATTAGAGCTCGAGGATTTAACGGGTATAGCTAGGCGCTATCATACGCGGCTGGAAGTCTTTGGGATTACGACACCGCTCGAATTTCTCGACACGGACGAAGTGACGCTGCACCGCCAGGTCTTTAAAAGTATCGAAGGCACACGCTGGCATCAGCGTCTGCGTGGTTGGGAAGTGGACAAGCGGGATTTTCCTTTGCGGTCAGCCGGACGACAATTCGTCATGGACGGCTATCGCTTGCCATATGATGCGGTGCTTCGGCGCCTCCATAATCTATGTGAAGAGACTGGTCGCAAGATACGCTCAAAAGGCATGGTGGCTCGCGGTGTCATGGTGTATGCGCGCACCTATGATTATGGCGGTTGGCATGCCAAGCATATGACAGCCCTTCCCTTCTTTAGCAACGAAGCGATTTATACCCATGCTAAAAAGCTATTCGAAAAAGCTCCAGATGGTATCAAAATGATTGCCGTGACATGCTACGGGCTCGAGCCAGCCGATCAGGACACGCAATTGACGCTATTTGGTGATGAGCTGGCACGCGAGCGGGCGATCACGTCAATGGTTGACGAGATCAACGGTCGCTATGGCAAACATGCCATCCATTCAGCGGATACACTTGGTACCGATTTGGCCGTCAAAGAAAAGATTCCTTTCGGCTCGACACGCTACATGGACTAGTATTCTTGCTAAGCATCAAAAGGAAGACTATAATGATGCTTATGTTCGCCCCGTCAAAAAAGGTACATGGTTTTACTATCGTCGAGCTTTTAGTTGTCATCGTAGTCATCGCTATTCTTGCTTCCATTAGCGTAGTTGCCTATAGCGGTATTCAAAGTAGGGCAAAGAGTTCAGCGGCGCAAAATCTGGCATCACAGGTGCAGCAAAAGGCAGAGGCATACAATGTGATAGAAGGTCACTACCCTTACTCTGGTAATTGGTTCGCCGATATTAGTGAGGCAGAGATTGACGATAGTATTTTTGTTGATCTACCAGCTAACGAGAAAGAGATCGGATATAGGGCATGCTCCAGCGGCGGCGCGCAGATATATTGGTATAGTGCGACAGACAAGAAAATCAAGGCAATCGGCCTGGGTGGCCAGCCAAGTGGTAGTGATGTCGTAGAGTCGGGCGCAACCGGTTCGCAGATAAATATGTGCAACGGAGTACCCCTCTAGCTTTTGGTTACTTATTGCTGAAGATCTCGCGGTCTCCTAGGGGCCACTTTTATTTTGTAACTGTATCTCCCCCTTGCCAAAACAGGGGG